>CAYUXM010000020.1:0-23185 GCA_964448765.1 uncultured Rhodobacterales bacterium
CTACACGATCAAGGGCCGGGCGGGCGCGCTGTCGACGGTGATGCTGGAAAGCCTGATGGAGGGCACCGCGGACGAGGTCGACGCGGTCTATTGCCTGCTGTGCTCGACCATCGAATACCCCGAAAGCCGGGACTGGGTGATCTTCAACATCCGGCCCGAGGCGCGGTTTTCCGACGGCACGCCGCTCACGGCCGAGGACGTTCTGTTCACCTACGAGACCTTCCTGGAAAAGGGGCTGACCAGCTTCCGCGCCGTTCTCGCCCAGCAGGTCGAAACCGCCGAGGTGCTGGATCCGCAGCGGATCAGGTTCACCTTCAGGGCGGAATATCCCAAGCGCGACCTGATCCAGTCGGTCGGGGGCTTGCCGATCTTCTCGAAGGCGGATTTCGAATCCACCGGCCGCGACCTCGAGGAAACCAGCAACGAGCCGTTCCTGGGTTCCGGCCCCTACCTGCTCGACGACATGGACATCGGCAAGTCGATCGCATGGAAGCGCGATCCCGATTATTGGGGCGCGGACCTGCCGATCAAGCGCGGCCGGCACAATTTCGACCGGATCCGGGTGGAGTATTTCGGCGATTACGAGGCCGCCTTCGAGGGCTTCAAGGCCGGCGCCTACAGCTTCCGCAACGAGGCGTCCTCGCTGATCTGGGCGACGCGCTACGATTTCCCGGCGCTGGAAAAGGGCTGGGTGGTCAAGGCCACGCCGGAGGACGGCACGCTGGCCACCGGCCAGTCCTTCGTGATGAACCTGCGGCGCGAGAAGTTCCAGGATCCGCGGGTGCGCGAGGCGATCGCGCTGATGTTCAACTTCGAATGGTCGAACGAGACGCTGTTCTACGGGCTTTACGAGCGCATCCACTCGTTTTGGGAAAACAGCGACCTTGCGGCCACCGGCCTGCCCACGGCCGAGGAACTGGCGGTGCTGGAACCGCTGGCCGACCAGTTGCCCGAGGGCGTGCTCACCGGCGAGGCGGTGATGGCGCCGGAATCGGGCGCACGGCAGCTTGACCGCGGCAACCTGCGCCGCGCCGCCGCGCTGCTGGACGAGGCCGGCTGGATCGTCGGCGACGATGGCATCCGCCGCAACGCCAACGGCGAAACGCTGATCGTCGATTTCCTCAACGACAGCCAGACCTTCGACCGGGTGATCAACCCCTATGCCGAGAACCTGCGCCGTCTCGGCATCGACGCGCGCCACGACCGGGTCGACAACGCGCAGGCGGTGAACCGCGAGCGCAGGCACGATTTCGACATCATGACCCACCAGTTCCCGATGAGCTACGTGCCCGGATCGGGGCTGCAGCAGTATTTCGGCTCCGGCGGGGTGGAGGACGTGTTCAACGCGATGGGGCTGGCCGATCCGGCCGTCGACACGCTGATCGCCGGGATCGAGGCGGCGACGACGAGCGAGGAACTCACGGTCCGCGTCAAGGCGCTGGACCGGGTCTTGCGCGCGCACCGGTTCTGGGTGCCGCAATGGTTCAAGGATCAGCACACCATCGCCTATTACGACATGTACGAACATCCCGAGACGCTGCCGCCCTATGCGCTGGGCCAGATGGATTTCTGGTGGTACAACGCCGAGAAGGGCGAGGCGCTGAAGGCCGCGGGCGCCTTCTGATCCGCGCCGCGGGCAGGGCAGGCAAGAGGCAGGGAACCGGCGGGCATGGGCGCCTATATCCTGAGGCGACTGATGCTGATGATCCCGACGCTGTTCGGGATCATGGTGATCAATTTCAGCCTGACGCAATTCGTGCCCGGCGGCCCGATCGAGCAGATCATCGCCCAGATGGAAGGCCAGGGCGATGTCTTCCAGACGATCGCGGGCGGCGGCGACGCCGGCACCCAGGGCCAGGAAATGGCCGGAAGCGGCGACGAACGCTACCTCGGCGCCCGCGGCCTGCCGCCGGAATTCATCGAACAGCTGGAACAGGAATTCGGCTTCGACAAGCCGCCGGTGCAGCGGTTCCTCCTGATGATGTGGGATTACCTGCGCTTCGACTTCGGCGAAAGCTGGTTCCGCTCGATCTCGGTCGTCGATCTGGTGATCGAGAAGATGCCGGTGTCGATCACGCTGGGCCTGTGGTCGACGCTGATCGCCTACCTGATCTCGATCCCGCTGGGCATCCGCAAGGCGGTGCGTGACGGCACGCAGTTCGACACCTGGACCTCGGGGGTGATCATCGTGGCCTACGCGATCCCCGGCTTTCTGTTCGCGGTGCTGCTGATGGTGCTGTTCGCCGGCGGGTCGTACTGGAAGATCTTTCCCCTGCGCGGCCTCGTTTCGGACAACTGGGAGGAGCTGACGCTCTGGGCCAAGGTGCTGGACTACCTGTGGCACATCACGCTGCCGGTCATCGCCTCCACCATCTCGTCCTTCGCGACGCTGACGCTGCTGACCAAGAACAGCTTCCTTGACGAGATCAACAAGCAATACGTGATGACCGCCCGCGCCAAGGGCCTGGCGGAGCGGCGCGTTCTTTACGGCCATGTGTTCCGCAACGCGATGCTGATCGTGATCGCGGGGTTCCCGGCGCTGTTCCTGGGCGTGTTCTTCGGCGCCTCGATCCTGATCGAGACGATCTTCTCGCTCGACGGACTGGGGCGGATGGGTTTCGAGGCGGCGGTGGCGCGCGACTACCCGGTGATCTTCGGCACGCTTTACGTCTTCGGGCTGATCGGGCTGTTCGTGGGGCTGCTGTCGGACCTGATGTATGTCTTCGTCGATCCGCGGATCGACTTCGAGCGACGGGCGGGCTGATGGCGCTGATCCGGCTTTCCCCGCTCAACCAGCGCCGTTGGCGCAATTTCACGGCCAACCGCCGGGCCTACTGGTCGCTGATCATCTTCGCGGTGCTGTTCGTCGCCTCGCTGTTCGCCGAGGTGATCGCCAACGACAAGCCGATCGTGGTGAGCTACCGGGGCGACCTGTTCGTGCCGGTCTACAGGTTCTATCCCGAAACCGCCTTCGGCGGCGATTTCCGGACCGAGGCGATCTACAAGGATCCGGCCGTGCAATGCCTGATCGTCACCGGCGGGCTGGAAGACTGCTGGGACGATCCCGAGGCGGTCATCGCGGATGCCGGCGACGGCATCGTGAACGGCGAGGCGATCGAGAAGGGCTGGATGATCTGGCCGCCGATTCCCTACAGCTACAACACGATCAACAACGTCGGCACCGCGCCCTCGGCGCCCGACGCCAACCACTGGCTGGGCACCGACGATACCGCGCGCGACGTGGTGGCGCGGCTGATCTACGGGTTCCGCATCTCGATCATGTTCACGCTGATCGTGACCACTTGCGCCAGCCTGATCGGCATCGCGGCGGGCGCGGTGCAGGGCTATTTCGGCGGCTGGGTGGACCTGACGTTCCAGCGGCTTCTGGAAATCTGGGGATCGACGCCGTCGCTTTACGTCATCATCATCCTGTTCGCGATCCTCGGGCGAAGTTTCGAACTGCTGGTCTTCGTGTCGATCCTGTTCGGCTGGCCCGCGCTGGTCGGCGTGGTGCGGGCCGAGTTCCTGCGCGCGCGCAACTTCGAATACGTCCGCGCCGCCAAGGCGCTCGGCGTGTCCGACCGGGTGATCATGTTCCGCCACATCCTGCCCAACGCGATGGTGGCGACGCTGACGCTGTTGCCCTTCGTCGTCACCGGCACGATCGCGGGCCTCGCCTCGCTCGACTTCCTCGGCTACGGCCTGCCCTCCTCCGCGCCGTCGCTGGGCGAGATGACCCTGCAGGCCAAGCAGAACCTGCAGGCGCCGTGGCTGGGGTTCTCGGCGTTCTTCACCTTCGCGATCATGCTGTCCTTGCTGGTGTTCATCTTCGAGGGCGTGCGCGACGCCTTCGATCCGCGGAAGACATTCAAATGAAGCGGCTTCTGGAGGTGCGCGACCTGTCGGTGACGTTCCGCCAGGATGGCGAGACGACCCCCGCGGTGCGCGGCGTGTCGTTTTCCGTGGACGCGGGTCAGACCGTGGCGCTGGTGGGCGAGTCGGGTTCGGGAAAGTCGGTCACGGCGCTGTCGACCGTGTCGCTGCTGGGGCCAAGCGCGCGGGTGTCCGGTTCCGTCCTCTACGAGGGGCGCGAGATGATCGGCGCGCCCGAGGCGCAGTTGCGCGCGGTGCGCGGCAACGACATCAGCTTCATCTTCCAGGAGCCGATGACCTCGCTCAACCCGCTGCACACGCTGGAAAAGCAGATCGCCGAGTCGCTCGCCCTGCACCAGGGCCTGCGCCGCGAGGCGGCGCGCGACCGGATCGTAGAGCTTCTCAACCAGGTCGGCATCCGCGACCCGGAGACCCGGCTGGCCGACTATCCGCACCAGCTTTCGGGCGGGCAGCGCCAGCGGGTGATGATCGCCATGGCGCTGGCCAACAATCCCGAGCTTCTGGTCGCCGACGAGCCGACCACCGCGCTCGACGTCACGATCCAGGCGCAGATCCTCGACCTTCTGGCCGATCTGAAGGCGGCGCGCGGGCTGAGCATGCTGTTCATCAGCCATGATCTGAACATCGTGCGCCGGATCGCCGACCGGGTCTGCGTGATGCAGGGCGGCGAGATCGTCGAACAGGGGCCGGTGGAGCGGATCTTCACCGATCCGCAGCATCCCTACACGCGGATGCTGCTGGCCGCCGAACCGCAGGGCGGGCCGGAACCGGTGCCGGCCGATGCGCCGGAACTGGTGCGCGCCGACAACCTGCGCGTCTGGTTCCCGATCCAGCGCGGGCTGATGCGCCGCACGGTCGGGCATGTGAAGGCGGTCAACGACGCGTCGTTCAGTGTGCGCGCGGGCGAGACGCTGGGCATCGTCGGCGAATCCGGTTCGGGCAAGACGACGCTGGCGCTGGCGGTGATGCGGCTGATCCGGTCGGAGGGGCCGATCCTCTACATGGGACAGGACATCTCGTCGGTGACCGGCCGGGCGCTGCGGCGGCTGCGGCGCGACATGCAGATCGTCTTCCAGGATCCCTATGGCAGCCTGTCGCCGCGGATGACGGTGGAACAGATCATCGCCGAGGGGCTGGGCGTGCACGGGGTGGAACCGGGCCGCGACCGGCGCGCGATGGTGGCGGAGATCATGACCGAGGTCGGGCTCGACCCGGCCGCGATGGGCCGCTACCCGCACGAGTTTTCCGGCGGCCAGCGCCAGCGCATCGCGGTCGCCCGCGCGATGATCCTGCAACCGAAGGTCGTGGTGCTGGACGAGCCGACATCGGCGCTGGACATGACCGTGCAGGTGCAGATCGTCGAGCTGTTGCGCAACCTGCAACGCCGGCACGGGCTGGCCTACCTGTTCATCAGCCACGATTTGCGGGTGGTGCGGGCGCTGGCGCACAAGGTGATGGTGATGCAGCGCGGCGACGTGGTGGAGGCGGGATCGGCCGACAGCGTCTTCGCCGCGCCGGAAAGCGGCTACACCCAAGAGCTTCTGGCAGCGGCCTTCGGACCCTAGCGCGGCGGCGGCGGTGTGGTAATGCGTATCCTGTCGATCCATCAGAACTTCCCCGGCCAGTTCCTGCATCTGGCCCCGGCGCTGGCCGGCCGCGGGCACGAGGTTCTGGCGCTGACCGCCGAGGGCAATGAACGCCCCTCGCCGGTGCCGCGGGTGCTGTATCGCAAGCCGGTCAAGCCCGTGGGCGGTTCGGCCCTGGCCCGGACCTATGGCGAGATGGCCGAGCGCGGGTTGCGCGTGGCCCGCGCCGCCGCGGCGATGAAACGCGACAAGGGCTATTTGCCCGACGTGATCCTCGGCCATTCCGGCTGGGGCGAGACGCTGTTTCTCAAGGATGTCTGGCCCGAGGCGCGGCTGATCGTCTATTCGGAATTCCTGTATCGCTCCACCGGGCTGGACGCCGGGTTCGACCCCGAGTTCCAGCGCCGCGACCTCGCCGCGCGGCTGCCGGTGACCGCGCGGGCCGCGCATCTTCTGCAGGCGCTGGTGCAGGCCGATGCCGCGCTGGCGCCGACGCGCTGGCAGGCCGATACGGTGCCAGAACCACTGCGCGGCAAGATCACCGTGATCCATGACGGGATAGATACCGAGCGGGTGCGCCCGGACCCCGCCGCGCGGTTCACGCTGCCCTCGGGCCGGGTGCTGGCGCCGGGCGACGAGGTGCTGAGCTTCGTCAACCGCAATCTCGAACCCTATCGCGGCTACCACGTCTTCATGCGGGCGCTGCCCGCGGTGCTGGCGGCGCGCCCGGAGGCGCAGGTGGTGATCGTCGGCGGCGATGGGGTGAGCTATGGCGGCAGGCCGGCCGACGGCCGCAGCTGGAAACAGGTTCTGCTGGACGAGCTGGGCGACCGGCTGGACCTGTCGCGCGTGCATTTCACCGGCAAGCTGGCCTATGCCGACTACCTGGCGCTGTTGCAGGTCACCCGCGCGCACGCCTACCTGACCTATCCCTTCGTCCTGTCCTGGTCGCTGATGGAGGCGATGGCCGCCGGCGCGCGGATCGTCGCCTCGCGCACCCCGCCGGTGGCGGAGATGATCGACGACGGCGAGACCGGGCGGCTGGTGGAGTTCTTCGACATTGCCGGCTGGTCGGCCGCGCTGACCGAAACGCTGGCCGATCCGGGCCGGGCCGATGCGATGGCCCGCGCGGCGCGGCAGAAGATCGTCGCGGACTACGACCTGCGCCGCAGCTGCCTGCCGCAACTCACCGCCTTCGTCGAAGCGCAGGCGTCGGCCTGACCGGGCCTCAGATCGCCGAGGAATGGCCCGCGTTCGACAGGTCGTAGGCGTCGAACACCCGCGCGATCATCCGCGTCAGCGGACGGCCCTTGGGCGGCACGTAAAGCCCCTCGTCGGAGAGGTCGACCATGTCCTCGAAGGCAGCTTTCGCCTCGGCGAACATCGCCGCCAGCTTCGCCGGCTCCGCGCCCCAGTCGCGCACCATCTCGGCGGTGTCGATCCGGAAATCGCACATCAGCGCCTCGATCATCCGGCCGCGCAACAGATCCTCGCCGCCGAAGGCATGGCCCCGCGCGGTGGAAAACCGCCCGTCGCGGATCGCCTTGACATGGTCCGAGGTGCCCGGGGCGTTCTGCGCGTAGCCCTGCGGGAAGCGCGAGATCGACGAGGCGCCCAGCCCGACCAGCACCGGCGCGGTGTCGTCGGTATAGCCCTGAAAGTTGCGGCGCAGCCGGCCGGCCTTCAGCGCCACCGACAGCCCGTCATGCGGCCGCGCGAAATGATCGATCCCGATCTCGTCGTAGCCGTCCCAGGTGAACAACTGACGCGCGGTCTCGAACAGCTTCAGCCGCTCTTCCGGCGTCGGCATCGCGTCGGAGGGAATCATCATCTGCCGCCGCGCCATCCAGGGCACGTGGGCATAGCCGTAAAGCGCGACCCGGTCGGGCGAAAGCGACAGAAGCTTCTGCACCGAATCGGCGATCCGGGCCTGCGACTGCTCGGGCAGGCCGTAGAGGATATCGGCGTTGAGCGAGGCGACGCCACGTTCGCGGATCATGTCCACCGCGCGCTTGGTCGCCTCGTAGCTCTGGTCGCGGCCGATGATCGCCTGGATGTCGGGATCGAAATCCTGCACGCCGATCGAGGCGCGGTTCATCCCCGCGGCGGCCAGCGCATCGAGCCGCTCGTCGTCGATCTCGTTGGGGTCGATCTCGACGCTGAACTCGGCCTTCGGGCCCAGCGGCACCGCCTCGAACACCGCGTCGGCGAGCGCGCGCATCTCGTCGGGCGGCAGAAGCGTGGGCGTTCCGCCGCCCCAGTGCAGCCGCGACAGGCGCACGCCCGGCGCAAGATGGCGGCGGAGCAGCGCGATCTCCTGCCGAAGCGTTTCGGCATAGCTGCGCACCGGCGCTTCCGATTTCGTGCCCTGGGTCCGGCAGGCGCAGAACCAGCAAAGCCTGCGGCAGAACGGAACGTGCAGGTAAAGCGAGATTTCCGATCCGGCCGGGATCGCCTCGATCCAGTCGCGGAACCGGTCGGGGCCGACCTTGGCCGAGAAATGCGGGGCCGTCGGGTAGCTCGTGTACCGTGGCACACGCGCGTCAAAAAGCCCGAGTCGTGTCAGTTGCGATTCAACTTGCATTTGTCTAGGCTTAATGACAGCGCAGAACAAAGCCCTTGACCTAGATCAATCGATGACAGTGCAGGACCTCTTGCCCAGCTCTCTGGATTGCGGGGATTGCCCGATCCGCCACCGTGCCGTGTGCGCGCGCTGCGAATCGGACGAACTCAAGCGCCTTGAGGAGATGAAGTACTACAAGACCTACGAGGCCGGTCAGACCATCGTCTGGTCGGGCGACCGGATGGACTTCGTGGCTTCGGTGGTGTCCGGCATCGCGACCCTGACCCAGACGATGGAGGACGGGCGCACCCAGATGGTGGGGCTTCTGCTGCCGTCGGATTTCGTCGGCCGCCCGGGCCGCGACACGGCGGCCTACAACGTCACAGCGACGACCGATCTTCTGATGTGCTGCTTCCGCAAGAAGCCGTTCGAAGAGATGATGATCACCACCCCGCATATCGGCCAGCGGCTGCTTGAGATGACGCTGGACGAGCTGGACGCGGCGCGGGAATGGATGCTGCTCTTGGGCCGCAAGACCGCGCGCGAGAAGATCGCGAGCCTGCTGGCCATCGTGGCGCGGCGCGACGCCTCGCTGAAGCTGAAATCGCCCGAGGGCAAGATGGTCTTCGACCTGCCGCTGACCCGCGAGGCGATGGCCGATTACCTCGGCCTGACGCTGGAAACCGTGAGCCGCCAGATCTCGGCGCTCAAGCGCGACGGCGTGATCGAATTGCAGGGCAAGCGCCATGTCACGGTGCCCGATTTCGACCGCCTGCTGGACGAGGCGGGCGACGACAGCGACGGCGGCTTCCTGATCTGAGCCGTCAGCCGGCCTCGAACACCCGTTCGAAGCCGCCCCAGATCATCCGCTTGCCGTCGAACGGCATGTCCATCGTCTCGTGCCAGCGCGCGTCGGTTTCGAACGAGGCGAAGCAGCGATCGGCCGTTTCCCTGTCGGGCCAGAGGATCCAGCCGAAGACGACGGCCTCGCCCGGTTCGCGCTTGACCGCCATCGGGAACGAGGTGTGTTCGCCGTCCGGCACGTCGGCCTCCCAGCATTCGGACGTGGCGAGGGCCCCGTACTCCTTGAACAGGGGCCAGGCCTTTCGGGCCGATGCGATATAGGCCTCCCTGTTGGCCTCGGGAACGGGGGTGAGGAATCCGGAAACATAGGCCATGGGCAACCTTTCCAGCCAGGTTGCGCCAAGGTTACACGCGCATTAGGTTGATATCAACATGAATCCCGCGATATCCCCCGATCTTCCGCTGGAGACCACCCGCGAGGTGCGCGACCGCTGCCTGTGCCTGCATGTGCAGCGCGCCGCGCGGGCGCTGGCCCGCCGGTTCGATGCCGCGTTGAAGCCCTTCGGCCTGACCAATGGCCAGTTCTCGCTCCTGATGGCGCTGAACCGGCCGGACGGGCCGCGGATCTCCGATCTTGCGCCCTTCCTCGCGATGGACCGCACGACGCTGACCGCGGCGCTGAAGGTGATGGAACGGCGGGGGCTCGTGCAAAGCGCCGCGGATGCCGGTGACCGGCGCAACCGCCGGCTTGCGCTGACCGAGGCGGGCCGTGCCCTGCTGATCGCGGCGGTGCCGGCCTGGCGCGCCGCGCATGACGGGCTCGACGCGGATCTCGGCGCGCTCGATCCCGACGCGCTGCGCGCGGGGCTTGCCGGGCTCGGCCGGATCGAACCGGATGCGGACGGGCGTGACGGGCAGGGGCGCGCCGGCTGACCGGCCCGCCCCTCATGGCCCTGCGCCGCCGCCGGTCAATGCGCCATCAGCACCGGCACGTTGGCCTGTTCGAGCATGTTGCGCGTCGCGCCGCCCATGATCGCCTCGCGGAACCGGGAATGGCCGTAGGCGCCCATCACCACCATGTCGGCGTTGATGTCGGCGACATGGCGCATCAGCACGTCGGAGACCCGCGGCAGCGTCTTGGCCAGCACCGTGACCTCGGCCTTGGCGCCGTGGCGCACCAGCATCTGGCACAGCGGCGCGCCGGGATCGGCGCGCTCGCCGCCATGCGCGGGCGGATCGATGATCGCGATATCGACCAGATCGGCGGCCCGGAGCAGCGGCAGCGCGGCGCGAATCGCCGTCAGCGCCTCCTGCCCCTGGTTCCAGCCGCAGACGATCCGGCGGCCGAAATCGGCCGCCAGCCCGCCCTCGGGGACCACCAGAACCGGGGCGCGGCCCTCGAACATCGCGGCCTCGACGATCGCCTCGGCATCCTGACCGCCCGACGCGCCGTAGGGCTTGAGCTGCACGACGAGATCGGCGAACCGGGCCCGCAGCGCCACCAGCCCACCCATCGCGCCCAGCTGCGCCACCGCCGATTCGGCGCCCCAGCGGATGTCTTCGACGGCCAGCCTGTCGCGCACCGCGGCCTCGGTCTCGCGCGCGTCCGTCTGCGCGCGCTCGAAGGTCTCCTGCTGGATGAAGGCCGTGGCGCCGGCGTAGTAGTAGCCGGTCTGGGTGCGGTCGACGCCGATGCACAGCACGTCGAGATGGGCATCCTCGCGCCGCGCCATCGCCACGGCGGCGTCGATCTGCGCGCCCTGCAACTGCGCGTCGGTCACGATCGTCAGGATCGATTTGTAGGCCATGCTGCGTCTCCTCCGGTCAGCGCGTTCGATGCCGTTATCCTATCCTGCGCCGGGCCGGCGGCCTTGATGCGGATCAACACCGGACGCGGGGTCATCGTCAGGCTGTGTTGACATGGATCAATGACCCCGGCCGCCGATGGTCGGACAAGCAAGCAGTCTGATAGTGCCGGGCAAGGACCGAGTCGGCCCCCGTATATCCGGCGCATAAGGTGACGAAGGGACGCATAATGTGGGATTACATCAAGCTGATCGCGCTCGGCGCCATCGCGGTTCTGGCCGCGATTGCGGCGAATTACGCGCGTGATCTGGCCTATGCGGTGAACGCGCTGACCGTCATGCTGGCGGCACTTGCGGTGTTCATCTACGTGCTGCGCAACATGGGCGAGGACCGCCCGGTGCCGGTCAACGAATACAACGACGGCGTGGTGCGCGCCGGCGTGATCGCAACGACCTTCTGGGGTGTCGTCGGCTTTCTCGCCGGAACCTTCATCGCCTTCCAGCTTGCCTTCCCGCAGCTCAATTTCGAATGGGCGCAGGGCTACATGAACTTCGGCAAGCTGCGGCCGCTGCACACCTCGGCGGTGATCTTCGCCTTCGGCGGCAACGCGCTCCTGATGTCATCCTTCTACATCGTGCAACGGACCTCGGCCGCGCGGCTGTGGGGCGGCAACCTCGCCTGGTTCGTGTTCTGGGGCTACCAGCTGGTGATCGTGCTGGCCGCGACCGGCTACATCCTCGGCGCCACCCAGTCCAAGGAATACGCCGAACCGGAATGGTACGTGGACTGGTGGCTCACCATCGTCTGGGTCGCCTTCCTGCTGGTGTTCATGGGCACGCTGATGAAGCGCAAGGAGCCGCATATCTACGTCGCCAACTGGTTCCTGCTGTCGTTCATCATCACCGTCGCGATGCTTCACGTCGTCAACAACCTGTCGATCCCGGTGTCGTTCTTCGGCTCCAAGTCGGTGCAGGTCTTCGCCGGCGTGCAGGACGCGATGGTGCAATGGTGGTACGGCCACAACGCCGTGGGCTTCTTCCTGACCGCGGGCTTCCTGGGCATGATGTACTACTTCGTGCCGAAACAGGCCGAACGTCCGGTCTATTCCTACAAGCTGTCGATCATCCATTTCTGGGCGCTGATCTTCATCTACATCTGGGCCGGCCCGCACCACCTTCACTACACCGCGCTGCCCGACTGGGCCTCGACGCTGGGCATGGTGTTCTCGGTCGTGCTGTGGATGCCGTCCTGGGGCGGCATGATCAACGGCCTGATGACGCTGTCGGGGGCCTGGGACAAGCTCAGGACCGATCCGATCATCCGCATGATGGTTGTGTCCGTCGGCTTCTACGGCATGTCGACCTTCGAAGGCCCGATGATGTCGATCAAGGCGGTGAACTCGCTGTCGCACTACACCGACTGGACGATCGGCCACGTGCATTCCGGCGCGCTGGGCTGGAACGGCATGATCACCTTCGGCGCGCTCTACTTCCTCGTGCCGCGGCTGTGGAACCGCGAGCGGCTGTATTCGCTCAGCCTGGTCAGCTGGCACTTCTGGCTCGCCACCATCGGGATCGTGCTCTACGCCGCCTCGATGTGGGTCACGGGCATCATGGAAGGCCTGATGTGGCGCGAGGTCGATGCGAACGGCTTCCTCGTGAACGCCTTCGCCGACACGGTGAGCGCGAAGCTTCCGATGTACGTGGTGCGCGGTCTTGGCGGTGTGCTCTACCTCGCCGGTGCGATCATCATGGCCTACAACCTCTACATGACCGTTGCGGGGCAGCCGGCCAAGGCGCCTGCCCGCGTCGCGGCGCCTGCCGAATAAGGAGGGGCGAGACATGGCTATCCTTGAAAAGCACAAGATCCTCGAAACCAATGCGACGCTTCTGCTTGGCGCCTCCTTGCTGGTGGTGACCGTCGGTGGCATCGTCGAGATCGTGCCGCTGTTCTACATCGAGAACACCATCGAGAAGGTGGAGGGGGTGCGGCCCTACAGTCCGCTGGAACTGACCGGGCGCGACGTCTACATCCGCGAGGGCTGCTACGTCTGCCACAGCCAGATGATCCGCCCGATGCGCGACGAGGTGGAGCGCTACGGCCACTACAGCCTGGCGGCGGAGTCGATGTACGACCATCCGTTCCAGTGGGGCTCGAAGCGGACGGGGCCCGACCTCGCCCGCGTCGGCGGCCGCTATTCGGACGAATGGCATGTCGATCACCTGATCGATCCGCAATCGGTGGTGCCGGAATCGGTGATGCCGAAATACGGTTTCCTGATGAACCGCGAGATCGATGCGGAATACATCGAGGACCGGCTGAAGGCCGAGGCGATGGTGGGCGTACCATATACCAGCGAGATGATCGAGCTGGCGAAGGCCGATTTCGCCACGCAGGTCGATCCCTTCGGCGATACCGACGGGCTGCTGGAACGCTATCCCAAGGCGCAGGTGCGCAACTTCGACGGCCAGCCGGAACTGACCGAGATGGATGCGCTGATCGCCTACATGCAGATGCTCGGCACGCTGGTCGATTTCTCGACCTTCCAGCCCGACCCGACGCGGTGAGGAGGAGGCGATGAACACCTACGAACTCCTTCGCGAATTCGCCGCCAGCTGGGCGATGCTCGCGCTCTTCGCCTTCTTCATCGGCGTCGTGATCTGGGCGTTCCGGCCCGGCAGCCGCAAGATGCACGAGGATATCGCGAACATCCCGTTCCGGCACGAAGACAAGCCGGCCGGCGAGGGCGGTTCCAACCGCCGCGCCGCGCCCGGCGCGGCCAAGGAGGCCTGACGAATGAGCAAGCAACCGGTCAAGAAGACCTACGAGACCACGGGCCACGAGTGGGACGGGATCGAGGAACTGAACACGCCCCTGCCGCGCTGGTGGCTGTGGACCTTCTACGCCACGATCATCTGGGGCATCGGCTACACCATCGCCTATCCGGCCTGGCCGCTCGTCAACTCGGCCACCCAGGGCATTCTGGGCAAGTCCGCGTCCGGCGACACCCGGCTGGCCGTCGCCGCCGAGATCGAGCGCTACGCCTCGGCCAACGAGGAGATCGAGGCCCGGCTGGCCGCAGCCGACCTGACGACGATCGGCGACGACACCGACCTCAACGCCTTCGCCGTCAATGCCGGGGCGGCGGTGTTCCGCACCTGGTGCGCGCAGTGCCACGGCTCCGGCGCGGCCGGCGCGGTGGGCTACCCGAACCTGCTGGACAACGACTGGCTGTGGGGCGGCGACATCGAATCGATCCAGGCCACGATCCGGCACGGGATCCGCAACGAGGAAGACCTCGATTCGCGCTATTCCGAAATGCCGCGGTTCGGCGCGGACGGGCTCTTGGAAGACCAGCAGATCGACGAGGTGGTGCAATACGTCCTGCAGCTTTCGGGGCAGGAGCATGACGCGACCCTCGCCGCGGCGGGCGAGACCGTCTATCTCGACAATTGCGCCGCCTGTCACATGGAGGACGGGTCGGGCGACATCTACCAGGGCGCGCCGAACCTTGCCGATGCGATCTGGCTTTACGGCGGCGATGTCGCCTCGCTCACCGAAACGGTGGCCTATTCGCGCTACGGCGTGATGCCGCCCTGGCAGAACCGCCTGTCGGAATCGGACATCGCCGCGGTATCGGTCTACGTGCACCAGCTGGGCGGCGGCGAATAACCCGCCGCCGGGTCATGCAGGAGACGCGGGGGGCCGGCGGCCCCCCGTTTTGCATCCGGGCCTGTGGCGGCCACGCCCGGCCTGCGGCACCGCGCCGCAGCCCCGGTGCCGGCGGCGAGTTGACCCAAGTCAAGGCAATCGCCGGCCATGCGGGCATGATGCGTGTGGGCTTCGGGTCATACCCGAACCAGAGCACCGGCGCCCCGTCCTGTTCGCGCGTTTCCTGGGGGCGCCGGTGCCTTTTCATGCATCATGGACCTGCATTTTGACGCATGTCAAAGCCCGATCGTTCCGGCGACGGCTATCTGGGTCAGACATCGCCCGCCAACGGAGAATCCCGTGAGCTCGTCCGAACAACCCGAAAGCCTCTATGCCGCGCGAGTCCCTGTCTTTCCGCGTCGCGTGAAGGGGACGTTCCGAAACCTCAAATGGGTGATCATGGCGATCACGCTGGGCATCTACTACATCACGCCCTGGCTGCGCTGGGACAGGGGCCCGGACATGCCCGATCAGGCGGTGCTGATCGACCTTGCGAACCGGCGGTTCTTCTTCTTCATGATCGAGATCTGGCCGCACGAATTCTACTTCGTCGCCGGGCTACTGATCATGGCCGGGCTGGGGCTTTTCCTGTTCACATCGGCGCTGGGCCGGGTGTGGTGCGGCTATGCCTGCCCGCAAACGGTCTGGACCGATCTCTTCGTGCTCGTCGAACGCTGGATCGAGGGCGACCGCAACGCCCGCGTCCGGCTGTGGAACCAGAAATGGAACGGCCGCAAGCTGCGGCTCAGGCTGACGAAATGGACGGTCTGGATGCTGATCGGGCTCGCCACCGGCGGGGCCTGGGTGTTCTATTTCACCGATGCGCCGACGCTTCTGCGCGATCTGGTGACGCTGCAGGCGCATCCTGTCGCCTACACGACGATGGGGGTGCTGACCGCGACGACCTTCCTGTTCGGCGGCTTCGCGCGCGAACAGATCTGCATCTACGCCTGCCCCTGGCCGCGGATCCAGGCCGCGATGATGGACGAAGACACGATCACCGTGGCCTACCGCGAATGGCGGGGCGAGCCGCGCGGCAAGCATCGCAAGGCCGAAGGGGCGGACCAGCTGGGCGACTGCATCGACTGCATGGCCTGCGTCAACGTCTGCCCGATGGGCATCGACATCCGCGACGGCCAGCAGCTTGAATGCATCACCTGCGCGCTGTGCATCGATGCCTGTGACGAGGTGATGGAAAGGATCGGCAAGCCGCGCGGCCTGATCGACTACCTCGCGCTCAAGGACGAACGCCTCGAACGCGCCGGCGAACACCCCCGGCAGATCTGGAAGCACATCTTCCGGCCACGCACGATCCTTTACACCGCGCTTTGGAGCGCGGTGGGCGTGGGCCTTGTCGTGGCCCTGTTCGTGCGCTCGCCGATCGACGTGAACGTGACGCCGGTGCGCAACCCGATCCTCGTCACGCTATCGGACGGGTCGATCCGCAACACCTACGAGATCCGGCTGCGCAACAAGCAGCACGAGGAGCGCCCGTTCGAGATCACCGTGACTTCGGACCAGCCGTTCCAGTTCACCACGTCGCTGGAGGGGACGGAGGCGAATTTCGTGATGGTGCCGCCGAACGAAACCCGCATGCAGCGGCTTTACGTCGTTGCCCCGCCGGGCAGCGCGCCGGCGACAACCGAACATACCGACATCCGGATCTGGGTGCAGGATCTCGACAGCGCCTCCCGGGTCCATTCCGATGTCGTCTTCAACGGGAAGGAAAACTGAAATGACCGCTCCGCTCACCGGCCGCAAGGTTCTGGCCATCGCGCTGACCTTCTTCGGGGTCATCTTCTTCGTGAACTTCTTCATGGCCTACAAGGCAATCGGCACCTTCCCGGGGCTCGAGGTGAAGAACTCCTTCGTCGCATCGCAAAGCTTCGACCGGAACCGCATCGCGCAGGAGGCGCTGGGCTGGACGCTGGAGACGAGCTATCGCGACGGTCGCCTGCTGCTCGATTTCCGCGACTCGGCCGGGCAGCCCGCGCCGGTGGCCGAAATCTCGGCGCTGGTCGGCCGCACGACGTCGCGGGCCGAGGATTTCACACCGGAATTCACCCTGCTGGGCGGCGTCTACGAGGCGCCGGCAACGCTTGGCCGGGGCAAGTGGATGATGCAGATCAACGCCTTCGCCGAGGACGGCACGCGGTTCCACCAGCGTATCGGCCTTTACGTGCGGGAGTGACCGGTTGGACGGCACGGCCACCCCTTCGGTCTCGGCCTGCCCGGCCTGCGCCGTCGCCCCGGCGGCGGCCGATGTCGCGGCCGCCGCGCGCGCCGACGACACCGCGCCGGTGCTTCTGTCGGTGCCCGGCGCGCATTGCGCGCTGTGCATCTCGACGCTGGAGAAGGGGCTGGAGAAACTGCCGCAGGTCCGCTCCGCCCGGGTGAACCTGACGCTGAAGCGCGTCAGCGTCGAGGCCGAGCCGGGCGTCACCGCGGCCGATCTGATCCCCGAGGTCGCGCGGCTGGGCTACACCGCGCACGAGCTTGACGCCGGGATGCTGCGGGCCAGCGGCACCGACACGACAGGCCGCGACCTGATGATGCGGATGGGCGTGGCGGGCTTCGCGATGATGAACGTGATGCTCCTGTCGATCGCCGTCTGGTCGGGCGCGCAGGATGCCACCCGCGACCTGTTTCACTGGATTTCCGCGGCGATCGCCCTGCCGACCATCGCCTTCGCCGCGCAGCCCTTCTTCCGTTCGGCGCTTGCCGGGTTCCGGGCCGGGCAGCTCAACATGGATGCGCCGATCTCGCTGGCGATCCTGCTGGCGGCCGGCACCTCGCTTTACGAGACGTGGAACTCCGGCGAACACGCCTATTTCGACGCCGCCGTGGCGCTGACCTTCTTCCTGCTGATCGGCCGCTACCTCGATCATCGCACACGGGCGGTCGCGCGATCCGCCGCGCAGGAACTTGCGGCGCTGGAAGTGCCGCGCGCGCTGCGCCTGACCGGGGCGGGCGAGGCCGTGGTGCCGGTGGCCGAACTGGCGGTGGGCGACCTTGTGCGGGTTCTGCCGGGCGCGCGGGTGCCCGCCGACGGCGTGGTGGAGGACGGCACCAGCGAGGTGGACCGCGGGCTGCTGACCGGCGAAAGCCTGCCCGCCTTCGCCGGGCCGGGCACCGCGCTGGCCGCGGGCGAAATGAACCTGACCGGCCCGCTGGTGATGCGGGTCACCGCGGCGGGGCGCGATTCGTCGCTGCACCGGATGGCCGACCTCGTGGCGGTGGCCGAGGCCGGGCGCGGGCGCTACACCTCGATCGCCGACCGGATCGTGAAATACTACGCGCCGGGCGTCCATATCCTCGCCGGGCTCAGCTGGGCGGGCTGGATGCTTTACGCCGGCGACATGCGGCAGGCCACCAATATCGCCGCGGCGGTGCTGATCATCACCTGCCCCTGCGCGCTGGGCCTGGCCGTGCCGGCGGTGATGACGGCGGCCTCGGGCCGGCTGTTCCGCCGCGGCGTGCTGATCAAGGACGGCACCGCGCTGGAACGTCTGGCCGAGGTCGATACCGTGGTCTTCGACAAGACCGGCACACTGACCGAGGGGCGGCCGGACCCCACCAACCTCGCCGATCACCCGCGCGAGTCGGTCGCCGTGGCGCTGGCGCTGGCCGCCGGATCGTCGCACCCGCTGGCGCGCGCGCTGGCCGAGGCGGCGACGGCCATGGGCCTTGGCCCCGCGGCGGTGACGGAGTTGCGCGAAGTGCCGGGCTACGGCGTGGAAGGCCGGTTCGGCGGCGAGACCGTGCGCTTCGGCCGCGCCGCCTGGGTCGGCGCCGAGGCCGGCGCGGACACCGCCGCCTGGCTCAGGATCGGGCGGTCGGCGCCGCGCGAATTCACCTTCGCCGACCGTCTGCGCGACGGTGCGGCCGATACCGTGCAGGCGCTTGTCGCGCGCGGGCTTCGGGTGGAACTCCTGTCCGGTGATGCCGAGGCGCCGGTTGCCGCGCTGGCGCAGCGTCTGGGGATCGAACACTGGCGCGCTGGCGTTCTGCCGGCGGAAAAGGCCGACCGGGTCGCGCGGCTGACGGCCGAGGGCCGCAAGGTGCTGATGGTGGGCGACGGGCTGAACGACACCGCCGCGCTGGCCGGGGCGCATGTGTCGATCTCGCCGGCCACGGCGCTGGATGCGGCGCGCACCGCCTCGGACATCGTGCTGATGGGCGGCACCCTGGCCCCGGTGGCCGAAACGGTGGAGACATCGCGCCGCGCGATCGCCCGGATCCGCGAGAACATCGGCATCTCCAACGTCTACAACCTGATCGCCGTGCCGCTGGCGGTGATCGGGCTGTGCACACCGTTGATCGCGGCGCTGGCGATGTCCTCTTCCTCGATCACGGTGACGCTGAACGCACTCAGGCTGAGGAGGTGAGCGGATGGAAGTCCTCGCGCTCCTGATCCCGGTTTCGCTGTTCCTTGGCGGGATCGGTCTTGCGGCCTTCTTCTGGTCGCTCAGGGGCAAGCAATACGACGATCCCGAGGGCGATGCCCGGCGCATCCTCTCCGACGACTGGGACGATCGCCCCAAGCCGTGACCCGCGCCGCCCGGCGCGGCGCGGTCAGGGCGTGATCACCTTGCAGGGCGCGCCGCGCGCGGCCAGCCGGTCGCAGGCCCGTTGCGCGCCGGTCTCGGTCATGCCGACGAAGTTGGCATCGAAGCCGGTGTCGCGCCGGACCACCTTGCGCAGCGCCTCCGACAGCATGTCGATCTCGGCCAGCGCGGCGCGCAGAAGCTTGCGTTCCGCGGCGTCGCGGGTGCCTTCGCGGCCCAGGTGGATGCCGAAATGCCGGCCGCCGGATGTCGAAACCCGGCTGACCACCTCGCGCGGCGCGTCCGACCCGGCCGTGGCGGCGGGCTCCACGGCGGCAAGGACGATCGCGGCGGGGCGCGAGGGCGGTGCCGTCGTCGCCGTCGGGGGCGCGGTGGCGGGGCGGCCGCCGGCGGGGGCCAGCGATTCGATCGCGCCGGCCAGCTTCAGCGTTTCCGGCTGCGGGTCGCTTTGCGGCAGGAAGATCGGGCCATCGCCCGCGGCCACGCCGGGCCGGACCACCTCGGGCGCCGGTGGCGGATCGGCGGCGGCAATCTCCACCGCGGTCTCGGGCCGCGGCTCGGGCCGGGGCGCGGCGGCGGTGGCCAGCACCACCTCGACCCGCTCTGGCGGATCGCCGGCGGCCGCGCCCTGTGCCTCGGCCACGGCGGCCGCGATCGCGTCGTTCAGCGCCACGGCCACCGGTTGCGGCGCCGCCGGGCCATCCGGGCGCGGCTGCGGGCGCAGGCTGGTCATCACCGCGCCGCTGGCCCGTGCGACGGCGCCGCCGCCGGGCTGGTAGGGCGGGCGCGCGGGCTTGTGCACGGCCGCGCGCGAGGGCGCCTTGCGGAAGCCAAGGTCCAGCAGTTCGGCCATCTTGTCGTTGCGCCAGACGGTCGACTTGCCGCCGAAGACGACGCCAATGATCCGTTCCTGCCCGCGCCGGGCCGAGGCCACGAGGTTGAACCCCGCGGCGGAGGTGTAGCCCGTCTTGATCCCGTCGGCACCCTCGTAGGCGTTCAGGAAGCGCCGGTTGGTGTTGCGCACCTGCGCGATCCTTGCATCGGCGGTGCGGCGCGAGAACAGGTTGTAGTATTCCGGGTAGTCGTAGAACACGTGCCGGCCCAGCGCGGCCATGTCGCGCGCGGTAGACAGGTGGCCCGACTCGGTCAGGCCGTGCGCGTTCTTGAAATTCGTTCGCGTCATTCCCATCGCCCTGGCGGTGCGGTTCATCCGGCGGGCGAAGGCGGCCTCGGACCCTTCGATCGCCTCGCCGATCGCGGTGGCCGCGTCGTTGGCCGACTTGATCGCGGCGGCCCGGATCAGGTGGCGCAGCGCGATCTTCTGGCCGGCGCGCAGGCCAAGCTTGGAGGGCGGTTCCGCCGCCGCATGGCGCGAGATCGTCACCATCGTGTCCAGCGTGATCTCGCCGCGCTCCACCGCCTCGAAGGCGAGGTAGAGGGTCATCATCTTGGTCAGCGAGGCGGGATGCAGCCGCGTATCGGCATTCTCGGCATGCAGCACCTCGCCGGTGCGCGCATCGATCACGAACGAGGCGAAAGGCGCGGCCCGCACGGCGGCCGCCGACACCAGAACCGCCACGACAAGGAGGATGGAAAATACGGCGCGGCCACGCCGCACGACACCGGTGGTCACGGTTTCAACCCTTCTTCTGCCTCGTGGTCGCGGCTCTTGGCGGCCGGACCTTGTTGTTGTGGAAAAGCGTAGCACAGCCCGGAACGGCAGAAAACACCTTATTTTCAACGGCTTTGAAGGCGCTCCTGCGACAACTTGCAGCGCCTGGTCCAGATGTGGCGCAAGGCATTCGCAAGAACACAGCATCTGGTGTCAGTCGCGCAGCGCCTCCACCCAGTCCGCGAAGCCCGACAGGTCCGGCATCTCGACAAAGCGCGGATGGCCCGCCGGGCGGTCGGCCTGTTCCAGTTCCCACGTCACCTCGTGCGGGACATGCACCGCCCAGGCCCCGGCATCCAGCGCCGGAATCACGTCGGATTTCAGCGAGTTGCCGACCATCACCGCACGCTCCGCCCCGGCGCCCTCGCGGGCGAAGGTGTCGGAATAGGTCCGCGGCGTCTTCTGCGAGACGATCGCCACCGCGTCGAACAGGTCGCCCAGCCCCGACTGCGCCAGCTTGCGCTCCTGGTCCAGCAGGTCGCCCTTGGTGATCAGCACCAGCCGGTAGCGCCCCGCCAGCGCCTCGACCGCCTGACGGGCATGGGGCAGAAGCTCGATCGGGTGCTCCAGCATCTCGCGCCCGGCCGACAGGATCTCGTGGATCACGCCGCCGGGCACCCTGTCCTCCGTCACCTCCACCGCCGTCTCGATCATCGACAGCACGAAGCCCTTGATGCCGAAACCGTAATGGCCAAGGTTGCGACGCTCCGCCGCCAGCAGCCGTTCGGCGAGGTGGTCTGGCTCGGCATGGTCGGCCAGAAGCGCCAGAAACCGCTCCTGTGTCAGGCGGAAGAAGCGTTCGTTGTGCCACAGCGTGTCGTCGGCGTCGAAGCCGATGGCGGCGGGACGGGCGGTGTTCGGCATGGCGATCCTCCGGCCCGTCTTGTGCACCGATGCCGGGGTGTGTTCAATCCGCGCGATCGGGGCCTTTTCAGCGCGGGTGGAGGTTTTATATTGTGCCCCTGCCAGCCCAGTCCCCGAATCCCCGGAGTTCGCCTTGCCGATGCGACCCTTGATCATGTCAGACCAGGACGATGACCGGGACGGCGAAACCTCGGTCGTCACCAAGACGCGCACCAAGACGCAGCGCCCGCCGCTCTACAAGGTGCTGCTTCTGAACGACGATTACACGCCGATGGAATTCGTCGTGCACGTGCTGGAACGGTTCTTCGGCATGAACCACTCGCAGGCCTTCGAGATCATGCTGACGGTGCACAAGAAGGGTGTCGCGGTGGTTGGCGTGTTTTCCTTCGAGGTGGCGGAGACCAAGGTGGCGCAGGTGATGGATTTCGCGCGCCGCCATCAGCATCCGCTGCAATGCACGATGGAAAAGGAATAGCGCCGGGCCCCGGCGCCGCGCGATGAGCCCCTCCCGCCTGACCCTCGCCCTCGCCGATGGCGACGCGGTGCCTGCTGCCGGGCCGGTTCTGGTCATCGGCCCGCCGGCCCGGGCCGACCTGTCGGCGGTGCCGCGCGACCGGGCGCTGATCGTCCAGCCGATGCGGCCCGATCACGATGCCTGGGCGGCGCGCGGCTGGCATGTGGCGCCGGAACTGCCCGAAACCCTTGCCGCGTCGGCCGCCATCGTCTTTCTGCCCCGCGCCCGCGCCGCCGGCCGCGCCCGGATCGCGGCGGCCGTGGCGGCCGTGGTCCCCGGCGCGCCGGTCTGGATCGACGGCCAGAAGACCGACGGGGTGGAGCCGATGCTGCGCGAGCTGCGCCAAAGGGTCGAGCTGGGCGAGGCGCTGTCGAAGGCGCATGGCAAGGTGGCGGCCTTCCCGGCGCGCGGTGCCGATGCCTTCGCCGACTGGCAGGCCCGGCCGGCCGAGGCCGCGCCCGGTTTCGTCACCTTGCCGGGCGTGTTTTCCGCCGACGGGCCGGACCCGGGATCGGCGGCGCTGGCCGCGGCGCTGCCGGCGCGGATGCCGGGCCGGATCGCCGATCTCGGCGCCGGCTGGGGGTGGCTGGCCGCGCAGGTGCTGACCCGGCCGGAGGTGGCGGAGATGCACCTGGTCGAGGCCGATCACGTCGCGCTGGACTGCGCGCGCCGCAACGTCGCCGATCCGCGCGCGCGGTTCCACTGGGCCGATGTCACGCGGTTCCGGCCCGAGGCGCCGTTCGACGCGATCGTGATGAACCCGCCGTTCCATTCCGGCCGCGAAGCCGAGCCCGAGCTTGGCCTTGCCTTCATCCGCGCCGCGGCGGCGATGCTTGCGCCGCAGGGCCGGTTGTGGATGGTCGCCAACCGGCACCTGCCCTACGAGGCGGCGCTGCGGCAGGCGTTCCGCGAACTTGCCGAGATCGGCGGCGCCGGCGGTTTCAAGCTGTTTGCCGCGGCGCGCCCGCATCGCGGCGCTGGCGAACTCGCGCCCGGTTCCGCAGTGCCGCGTCCGCGCGGGTGAATACCGGCGGGAAAGCCGCTACCCTGCTCCCCCAGAATCAGTTTGGAAGCGCCATGTCCCTTTCGATCTCCGGCAAGACCGCCATCGTGACCGGGGCCGCCAACGGCCTCGGCCTCGCCATCGCGCGGCATTTCCTGGCCCGCGGGGCCAACGTGATGTGCGCCGATCTCGACGAGGAC
>CAYUXM010000021.1:0-22318 GCA_964448765.1 uncultured Rhodobacterales bacterium
CCTTCCTCGCCGCCTCGACCGGGATCGTCGGCGCGACGGTGGTGACGATGGGCCTTCTGGCGCTGCCGACGATGCTGCGCAACCACTATTCGCCGGAACTGGCGACCGGGGTGATCGCCGCCTCGGGCACATTGGGCCAGATCATCCCGCCGTCGATCGTGATCGTGCTGCTGGGTACGCTGGCGGGTGACATCTACTCCACCGCGCAGGAAAACCGGGCGCAATCGGTGGGCTGCACCGATGCGCTGACGCTGCTGGGCGAACCGGCGGTCGTCTCGGTCGGCACACTGTTTCAGGCGGCGCTGTTGCCGGGCATCCTGCTGGCGGGGCTTTACGCCGCCTATGCCTTCGGCTTCGCGCTGCTGAACCCGTCGAAGGCGCCGCCGGTCTCGCTCGATGCGGGCGAGGGGGCGGAGCCGATCACCCGGTCCGAGGCGCTGACCTGGTTCCTGACCGTGCCGCTGGGCATCATCGTCGCGCTGATGCTGGCGGGGCAGGTGGGCGTGATCGGCGGCCAGAACGTCGATGTTTCGAACGTCCAGCAGGGCGCCGGCGCGCCGGAGTTGCGCACCAATGTCTCGGAAAGCTGCCAGGCGGCGATGATCGAGCTGCACGGACAGGAGCGGTGGGACCGCGCCAAGGCGCAGGCGGCGGAAATCGCCGCCTCCGGCGCCCAGACCGAGGCCCGCACGCTGAGCGAGGAGGAAGTCACCCAGCTTCGCGCCGAGCGGCTGGCCGGAATCGCGCCGATCGGCACCGGCGTCGCCACCGTCTTCGGCACGCTGGCGCTGCTTCTGGCGGTGGCCCGCGGCGTGGCGCCCTCGGCGGCGCCGGCGCCGCTGGCGGTGGGCGCGGCCGGCATCGGGCTGGCGTTCCTTGTCGATGCGGCGCTGATCTCGCCGCTGACCTCGCCGGGCGGCACCTTCGCGCTGCTGGCCGTGCCGTTCCTGCTGACGATGTTCGGCGCGCGCGCGGCGGTGGCGCGGATGGCGCAGAACGAGCTTCTGCGCGTGGTGTTCCCGCCGCTGATCCTGATCGTGGCGGTGCTGGGCTCGATCCTCGGCGGGATCACGAACCCGACGCCGGCCGCGGCGCTGGGGGCCGCCGGCGCGATCATGCTGGCCGCCTATCGCAAGCTCAAGGATGACCGCCGCACCGGCAAGCTGATCGTGATGTCCAGCTTCGCGATCGTGGTTATGATCATCCTCGGCGCGAATTTCGATCTGCGCACGGCGCGCGACGACATCGGCTTCGCCGACTGGATCGCGATCATCACCGCGATGGGCGCCTACCACCTGGCGATGATCGGCCTGCTCTACAGCTGCTGGGTGCTGTTCACCGGCTCGGTTCTGGGCCCGGTGGTGCGGGAAACCGCCAAGGTCACCTCGATGGTGTTCACGATCCTGATCGGTTCGCAGCTTCTCAACCTCGTCGTGATCTCCTTCGGCGGCGAGCATTACATCCAGCAATTCCTGCGCTCCTTCGACAACGAGACGGTGGTGTTCCTGATCGTGATGGCGGTGCTGTTCATCCTGGGCTTCGTTCTCGACTTCCTCGAGATCATCTATATCGTCGTGCCGATCGTCGGGCCGGTGATCTACGGCGGCACGTTCGATCCGGCCTGGGTGACGATCATGATCGCGGTGAACCTTCAGACCTCGTTCCTGACCCCGCCGTTCGGCTTCGCGCTGTTCTACCTGCGTGGCGTCGCCCCGCCGGAGGTCACGACCGGCCATATCTATCGCGGCGTGCTGCCCTTCGTCCTGATCCAGGTGATCGGGCTGGCGATCCTGTGGTTCTTCCCCGGCATCGTCACGATCGTGCCGGACCTGATCCCGACCGGCTGAGGCCGGGGCGGCGCGGCGAAAACGGCACGGGCCGCCCCACCGGGCGGCCCGTCGCGTCGCAGGCCCCGCGCGGCGCGCTCAGGCGCGCACGGGCCGGGTGTCGGGCAGGCTGATCCGGGCGACCTGTTCGGCGATCGGATCGACCGACAGCGGATGGGTTTCCGCCGAGTGATCCTCCGGGTTGCCGATGTCCTGCCAGGTTCCGCCCTTGTAGATCTCCAGCGCCGAGAACCGCGCCTTGTAGCCCATCTTGCGGCTGCCCGGCACCCAGTAGCCGAGGTAGACATAGGGCAGGCCGGCGGCGCGCGCGATCTCGATATGGTCGAGGATGATGTAGGTGCCCAGCGACTCGTCGGACCGGCCGGGTTCGTAGAAGCTGTAGACCATGCTCAGCCCGTCATCGAGCACGTCGGTCAGGCAGACCGCGGCCAGCGGCTGGGTGCCGTCCGCGCCGGCCGGATCGCGGTATTCGACCACCCGGCTTTTTACCGGCGTCTCTTCGATCATCGCGGCGAATTCGAAGATGTCCATGTCGGCCATGCCGCCGTCGGAATGGCGGCTGTCGAGGTAGCGGCGGAACAGCGCGTATTGTTCCTCCGTCGCCCAGGGGCTCGTTGCCTCGCGGCGCATCGCGGCGTTGCGCCGCACGGTGCGGCGCTGGCTCTTGTTCGGGGCGAAATCGGCCACCCGGATCCGCGCCGACAGGCAGGCGCAGCATTCCGCGCAGGACGGCCGGTAAAGCACGTTCTGCGAGCGCCGGAACCCCTGTTTGGACAGCGCGTCGTTCAGCTTCTCGGCATTCTCGCCCTGCAGCGCGGTGAACAGCTTACGCTCCGACCGCCCGTCCAGGTAGGGACAGGGTTGCGGTGCCGTCACGTAGAACTGCGGCGCGATGGGAAGCGTATGGCGCATGGATCGGCGAGACCTGAATTCGCGCGCAGGGTAACAAGGCTCGCGCGCCGCGCCAAGATGTCATTGTAACAGTTTTTCAGCGGCTTGGGCGGTTGATCGCCGCCGTGCCCATGACCAGGTCCGTCAGCCCCTGTCCGCGCCCGCCGCCGGCCATCAGGACGACCGAGATCACCTGCGGCAGCACGAAGGCCACAGAGAGGCTGAAGCCCAGCGTATGAAACAGCGCATGCGGGGTGTCGAAGCGGTGACCGTCATGGCGGCGCAGCTCGATCGACATCAGCATCATGCCGGGCGTCGCCGACCAGCGCATCAGCGTCAGCACCCGGTAGAGAAAGCCGACGCCAAGATAGAAGACCGGCAGGAAAAACAGCGCGAGGAACCCGGTCAGCGGTACCAGCAGCAGCAGCGCGAGGCCGATCAGCACGGTATCGACCGCCCAGGCCAGCAACCGCTTGACCGGGACGCTGGCATAGAACTCCGGCTGGAGGTCTGGGTCGGGCAGGTGGCTGGCGGGGGCGGTGTAGGTCATGATCGCCTCGAGATCGGGTATCGCGCCCGGCCCGTCAAGGGTGGGGCCGGCGCGGGCCGGGGCGGGCGACCGCCCCGGCAGGTTGCGGGTGTCCTCAGGCCTCGGCCCGTGGTGCGGCCGGGTCGTCCTGCGGCACGTCGCGGGCGGCGCGGGCGCGTTCCTCCATGTAGGCGTCGAATTCCGCCTTGTCCTTGCTGTCGCGCAGGCGCTTGAGGAAGGATTCGAAATCGTCCTGCTCGCGCTCCAGCCGTTCCAGCGTGTCGGCCTTGTAGGCGTCGAAGGCGGTGTTGCCGGAGGTCCGGAACCGGTGACGGTTGAGCCGGACATCGACACGGGTTTCGGCGTCGGCGCCGCGGCGGCAGGATTTCGAGAACATGCGCTTGCTCCAGATCATGTAGGCGAGAACGGCGAGGCCGACGGGCCAGAAGACGATGAACGAGACGACCATCAGGGCGATCCAGGCGCCCTTGCCGCGATCGTCGAGCCAGCGTTCGGCCTGGGCGAACCAGCCGGGGGCGGCGGCGGCGGTGGTGGTGGACATCGGGTTACCTCCGTGGAACAGGGATGTGAATTCGTTTCACATCCCCAAGATCGGGATCGGAGGGGCGCAGGTCAAGGGCGAATGTCAAAGAAATTTACATTGGGCCGGATCAGGCCGTGAAATCAACGATTTCCGCGCCCGTCAGGCGGTGCAGGTCGGCCGGGGAAATGGCGAAGATGTGGCGCGGGGTGCCGGCCGCGGCCCAGACCCGGTCGAAACCCGTCAGCCGCGGATCGAGAAAGCAGCGCACCGGCGACAGGTGCCCAACCGGCGCGACGCCGCCGATCGCGAAGCCGGTTTCCGCGCGCACGAGGTCGGCATCGGCGCGGCCCAGGTCCTGCCCCGCCGCCGCGCCGGCCTTCGCGGGATCGACCCGGTTGCCGCCGGCGGTCAGGAACAGAACCACGTGGCCGGTTTCCGCGCCGCGGAAGATGATCGACTTCACGATCTGGTCGAGCGCGCAGCCCGCCGCCGCCGCGGCCTGTTCGGCGGTGCGCGTCTCGGCCGCGCATTCCATCACCGGGCAGTCAAGGCCCGCGGCCTCCAGCGCCGCGCGCACCCGCTTCAGGCTCTTGCTCATCCATGCCTCCCGTTCTGCCGGGCCAGACAACCGCTTTGCCGCGGGCCTGTCCAGTGCCGGGCGTTGACCTGCCGGGCCGGGATTGTACTGTCGCCGCGATGAGTTTCGCCGCCCGCCTCAGCCGCTGCCCGATCGCCTTCGACCCCGATCGCGGGGCGGAGAGCGCCGCGGCCTTCGCCGATCTCGCCGCGGAGTTGCGCGACCTGATCGCCGGCGCGGCCGGATGCAGCCCCTACCTTGCCGGCCTGATGGCGCGCGAGGGGGAATGGCTGCGCGCCGCGCTGGCCGGCCGGCCCGAGGATGCGCTGGCCGGGGTGCTGGACGACGTGCGCGACCATCCGGCGGAGGGGCTGGGCGACGGGCTCAGGCAGGCCAAGCGGCGCGTGGCGCTGCTGGCCGGGCTGGCCGATCTGGGCGGCGTCTGGACGCTGGAGGAGGTGACCGGCGCGCTGACGGCGCTGGCCGACCGCGTCGTGCATCGCGCGATGCTGGCCACCGTGGCCGAGGAGATTCGCCGCGGCAAGCTGCCCGGCGCGGGGCCCGAGGATGCCGAAACCGCGGGCGGCATGGTGGCGCTGGCGATGGGCAAGATGGGCGCGGCGGAGCTGAACTATTCCTCCGACATCGACCTGATCATGCTGTTCGACGAGGCGCGCTATCCGGCGGGCGAGGTGATGGAGGCGCGCGCCAGCCTGATCCGGGCGACCCGCAAGACCGCCGCGCTGCTGTCCGACCTGACGCCCGAGGGCTATGTCTTCCGCACCGACCTCAGGCTGCGGCCCGACCCGTCGGTGACCCCGGTCTGCATCGGCATGGAGGCGGCGGAGCATTACTACGAAAGCGTCGGGCGCACCTGGGAACGCGCCGCCTATATCAAGGCGCGGGCCTGCGGTGGCGACATCGCGGCCGGCGCGCGGTTCCTCGCCACGCTCACCCCCTTCGTCTGGCGCAAGCATCTCGACTTCGCCGCGATCCAGGACGCCTACGACATGCGGCTGAGAATCCGCGATCACAAGGGGTTGCACGGGCCGTTGGTGCTGGAAAGCCATGACATCAAGCTGGGCCAGGGCGGGATCCGCGAGATCGAGTTCTTCACCCAGACCCGGCAGCTGATTTCCGGCGGCCGCGACCCGGCGCTGCGCGACCGCGCCACGCTGCCGGCGCTGGCCGCGCTGGCCGAGAAGGGCTGGGTGCCGCCCGAGGTCGCCGCCGAGCTGACCGATCATTACCGCGCCCACCGCGAGGTCGAGCACCGGGTGCAGATGGTCGCCGACCAGCAGACCCAGGCGCTGCCCGCCTCGCCCGAGGGATTCGACCGGCTGGCCCGGATGATGGGCGAGGGCGATACCGCGCGGCTGCGCGCCGCGCTGCGCGAGCGGCTGGAGCGGGTGGCGGAGCTGACCGAGGGGTTCTTCGCCCCGACCCGATCCGCCGAGCGGCCCGAGATGTCGCAGGCCGCGCGCGAGATCGTCGAGGGCTGGCGCGGCTATCCGGCGCTGCGTTCGTCCCGCGCCGTCGAGGTGTTCCAGCGGGTGGAGCCGGAAATCCTGTCGCGGATGCAACGCGCGGCGCATCCCGACGAGGCGCTGGCGCAGTTCGACGGGTTTCTGGCGCGGCTGCCCGCCGGCGTGCAGCTGTTCTCGCTGTTCGAGGCCAACCCGCAACTGATCGACCTGATCGTCGATATCTGCGCGACCGCGCCGGCGCTGGCGCAGCACCTGTCGCGCAATGCCGGCGTGCTGGATGCGGTGATCGGCGGCGATTTCTTCGCGCCCTGGCCGGGCACGGCGGCGCTGGCCGAGGCCGCGATGGCGGCGATGGCCGGGGTGGCGGATTACGAACGCAAGCTCGACGCGCTCAGGCGCTGGCGCAAGGAATGGCATTTCCGGATCGGCGTGCATCACCTGCGCGGGCTGATCGAGGCGGCCGAGGCGGCGCGGCACTATGCCGATCTCGCCGGTGCGGTGCTGCGCACGCTCTGGCCCGTCGTGGCGGCCGAATTCGCCGCCAAGCACGGGCCGATGCCGGGGCGCGGCGCGGCGGTGCTGGGCATGGGCAGCCTTGGTGCGGAACGGCTGAACGCCGCCTCCGATCTCGACCTGATCGTGATCTACGACCCCGCCGGGGTGGAAATGTCCGACGGTCGCAGGCCGCTGGCGGCGCGGCCCTATTACGCGCGGCTGACGCAGGCGCTGGTCACCGCGCTGACCGCGCCGATGGCGGAGGGCCGGCTTTACGAGGTCGACATGCGGCTCAGGCCCTCGGGCCGGCAGGGGCCGGTGGCCACCGCGCTGGCCTCGTTCGAGGCCTACCAGATGGACGAGGCCTGGACCTGGGAACACCTGGCGCTGACCCGCGCGCGCCCGGTCGCGGGCAGCGACGACCTGGCCGCCGAGATCGAGGCGATCCGCCGCCGGGTGCTGGCCGCCAAGGCCGGCGGCGCGGCGATCCTGCCCGATCTGGCGCAGATGCGGCAGCGGATCTTCGCGGCCAAGGCCCCCGACGGCGCGTGGGAGGCGAAGATCGGCCCGGGACGGTTGCAGGATGTCGAACTGCTGGCGCAAAGCTTCGCGCTGCGCGCGGGCGATCCGGCGCGGCGGGTCGAGGCGCAGTTGCGGATCGGCGCGCGCGCCGGGCTCGTCACGCCAGAGGCCGGTGAGGCGCTGGCCCGCGCCTACCGGTTCCTGTGGCGGCTTCAGGCCGGCGGCCGGCTTCTGACCGACCGGCCGCTGGACATGGAGGCGATCGGCGAGGGCGGCCGCGCGTTTCTTTTGCGCGAAACGGGGGTGGACAGCCTCGCCGCGCTGGCGGATCGTCTGGCCGGGGAAACCGCCACCGTGGCCGGGATCGTCGATGCGGCGCTGGCCGCCGGCACCGGGACGGCGGCGTGACGGGCACGATTGGCAGGCGCGGCAGATGGCGAGGAAGATCATGGAGATGAAGCTGGCCGATCCCAAGGGCCTGGTGCGCGAGGCCTACCGGATCGAGGGCATCAGCGAGCCGGAATGCCGGTCGATCTTTCTCGACTGGGCGCTGAGCCTGGCCGAGGGCACCGATCAGCGCGAGGCGATGCGGGTGCTGATCGGCCATTATCTGCCGGGGCAGGAGGATCACCCGATGAGCGTGACGCTGGTCGCCGGGCTGGGCACCGCGCCCGATCCCAGGCGCCGCGGCGGTCGCGCGGCGCGGCTGGGCGGCGGCGCCTGAGCCTAGGCCCCGGCCGCCAGCGCCTTGCCCAACCGCGGCAGCCGTGCCCGTTTGAGCAACGCGCGCACCGGCTGCGGCTGGCCTGACAGCCGCTCTGCCTCGGCCCGCACCGCCTCCACCGCCGCGGCGACGGTGTCGGGATGGTGCGACCAGAGTTCCCAAAGAAAGCCGTCGGGATCGCGCCGTGTCACGCCTTCGCCCGCCAGAACGCCTTGCGGAAAATCGGCCCGGTTGAAGGTGATGATCGCATCGGCGCTGCCGCCGATCGCCGCGGCCAGAACATGCACGTCGGCCGGGTCGGGCAGCATCAGCCGCGCCTCTATCCCCGGCTGCGCCGGCACCGCGGCGCGCGGAAACGCGCCGCCCAGCAGCGCTGCCGCGCCGCGCGCCTCGGCCTCCGCCACGGGGCCGGAGCGGGCCGCGGCGCGGGCCCATTCCTCGAGGATTCGGGCTGACCACAGCGGCTGGTAGAGCCCGGTGCGGGCCACGCCGATCAGGATTTCCCGCAGGACGGTCGGATAGAGGACGCAGGCGTCGAGAACCGCGCGCATCAGCCGTCCAGCCGGAAGAACAGCGCCTTGAGATAGCCGGTTTCCGCCAGTTGCGGCAGTTGCGGATGATCCGGCCCGGCAAAGCCCGTGTGCAGGATCTGCCCACGCCGTCCGCTGCGCCCGATACCGCGGGCCGAGGCGTTGCGGAACGCGCCCAGATCGACGGCATGCGAACACGAGCACAGCACCAGAAACCCGCCCGGCGCCACCAGCGGCGCGGCCAGCCGTGCCACCCGTTCATAGGCCCGCAGCCCCGCGGCCAGCGCCTGCCGCGAGGGCGCGAAGGCCGGCGGATCGCAGATCACCAGTTCGAACCGCGTGGCCTCGTCCGCCAGCGCCTCGAGCACCGCGAAGGCATCGCCCTGCCGGGTCTCGAACCGGTCGGTCACGCCGCCGGCCTCCGCCCCCGCGCGCGCCAGTTCTAGGGCCGCGGCCGATCCGTCGACCGCCAGCGCGCGTTCCGCGCCCGCGGCCAGCGCCGCCAGGCCGAAGCCGCCGACATGGGAAAACACGTCCAGCACCCGCGCGCCGCGCGCCAGCCGGGCCGCGAAGGCGTGGTTGTCGCGCTGGTCGAGAAACAGCCCGGTCTTCTGGCCGCCCAGTAGGTCGGCAAGGTAGGTCGCGCCGTTCATCGGCACCCGCACCGGGCCGGTGACCTCGCCTTCGAGGACGGCGGTCTCCTCGTCCAGCCCCTCGAGGCCGCGGGCGCGGCCGGTGCCGTTCTTGACGATCTTCGCGATCCCGGTGACCTCGGTCAGCGCCGCGGCGATCCGGGGCAGGGCGGATTCGGCCCAGGCGGCATTGGGCTGGATCACCGCGGCGGCGCCGAACCGGTCGATCACCAGCCCCGGCAGCCCGTCGGCCTCGGCGTGGACCAGCCGGTAGCAGGGATCGGGAAAAAGCCGCTCGCGCAGGGTGAAGGCGCGCGCCAGCCGCGCCGCGATCCAGCCCCTGTCGATCTCGGCCTCCGGGTCGCGATCCATCATCCGCGCCACGATCTTCGAGCGGGGATTGACGGTCACCATCCCCAGCGGCCGGCGTTCGGCATCCTCCAGCCGGGCGAAGCTGCCGGGTGCCAGCGCCTTGGTGCGCCGGTCGAGCACCAGTTCGTCGGCATAGACCCAGGGAAAGCCGTGGCGCAGCGCCTGCGGTTTCGCATTGGGCCGCAGCCGGACCACGGGCCGATCCCCCGGTGCGGCGGTATCCGCGCGCGTCTCTCCCATTGTCGTCCCCCCGGTTGCCGGCACGGTCTAGCCCGGCGGGGCCGGAAACGAAAGAGGCGCGCCCGTGGCGCGCCCCTTCGGTCGTCCCGGATGGGCCGGTGTCAGGCCTGCGCGGCCTTGCGCCCGGCGCCGGTGACGGACTGCGCCATCCGGCGCAGCGCCCGCCCGAGCCCGCGGAGCATCTCGCGGGCCGCCTCGGCCCGCAATTCGCGCGCACGGCGTTCGACTTCGGCCACGGTGGCGGGGGTGATTTCGACGATGTCGGTCATCTCACGATCCTTTCGTATCTGTCCGACCTCCCTGCGCCGCAAGATAGGTAAGCGCTGTTGACATGACCATGCCTGCCTCCGTAGCCCCGCCATGCGTCCCGCGCATGACCCGCGCGATGGTTGTTAGCGCTAACGAGACGTGGTAAACCCGGCCGCGCGGCGCGGGTCCGGCCCGGCCGCGCCCCGATCCGCCCGTTCCACCCGTTCCGACGAGGAAACCATGCCGCTGCACCCCGCCATCGCCGAGGTCACCGATCGCATCCGCCGCCGGTCCGAAGCGGCGCGCGCGGCCTATCTCGACAAGATCGACCGGGCCGCCGATGCCGGCCCGGCCCGCGCGCACCTGTCCTGCGGCAACCAGGCCCATGCCTATGCCGCGACCGGCGCCGACAAGGCCGTGCTGGCCGAGGGCAGGGCGCCGAACATCGGGATCGTGACCGCCTACAACGACATGCTGTCCGCGCATCAGCCCTACGAGGTCTACCCCGCGAAACTCCGCGCCGCGGCGCGGGCCGCGGGCGCCACCGCGCAGGTCGCGGGCGGCGTGCCGGCGATGTGCGACGGCGTCACCCAGGGCCAGACCGGGATGGAACTGTCGCTGTTCTCGCGCGACGTGATCGCGCTGGCGGCGGGCGTGGCGCTCAGCCACAACACCTACGACGCGGCGCTCTACCTCGGCATCTGCGACAAGATCGTGCCGGGGCTGATCATCGCGGCGGCGACCTTCGGCCACGTCCCGGCGGTCTTCGTGCCCGCCGGGCCGATGACCAGCGGCCTGCCGAACGACGAGAAGGCGAAGGTGCGCCAGCGCTTCGCCGCCGGCGAGATCGGCCGCGACGAACTGATGGCGGCCGAAATGGCCAGCTATCACGGGCCGGGCACCTGCACCTTCTACGGCACCGCCAACACCAACCAGATGCTGATGGAGTTCATGGGCCTGCACCTGCCCGGCGCCAGCTTCGTCAACCCCGGTACGCCGTTGCGCGAGGCGCTGACCGAGGCCGCGGTGAAGCGCGCCGCGGCGATCACCGCGCTTGGCAACGAGTATCGCCCCGCCGGCCGGGTGCTGGACGAGAAGGCCTTCGTCAACGGCATCGTCGGGCTGATGGCGACCGGCGGCTCCACCAACCTGGTGATCCATCTTCCCGCGATGGCGCGGGCGGCGGGCGTGCTGCTGGAGCTGGAGGATTTCGCGGCGATCTCGGCGGCGGTGCCGCTGATGGCCAAGGTCTATCCGAACGGGTTGGCCGACGTGAACCATTTCCACGCCGCCGGCGGGCTTTCGTTCATGATCGGCGAGCTGCTGGCGGCGGGGCTTCTGCATGACGACGTGCGCACCGTCGCGGGCGACGGGCTGGCGGCCTACGCCGCCGAGCCGAAGCTGGCCGATGGCGCGCTGACCTGGGCCGAGGGCCCGCGCGCAACCGCGAACGACCGGATCCTGCGCCCCGCCGCCGATCCGTTCCAGCCGACGGGCGGGCTGCGCCGGCTGGCCGGCACGCTGGGCGAAGGGGTGATCAAGACCTCCGCCGTGGTCCCCGACCGGCATGTGATCGAGGCGCCGGCCCGGGTGTTCGAGGATCAGGAACAGGTCAAGGCCGCGTTTCGGGCCGGTGAATTCACCGCCGATGCCGTGATCGTCGTCCGGTTCCAGGGGCCGCGCGCCAACGGCATGCCGGAACTGCATTCGCTGACACCGATCCTCGCGGTGCTTCAGGACCGGGGGCTGCGCGTGGCGCTGGTCACCGATGGCCGGATGTCGGGCGCCTCGGGCAAGGTGCCCGCGGCGATCCATGTCGCGCCCGAGGCGGCGGCCGGCGGCATGCTTGCGAAGCTGCGCGATGGCGATATCCTGCGGCTCGACGCGGTCGCGGGCCGGCTCGACGTTCTGACCGACGGCGTGGCCGACCGCGCGCCGCTGGTGCCTGACCTGTCGGCCAACGCGGTCGGCATCGGGCGCGAGCTGTTCGAACCGTTCCGCCGCAATGTCGGCCCGGCCACCACGGGCGCGGCCGTCGTCGTCTGAACCCGCCGCAAGGAGACTGCCATGACCCCAGCCGAACAAAGCCGCCGCGCGGCCGAGATCTGCGCGCTGGCCCCGGTGATCCCGGTGCTGGTGATCGAGGAGGCGGGGCAGGCGCGCGGGCTGGCCGAGGCGCTGGTCGCCGGCGGATTGCCGGCGCTGGAGGTGACGCTGCGCACCCCCGCCGCGCTCGACGCGATCCGCGCGATGGCCGAGGTGCCGGGCGGCGTGGTCGGCGCCGGAACGCTGCTCACCCCCGAGGACGTGCGCGCCGCGAAGGAGGCCGGCGCGGTGTTCGGCGTTTCGCCCGGCGCGACACCGCGGCTGCTGGAGGCCTGCGCCGAGGCCGGGCTGCCGCTTCTGCCCGGCGCGGCCACCGCGTCGGAGGTCATGGCGCTTCTCGAACAGGGCTATCACGTGCAGAAGTTCTTTCCCGCCGAGGCGATCGGCGGCGCCCGCGCGCTGGCGGCGCTTGGCGGGCCCCTGCCGCAGGTCAGCTTCTGCCCGACCGGGGGGATCACCCCGGCGCTGGCCCCGGATTATCTGAAGCTGGCCAATGTCGCCTGCGTCGGCGGCAGCTGGGTCGCGCCGAAAGATGCGGTGGCGGCGGCCGACTGGGCGGCGGTCACCGCACTGGCGCGGGACGCCGCGGCGCTGGCCGCCGGCGCCTGATCCGCCCTATCGCGGCCCGGTCACGCCCCAGCGGCGCTCGTTGGCCTCGATCGCCGCCACCCGGTCGGGCGAGCGGGGGTGGCTGAGCAGCCAGGCCGGCATCCCGCCCCCGGCATTGCCGGTCAGGTGTTCGAGCTTGCCGAACAGCGCCTTCTGCCCGCCGGTGCCGATCCCCGCCTTGATCAGCAGCGCCGAGGCCCAGGCGTCGGCCTCGTATTCGTCGCCGCGCGACAGCCGCGCCGCCAGCGCCGCGGCGACAAGGTTGGCCAGCCACGGGCCGATGCCGGGAAGGAACCGGCCCAACACCCCCATCAGCACCATCCGCACCGCGTTCTGGCCGGTGAAATCGATCATCCGCCTGCGGGTATGACCCAGCGCGACATGGCCCAGCTCATGCGCGATGACGCTGGCAAGTTCCTCGGCGCCGATCCGGTTCTGCCGGAACGCCTCGTACATTCCCCGGGTCAGGAAGATGCGGCCGTCCGGCGCGGCAAGGCCGTTGACCGGCGCGACCTCGTAGATGTTGACCGGGATGTGCCCGACATCGAGCGCCCGCGCCATCCGGTCCAGCACCGGATCGAGCCGGGCATCCTTCAGCGGGACCGAGCGCGCATCGAGTTCGCGCCCCGTCCGCCAGACGGAGAAGCGCCACATCAGCAGGCCGTAGAGCAGCGCGAGCAGGATCGGGGACAGCTTCAGCATGGCCGATATATGGGGCGGATCGGGGCGCAGGGAAAGGGCCGCGCGTCACGCCTCCCAGGCGACGGGCACCGAGACCGGCCCGCGAAAGGCCCAGCCGGCGAAGCGCGTCTCGCCGTCCGTGCGCAGGCCCGGCAGCCGGTCGAACAGCATCGGCAGCGCCACTTCGGCCACCAGCATCCGCGCCGCCGCCGCGCCGGCGCAGAAATGCGGCCCCGCGCCGAAGGTGATCGCCGGGCCGGTATCGCGCGACAGGTCGAAAACCTCAGGGCGGTCGAACGCCGCCTCGTCGCGGTTCGCCGAGCCGAACATCAGGAACACCCGGTCGTCGGGGGCGAAGGTGACGCCGGCCACGGTATCGGCCCGCGCCACCCGGCGCGGCGACATCCCGATCGGCGCCATCCAGCGGCCGTATTCGGCGAAGACCTCGGCCCAACCCGCCTCGCCGCGGTCCAGCCTGGCGCGCTCGTAGGGATGGGCCAGCAGCGCCCAGGCCGCGCCGGCGATCGCGTCGCGCGGTTCGTTCTGGCCGCCGGAAATCACCAGCTTCACGTTGGCGCGCACCTGGTCCATCGCCATCCCCGATGCCAGCAGCACCGACAGGACCGAGGCATCGGGGTCCGCCCGCAACCGCGGCGTCATCCGGTCGATCTCGGCATCGATCCGGGCGGTGGCGGCGTGGCAGCGGGCCTCGACCTCCGGCAGGCTGGCGTAATTGGCGCAGCCGTCGATCATCGCCTGGCTCACCGCGTCCATTTCCTGCGGGGTCAGCCCGGCCAGCCCGGTGATCGCCACCAGCGCCGCGCCCGACAGCGGCATCGCGTAGTCGCGCACCAGGTCGGCCCGGCCGCGCGGGGCGAGATCGTCGAGGATCGCGGTGGCCGCGGCGCGGAAGCTTTCGGCCCAGTGGTCGCGCACCGTGCGCGGGCTCAGCGCCGGGAAGATCGCGCGGCGTTCGGCGGCATGCTCCGCGCCGTCCTTGCGCATCATGTTGCGGCCCATCAGCCGGGTCATCAGCCCCTCGGGCTGGTCGGAGGAAAACACCTCCACCCGCTTTTCCTGCCGCCACACGTCGTCGCGCCGGGTGATCAGCGTCGCGCCAAGCTGCGGCACGAAGCAGATCGGCGCCGTGGCCCGCATCCGGGCCAGCGCGGGATAGGGATCGGCGTGGAAGGCGGCCGGGTCGATCTCGAAGACGGGCGCGTCGGACATGGGCCAAGCCTGCGCCGGGCCCGTGGCGCGGTCAAGCGGGGCGGCGCGGCCGGCGTGGCTGGCGCCGGCCGTGGCGCAGCAGAAGCCGCAGCCACAGGCCCAGCCCCAGCGTCACCGCGCCGGCGGCCAGAAGGCCCAGGACCGATCCGGCAAGGTCCGCCGCGGCCTCCAGATTGCCGGCAAAGGCCCAGCCAAGCCCGACGTAGATCGCCACCCAGCAGACTTCGCCCAGCGCCTCGGGCAGGGCGAACCTGCGCCACGGAAACCCCGTCGCGCCGGCGGCGAAATTCACCCATGGCCCCAGCGGGCTGAACAGCCAGCGCGACAGGAACACCGCGACGCCGCCGCGGGCGTGCAGCTCGGCCACCGCGCGGGCCACCAGCCGGGCGCGGCGCGGCCGGCGCTCCAGCCAGGCCATCAGCCGCGGCCCGCCCAGCCGGCCGATCGCGAAGCCCGCGTGATCGCCCGCCACCGCGCCCACCAGCGCCGCCGCCGCCACGCCGGGCAGCGCCATGTCGCCCACCGCGGCGAAGCCGCCGGCGGCCAGCATGATCAGCGAGGCCGGCACCGGCAGGGCAATGCAGGACAGGAAGGTGGTCAGACCGACAAGCCAGACGCCCCAGACCGGCACCAGCGCGAGGACCGCATCTGTCATTCCCCGGCCGTCAGGCCGGCCAGCGCCGCGGCGACCTCCTCCAGCAGGTCCGGCAGCGGCTGGCCGCGATCCCGCGCGATCTCGGCCAGGGTCGGCGGCCGGCCGGCGGCCTCGGGCAGGTCGAGCGCGCCGCGCAGCGCCGCCCGCGGCACGTCCCAACTGCGCGCCACGTAGCCCGGCGTCATCCAGCCCTCTGGCGCGCGATCCTGCTGCGCGGGATGCATCCAGTAGACCGAGAAGACGACCAGCCGCACCGCGAAGAACAGCGTCAGCGCCGCCGCGGCGAGAAAGGCCAGAAGCGCCAGGCGATGGTTGCGCCACAGCCGGGCCAGCGCGGTCATGCCAGCGCCTTCGTCGCCGCCGTGATTCCCGCCAGCGTCAGCGGAAACATCCGGTCCTCGAAGATCTGCCGGATCATGCCCACGCTCTGGGTATGGCGCCAGTGCCGCTCCGGCAGCGGGTTGAGCCATGCGTTCGCGGGCCAGTGCGCGCGGGCCCGCGCCAGCCAGACCTGCCCGGCCTCGGCGTTCCAGTGCTCGTTCGCGCCGCCGGGCATCGCCACCTCGTAAGGCGACATCGAGGCATCGCCGACGAACAGGCACTTCCAGTCCGCGCCATAGGTGTTCAGCACCTCCCACGTCGGGGTCTGGGCATCCCAGCGGCGGCGGTTGTCGCGCCAGACGCCCTCGTAAAGGCAGTTGTGGAAATAGTAGTATTCCAGGTGCTTGAACTCCGCCCGCGCGGCGGAAAACAGCTCTTCGACCAGCCGCACATAGGGGTCCATCGAACCACCGACATCCAGAAACAGCAGCACCTTGACCGCGTTGCGGCGTTCGGGCCGGGTGACCACGTCGAGATAGCCGTGTTCGGCGGTGGCCCGGATCGTGCCGTCGAGGTCCAGTTCCTCCTGCGCGCCGTCGCGGGCCCAGCGGCGCAGTCGCTTCAGCGCCACCTTGATGTTGCGGGTGCCCAGTTCGATCTGGTCGTCGAGATTGCGGAACTCGCGCCTGTCCCAGACCTTGACGGCGCGCCGGTGGCGGCTTTCGTCCTGCCCGATCCGCACGCCCTCGGGGTTGTAGCCGTAGGCGCCGAAGGGCGAGGTGCCGGCGGTGCCGATCCATTTCGATCCGCCCTGGTGCCGGCCCTTCTGTTCGGCCAGCCGCTCCTTCAGCGTTTCCATCAGCTTGTCGAAGCCGCCCAGCGCCTCGATCTCGGCCTTCTCGGCCTCTGTCAGATGCCGTTCGGCGAGTTTTTTCAGCCAGTCGCCGGGCAGGTCCAGCGCCTCCAGCACCGCCTCGGGCGCGATTGCCTCCAACCCCGCGAAGCTTTCGGCGAAGGCGCGGTCGAACCGGTCGAGGAGGCGTTCGTCCTTCACCATCGCGCAGCGCGCGAGGTAGTAGAACGCCTCCACGTCGTAAAGCGCCAGATCCTTCGACAGCCCTTCGAGAAAGCCGAGGTATTCGCGCAGGCTGACCGGGATGCCGGCGCGTCTGAGCGTCTCGAAGAACGGCAGGAACATCGGTCAGATCATGCGGTCGAGGATCACGGTGGCGAACAGGCCGACGATCGCGCCGATGATCGCGAAGCTGCCGGCATATTGCGCGATGTCCAGCCGGTTGCCCTTGCGACGCCGCGCCATCAGCCCGCCCCAGAGCGCGCCGAGCAGGGTGCAGGCGATGATGATCATGTATCCTCCCCTCCGCCGGGCACGAGGCCCGCGATTTCCTCGGCGCGCCGGCGCACCTCGGCCTCGGAGCCGAAGCCATACCCGGCCCATCGCATCGCGTCCAGCCGCGCGGCCCGGGCCGCGTCAGCCTGTCCCAGGGCATCCAGCGCCTCGGCCCGGATCAGTTCCAGCGTCGCCAGCAGCGCGGCGTTTTCCGCCCGGCGCACGACCGGGGCCGCGCGGTCGGCCAGCAACAGCGCCTCGTCGGCCCGGTCGGTCGACAGCGCGAAGGCGGCCAGCTGCATCTCGACATGCGCGGCCTGCACCTCCATCCCCGGCCGGCTGCGGTAGATGTCGCGCGCCCGGAAGAAGGCGCGCACCGCCTCGTCGAGACTGTCGGCCAGCCCCAGCCGGCCCAGCGCGAACCAGGCGAAGCCGGCGCGGGTATCGACCCAGCCGTTGGCCTGCGCGATCCCGACCGCCTCGCGCGCCGCGGCCAGCCGCGCGGGTTTCGTGCCGCGCGGGCCGAAGGCCGCCTCGATCGCCTCGGCAAAGGCCCGCGGCGTCGGATCGGGCGGGGCGAGCCCGGTGGATCCGCCGGCCGGGTTCAGCCGGGCAAGGATGCCCGGCAGCCTTTGCGCGACCTCGGCCTCGGACATCCCCGAGGCCAGCGCCGGATCGTAGGTGGCGCGCAGGATCAGCATGTCGAACCCGGTCAGGACGGTGTGGAAATTGTCGTCGTTGAAGACCGAGTCGGGCAGGCGGTAGAGGTCGTTCAGCGGCCCCAGCGCCTGCGCGATCTCCTCGTGCAGGCAGTCGCGCACTTCCTGCGGCACGGTATCGGACGGGATGAAGATTGTCGCGCGGCGGCGTTCGTCCAGCTCGCCCCAGTCGACCCGCGAGCTGCGGCGAAAGCGCCGGTACTCGGCCCAGCTGCCGACGCCGGGGACGACGAAACAGGCCGCCTGCGGCACCAGCCGTTGCATCCGCGACCGTGGCAGGAATTCCACCACCAGCCCCGCGGACTGCGGCGCTGCGCCGGCGGCGATGTCGATCCCGGCCTCGGCGCGCAGTCGCGCCAGCAGCCGGTCGAGATCGGGCCGCGCCGTGGGCGGCGCGGGCCCGGTCAGCGCCAGCGTGACCGGCCCCTCGTAACGGGTGAACCGGGGCAGCACCCGGCCGCTTTCCATCCGGAACGACAGTTCGAGGAAATCGCGTGCGATCCGGGCGTTCGAGGCCTGCGGCGGGAACGGCCGGGTCGGCCCGAAGGGCGCCATCGTCACCTCGGGGGCCGGCCCCGGCGCCGGCGCGCGCGGCGCGAGATCGAGCGGCGCGCAGCCGGCCAGCGCCAGGCCGGCGGCAAGGATCGCGGTCAGGCGCGCGCGAAACCCCATCAAAGCGGCCGGTTGTAGCGGATGAACGGGGTCTTCACGCCGACCTTGTCGTAGAGCATCCGGCCCCGGTAGTTGAACTCCTGCGTCAGCCAGTAGACGGACGGCGCGCCCTCGGCATCGGCGGCGGCATAGACCGCCTCGATCAGGGCCCGCGCCACGCCCCGGCCGCGCGCGCCGGGATCGGTGTAGAGGTCCTGCAGGTAGCAGGTGTTCTCGACCTTCCAGCAATGCCGGTGGAAAAGGTAGTGGACCAGCCCCACGGGCCGCCCGCCGAGGTCCGCGACAAGCCCGCGAAACTCGCCCGCCGCCCCGGACAGGAGCCGCGCGAAGGTCGTTTCATAGACCGCGTCGGAGACCCGGGTTTCGTAATAGTCGAGATAACCGGTCCAGAGCCTGCGCCAGTCCGCCTCGTCACCGGGCCGCAGCGGGCGGATCGCCACATCGGTCACGCTCAACGCCCCGCCCGCGCCGCGAAGGCCAGCCGTTCGAACAGGTGCACGTCCTGTTCGTTCTTCAAGAGCGCGCCATGCAGCTTCGGCAACAGGTTGCGCCCGTCATGGCGCAGATCCTCGGGCGCCAGATCCTCGGCCAGCAGCAGCTTCAGCCAGTCCAGCACCTCGGAGGTGGAGGGTTTCTTCTTCAGCCCCGGGGTTTCGCGGATCTCGTAGAACCGGGTCAGCGCCGAGGTCAGCAGCGCGTCGCGGATGCCGGGGAAATGCACCTCGACGATCGCCTTCATCACCTCGGGATCGGGGAACCGGATGTAGTGGAAGAAGCAGCGCCGCAGGAAGGCGTCGGGCAGTTCCTTCTCGTTGTTGGAGGTGATGATCACCACCGGCCGGTGCTTCGCCCGCACCGTCTCGCCGGTCTCGTAGACATGGAACTCCATCCGGTCGAGTTCCTGCAACAGGTCGTTGGGAAACTCGATATCCGCCTTGTCGATCTCGTCGATCAGCAGCACGACCTTGCCCTCGGCCGCGAAGGCCTGCCACAGCTTGCCCCGGCGGATGTAGTTGCGCACGTCGTGCACCCGTTCGTCGCCCAGCTGGCTGTCTCGCAGCCGGCTCACCGCGTCGTATTCGTAAAGCCCCTGGTGGGCGCGGGTGGTGGATTTCACATGCCATTCGACCAGCGGCAGGCCAAGCGACTCGGCCACCTGCCGGGCCAGTTCCGTCTTGCCGGTTCCGGGCTCCCCCTTGACCAGCAGCGGCCGTTCCAGCGCCACGGCGGCGTTGACGGCAAGGATCAGGTCGGGGGGCGCGACATAGCTCGCGGTCGAGGCGAATTTCATAGGAATTCCACGGCGCTGGGGGCGGCTGACCGGCGCCACGTTAGCGGCAGGGGCAATTTGCTGCAAGGCGGGTTTGGGATAGTGACATCCCCCCGTCCATCGGTTATGGCAGCCCCCGGAAAGAGGTGCCGAATGACCCTGACAGACTCAGTTGCCGATCCGGCACCCAAGGAGGACGCAGAGATGAAGGCCGAGGTCTTTCTTCCGAAGGATTACCGTCCCGCCGAAGACGAACCGTTCATGAACGAGCGCCAGCTGGAGTACTTCCGGCGCAAGCTGGTCAACTGGAAGATGGAACTGATGGAGCAATCCGCGGAAACCATCGAGGGCCTCCAGGACAGCGCCCGCAACGTGCCCGACATCGCCGACCGCGCCAGCGAGGAAACCGACCGGGCCCTGGAACTGCGCACCCGCGACCGGCAGCGCAAGCTGGTGGCCAAGATCGACTCGGCCCTGCGCCGGATCGAGAACGGCGAATACGGCTATTGCGAGGTCACCGGCGAGCCGATCAGCCTGAAGCGGCTCGATGCCCGGCCGATCGCGACGATGACGCTCGAGGCGCAGGAACGTCACGAGCGGCGCGAACGCGTGCATCGCGACGACTGACCCGGGCGATGCCGGGCGATGTGACAAAGCGCGCCGGGGCCGAAACGCCCCGGCGTTTCCGTATCTGGGGCCCGCCGTGCTGACCGGGCGCGAGATCACGGTGCTGGGCGCCGGGGTCGCCGGGCTGGCCGTGGCGCGGGCGCTGGCGCTGCGCGGCGCCTCGGTGACGGTGCTGGAACAGGCGCCGGAGATTCGCGAGGTCGGCGCCGGGCTGCAGGTCTCGCCGAACGGCGCGGCGGTGCTGGAGGCGCTGGGGCTGGGCGCGGCGCTAGACACGGCGGGCACCCGCACCCCGGCGGTCGAGCTGTGGGACGGCGAGGCCGGCGAGCGGCTGCTCCGGCTCGACCTTGACCGGCTGAAGCCCGGCCGTGCGTTCCGTGCCATCCACCGCGCCGACCTGATCGAGCTTCTGGCCGCCGGCGCGCGCGCGGCCGGCGTCCGGATCCGGCTGTTGCAGCAGGTGACCGAGGTGCGGCTGGGCGCGCATCCGCCCCGGCTGGTCACGGAACAGGGCGCCGAGATCGAGACCGGGCTGCTGATCGGGGCCGACGGGCTGCATTCGGTCGTGCGCGGCGCGCTCAACGGCGCGGTGGCGCCGTTCTTCACCGGCCAGGTCGCCTGGCGCGCCACCGTGCCCTGCGAGCCGGGCGAGGTCGCGCCCGAGGTGCAGGTGCACATGGGGCCGGGCCGGCACATGGTGACCTACCCGCTGCGCGGCGGTCGGCTGCGCAACATCGTCGCCGTCGAGGAACGCCGCCGCTGGGTCGAGGAAAGCTGGTCGCTGACCGACGATGCCTTGCCGCTCCGCCTGGCCTTCGAACGGTTCGCGCCCGGAGTGCGCGGCTGGCTCGACCGGATCGAGGCGCCGGGACTGTGGGGGTTGTTCCGGCACCCGGTCGCGGCGCGCTGGCACGGGCAGGGGGCCGCGATCCTCGGCGATGCCGCGCATCCGACGTTGCCGTTCCTCGCCCAGGGCGCGGTCATGGCGCTGGAGGATGCCTGGGTGCTGGCCGATTGCCTGGCCGCCGATCCGGCGGAGGATCAGGCGCTGGCGCGCTTCCAGGCGCTGCGCGAGGCGCGGGTGCGCCGCGCCGTCGATGCGGCTTCGGCCAATGCGCGGGCCTATCACCTGTCGGGGCTGGCGCGCGAGATCGGCCACCTGGGGCTGAAACTGGCGGGCCGCGTCGCGCCGGGCCGGGTGCTGGGCCGGTTCGACTGGCTTTACGATCACGACGTGACGAAGGCCGGCTGAGCCGCTCAGGCGTCGAGGTCGATCCAGACCGGCACGTGGTCGGAGGGCTTTTCCCGCGCCCGTTCGTCGCGGTCTACCCCGGCCGCGCGCAACAGGTCGGCGGCCTGCGGCGTCAGCAGCAGGTGATCGATTCGGATCCCGTCGTTCCGCTCCCAGGCGGCGGCCTGGTAGTCCCAGAAGGTGAAGGGGCCGGGCCCCTCGGGCTGGCGGGCGCGGATCGCATCGGTCAGGCCAAGGTTCACCAGCCGGTGAAACGCGGCGCGGCTTTCCGGGCGGTAGAGTGCATCCCCGGTCCAGGCCTCGGGGCGCGCGGCATCCTCGGCCTGCGGGATCACGTTGTAATCGCCCGCGAAGACCGCCGGGGTTTCGGCGGCGAGGATCTGGCGCACCCGCGCCTCCATCCGCTCCATCCAGGCCAGCTTGTAGTCGAATTTCGGGCCCGGCGCGGGATTGCCGTTCGGCAGGTAAAGCCCCGCCACGCGGATCGGGCGGGCGCCGATCACCGTCGCCTCGATCCAGCGGGCCTGTTCGTCGGCCGCGTCGCCGGGCAGGCGGCGGGTCACGTCCTCCAGCGGCAGGCGCGACAGGATCGCGACGCCGTTGAACCCCTTCTGGCCGTGCGTCTCGACGCTGTAGCCGAGATCCTCGATCGGCCCGCGCGGGAACGCCTCGTCGACCGACTTGATTTCCTGGAGCAGCGCCACGTCGGGCGCGGCGCGGCCCAGCCAGTCCAGCAGCCGGTCGATCCGGGCCTTGATGCCGTTGATGTTGAACGTGACGATCTTCATGGCTGGCCCCCCGCGATCCTGTCACCTTCTAGGCCCCGGCGCGGGGGCGGGGCAAGCCGGTCAGGCGGCGCGATGGCCGGCCGCGGCCAGCCACAGCGCGTCGATCCGCGCCAGTTCGGCCGGGTCGAACCGGTCCAGTTCCTCCCAGTAGCGGCCCGAGGGAACGTGGTAGCCCAGCGCCGCCTCGGCCGCCCGCGCCTCTTCGGCCGCGGCGCGGTCGAACGCAACCGGCCGGGCGCTTGCCAGATCGCCGATCCGGGCGCGGGGAAAGACCAGCCGCGACGGCCCGGCCGACAGGTTGACCACCGCGTGCCCGGCCGCGGCGGCAAGGATCATCAGCCGCGCGGCCTTCGCCTCCAGCGATTGCAGGGTGATGTCGGGGCGCAGCGGGTCCGCGGTGC
>CAYUXM010000022.1:0-22152 GCA_964448765.1 uncultured Rhodobacterales bacterium
TGATCCAGCCCTCGGGCAGGGTTTCGCGGATGTAGGGTTCCACGATCGCGCGGATATCGGCGGAGCTTTGATCCTCGCTGGCGTGCTGGGTCGACAGCACGATCGACGAGACGCGCACCGGCTTGCCGCCTTCGTAGACGACCGAGAGCTGGCTTTTCGCATCGGGCCGCAGGTCGGGCTCGGCGCCGGATTTGCGGGCCTCGGCGAGCCGGCGCAGGATCGCGTGGGAATACTGGATCGGCGCGGGCATCAGTTCCGGCGTCTCGTCGACCGCGTAGCCGAACATGATGCCCTGGTCGCCGGCGCCGTCCTTGTCGACGCCCTGGGCGATATGGGCGGATTGCTCGTGCAGGAAGTTCAGCACGTGGCAGGTGTTCCAGTGGAACTTGTCCTGTTCGTAGCCGATGTCGCGGATGCAGTCGCGGGCGATCTCGCCGATCCGGCCCATGTAGTTCTTCAGCTTGTCGGCATCCGACAGGCCGACCTCGCCGCCGATCACCACCATGCCGGAGGTCGCGAAGGTTTCGCAGGCGACGCGGGCATTGGGTTCCTCGGTGAGGAAGGCGTCGAGGATCGCGTCCGAGATCCGGTCGCACACCTTGTCGGGGTGACCTTCCGAGACGCTCTCGGAGGTGAAGACATAGTTCTGGCGGGTCATGAGAAGTGCTCCATTGGGAAATCCCCGTCACGCCAGGAAGCCGTTGTGACGGTTCGATGAAGCTTGCTATGTTCCGCCGCGCCCGGCGTCAATGGGCAAGCATCGACAAATCGATGCGATGGCAAGAAGCGCCGCGGCCAGCAGCGCCGCCAGCGGCAGATCGCCGGCGCGGGCGTAGGGGGTGGGCGGGCCGGCGGGCGGCAGCGCCGCGTCGATCCGCCCGATGGCGCCCAGCGGCAGCGCCTCGACGACACGACCGCGCGCATCGACCACGGCCGAGATCCCGGTGTTCGCCGCGCGCAGCAGCGGCAGCCCCTGTTCGATGGCGCGCAGCCGGGCCTGGGCGAAATGCTGGTAGGGGCCGGTGAGCGTGCCGAACCAGCCGTCGTTGGTGACCTGCAACAGCCAGTCGGGCCGGGCCGGCGCGGCGCGCAGATCCTGCGGGAACACCGCCTCGTAGCAGATCAGCGGCTGCACCGTGCCCAGCCCTGGCCCGAGATCGAGGATCGCGGCGCCCGGCCCCGGCGAATAGCCGTTGCCCTCCCGCGCGGCGAAGGCGGTGATCCCGACCTGCGCCAGCATGTCGCCGAAGGGGATGTATTCGCCGAAGGGCACGAGGTGGAACTTGTCGTAAACGGCCAGCGGCGCGCCGGCGGCATCGATCACGGCAAGACTGTTGTAGGCGCGGAACCCCTCGGTGCGCTGAATGCCCAGCGCCACCGGCGCGCCGCCCGCGGCGGCGGCGATCCGCGCCAGCCCCTCGCCGGGATGGTTCAGCAGGAACGGCACGGCGGTTTCGGGCCAGATCACCAGGTCGGGCCGGGTCGGGCCGGAGGCCGCGGTCAGATCGATCTGTCGCTGGAAAAACAGCCGCGCCATGTCGGGCCGCCACTTGAGGTGCTGCGCGGCATTGGGCTGGACGATGCGGATCAGCGGCGCATCACCCCGGTCCGCTGCCGGCGTGCCGAGCCGCGCCGCGCCCCACAGCCAGCCGGCACCCAGCACGGCGGCGGCCAGCGCCACGGCCGCCGCGCCGGCCCGCGGCCCGCGCGCCGCTACCGGCAGGGCCGCGGCCAGCAGCGTCAGGGCGGTGAGGCCCGACGCCCCGGCCAGCACGGCCAGTTGTGCCAGCGGCGTGTCGATCCAGACATGGCCGGGCGCGGCCCAGGGCAGGCCGGTGAGCAGATAGCCGCGCGCCAGTTCCGCCAGCGCCAGCGCCGCGGCGAAGCCCAGCACCCGCGCCACGCGGCCGCGCAGCGCCCCGGCCACGGCCCCGGCCGCGCCCCAGAACAGCGCCAGCCCGCCCGACATCAGCACCAGCGCGAAGGGCGCCATCCAGCCATGCCGCGCGGCATCCACCAGGAACGGCTCGACGATCCAGGACATCGCGGCGGCGAAATGGCCGGTGCCGCCCAGCCAAGCCAGGCCGGCCGCCCGGCGCGGTCCCCCGGCCCGCGCGACCAGCGCGCACAGCAGCGCCAGCCCCGCCAGCGTCAGCGGCCAAAGCCCCAGCGGCGCCTGCCCCGCCGCGGCCGCGACACCCGCGGCCAGCGCCGCCGCGGGCGCCGCCCGGCGCCGAAGCCGGGCCGCGGGCACGGTCAGGCGGCGGCCTGCGGCAGGCGCACCCGAAGCCGCTTGATCCGCCGCGGATCGGCATCGACGACCTCGAACTCGGCGCCGCTGTCGTGCTGGATCACCTCGCCGCGCGCCGGCACCTTGCCCGACAGCATGAAGACGAGCCCGCCCAGCGTGTCGATCTCCTCACCCTCTTCGGGATTGGCCAGCGGCATGCCGATCTCGGCCTCGAAATCCTCGAGCGGCGCGCGGGCATGGACGATGTACTGGCCGGGCTTCTCCTGCGTCCAGAGCCCCGCCTCGACCTCGTCATGCTCGTCCTCGATCTCGCCGATGACCTGTTCGATCAGGTCCTCGATCGTCACCAGCCCGTCGACGCCGCCGTATTCGTCGATCACCAGCGCCATGTGGATCCGCTGGCTTTGCATCTTCTGCAACAGCACCCCGATCGGCATCGAGGGCGGCGCGTAGAGCAACGGCCGCAGCATCTTGCGCAGCGTGTAGCGCCCGCCGGAATTGCCGAAACCGTACTCCAGCGCAAGATCCTTGAGATGCACGAGCCCCAGCGGGCTGTCGAGCGTACCCTTGAACACCGGCAGGCGCGAGAAGCCCGATTCCCGGAACACCTCGACCAGCGCCTCCTTGGTGATGCTCACCGGCACCGCGACGATCTCGGCCTTCGGCACGGCGACATCGTCCACCCGCATCCGGCGCAGGTTGAAAATGCCCGGCCGGGCGAAGGCGACCGGCGCGGCGCCGTTCGCCTCGGCGGTCTCGTCGTCATCCTCGATCGTGTCCGTGGGGGACAGGGCGTGCAGAATCCGGCCGAAAAAGCCGAGTTGCTCGCCGGTTGCGTGACTTTCGGGATCCTCCAGCGCGCCCTGCGCCGCGCTAGATCCGTCGGTAGACTGGCCCATGGGTCCTTTCCGCAAATTGGGGCATCCGGCGCCCCGGTTCACTCATATGGGTCGGCCACCCCGAGGCTGGCAAGTGTTTCCACCTCCAGCGCCTCCATAAGGGCGGCATCTTTGTCGCGGATGTGATCGTAGCCCAACAGATGCAACACTCCGTGAACGACGAGATGCGCGACATGGTCGCGCATCGGCCGGCCCGCGGCCTCCGCCTCGCGCGCGCAGGTTTCCCATGCGATGGCGATGTCGCCCAGTTCGACGGGATCGGCCGGCCGCCCGGCCCGCGGCGGCGCGGGACGGCCGCCATCGGCCACCGCGGCGCGCTCCTCCCCCGGCCACGAAAGCACGTTGGTGGGCTGCGGCCGGCCGCGGAAATCGGCGTTGAGCACCGCGATCCGGGCATCGGAACAGCCCAGCAGGCTGATCGCGAAGCCCTCGGCCGGCAGGCCCAGCCGGGCCAGCGTGGCCCGCGCCGCGGGTTCGGCCAGACCGACGAGACCGAACGCCTCCCAGCGCGGGTCTTCGGTCAGGGTGTCAACCAGCGGCTCCATCGTCGCGGTCATAGGCCTCGATGATCCGCGCCACGAGCGGGTGGCGCACCACGTCCTTCGCGGTGAAATAGTTTAAGCTGACGCCCCTGACACCTTTCAGGATGCGTTCGGCATCGTGCAGGCCGCTTTGGGTGCCGCGCGGCAGATCGACCTGGCTGCGGTCGCCGGTGATCACCATCCGGCTGCCCTCGCCCAGCCGGGTAAGGAACATCTTCATCTGCATCGTGGTGGCGTTCTGCGCCTCGTCGAGCACGACGAAGGCATTGGCCAGCGTCCGGCCGCGCATGAAGGCCAGCGGCGCGATCTCGATCCGCTTTTCCTCCAGCAGTTTCTGCACCTGCTTGGCCGGCAGGAAATCGTTCAGCGCGTCGTAGAGCGGCTGCATGTAGGGATCGACCTTCTCCTTCATGTCGCCGGGCAGGAAGCCCAGCCGCTCGCCGGCCTCGACCGCCGGACGCGACAGGATGATCCGGTCGACATGGCCGCCGATGAACATCGCCACCCCGACGGCGACGGCGAGATAGGTCTTGCCGGTGCCCGCCGGGCCGATGCCGAAGGCCAGTTCGTGTTCGAACAGGTTCGCGACATAGGCCTTCTGCGCCTCGGTGCGCGGCTCCACCGTCTTGCGGCGGGTGCGCACCTCGACCCGTCCGGCATGGAACATCTCCAGCTGGTCGCCGGGATCGCCCGGCTCGGCCGCGACCTCGCCCATGCGGATCGCGCCATCGACCTCGCCGGCATCGACCGGCCGGCCCTGTTCCAGCCGGGCGTAAAGCTGGGTGAGTACCGCGGCGGCCTGGTCGCGGGCCGGGGCGGCGCCGACCACCGCCAGATGGTTGCCGCGGCGCAGGATGTGAACGCCGAGCTGATGTTCGATCTGGGCGAGGTTGCGGTCGTATTCGCCGCAAAGGTCGATCAGCAGACGATTGTCGGGGAACTCGAGCAGCGTCTCGTGCACATCGTCCTGTTTCGGCGGGGGGGTCAGCGCGCTGATGCCCAAGCAACTCTCCTTCGCCCAAGGTTCCACACGAGGGTGCCAAGGGATCGGCGGGCGCGCAAGCCATGCACAAAAAATTCACGGCCGGATCGACGGAACCCGCGGCCTCGGTCGCGAGACTGTACCGGAGCGACGCGAAAAGGTGCTTTTGGACAGGCCGGAGTGCGAATCACCCGGGCTGGCGATACGCCGGGGGCACGCACCGTCAGCACGACAGGCGGCGCGCCGCGGTTTCGCGCGGAAAGCGTAAACAGAAGGTTAACAGACAACCCTGGGTCCCCGCCCGGAATGCCCGGGATTTGGGCAATTTATCGCCTATCGGAGGTATCCATTCCATTGCATGGGGCGGATTGCGCGTGAATTTGTTTCGTATCAACGGCTTCTCGTGCCAATCTATCCACCGGGATGTCCACATCCCCTGTGGCGAGTGGGAGCACCGCGAGAGTGCAGGTTGCGATTGTGAGGCAGGCGCTGCGGTGCGGGCCGATCCGGGCAACGGATGGGTGCGCCATTTTGCTGGAGGATAGGCCCGATATGAGTTGCCACGTCTGGATCAATCTCGTTCTCTCCGACATCATCGATTATGCCGAGCGCAACGACCTGCCCGAGGTCGGCCGGACGCTGCGCCAGACCGCGGCGGAGGTCGCGCCGCTGCTGGAAACCGAAGAGCCCGCCACCGCGCCGGCCGACGGGTTCGACGTGTTCCCGCTCGACGTGCGCCGGGCGGTCGCCGGCCACGCGCCGCGGCGGGCCGACGCTGCCGCACCGCCGCTGCGCCGCGTCATCTGACCGGATCCCGACCATGCGTCACGACCGGATCGATCCCCGCAATGCCCCGCGCCCCGTCGCCGCGCCGCGCCGCGGGCTGTGGTCCGCGGTGCTGTCGTTGCTGAGCCCGCGGCGGCCCGATCCGAGCGGCGTGACCCTGCGGACACCGCCGGAGCGGCCTGACAGCAGGCCCGGCGCATATCCCGGGTCGGCGCCGCTGTTTCGCCCGTTTCTCGCCGATCCGCGCCCGGTCCTGTTCGGCGCGGCGGATCCGGCCGCCGACCGGGCCGCGATCCATCACATGCAGGGCTTCGGCCTCGATGTCGTGACCTGCAACACGTTCCGCGGCGCGCTGACCCGCGCCCATGGCCAGCCGATGGGATGGTCGACCCTCGTCCTGTCGATCGACGGGTTCGGCGGCCCGCGGCTGATCCTCGACGGGCTGATGAACCTGCGCCGCAAACTGCCGCACCTGCCGGTGATCCTCGTGTCCGAAGAGGTGCGGTTCCACGACTTCACGACCGAGCGCATGGCGCTGTGCGACGTCACGATCCGGGCGCCGATCTCGGGGCCGGCGCTGGAACTGGCGCTGGCCGAGGCCGGGGCGAACAACCTGATCTGGCAGGCCCGCGCCGCCCCGATGCAGCAGCAGGACGCCTAGCCTGCCAGCACCCCACCCAGCGAATTCGGCCCGCTTTCGGTGATCCGCACCGGTGCGATCCGGCCCGGCGACGCGGCCGGGTCGGTGACATGAACGGCATGCAGGTAGCCGGACTTGCCGACCGTCTGCCCCGGCATCCGCCCGGGCTTTTCAAACAACACCTCGACGGTGCGCCCGACCATCGCCGCCTGCGCCGCGCGCTGCTGGTCGCTGACCAGCGCCTGCAACCGCTGCAGCCTGTCGTCGGCCAGTTCGGCCGGCACCGGCGCCCGTTCCGCGGCCGGGGTGCCGGGCCGGGCGGAATACTTGAACGAAAACGCCGCGCCGAAGCCCACCGCGCGGATCAGGTCCAGCGTCGCGTCGAATTCCGCCTCGGTCTCGCCGGGGAAGCCGACGATGAAATCGGAACTCAGCAGGATGTCGGGCCGCGCGGCGCGGATCCGCTCGACCAGCCGCAGATAGGCCTCGGCGGTGTGCTTGCGGTTCATTGCTTTCAGGATCCTGTCGGAACCGGACTGCACCGGCAGGTGCAGATAGGGCATCAGCTCGGCCACCTCGCCATGCGCGGCGATCAGGTCGTCATCCATGTCGTTGGGATGCGAGGTGGTGTAGCGGATCCGGTCCAGCCCCGCGATCCCGGCCAGCGCCCGCACCAGCCGGCCAAGCCCCCATTCGCCGCCCGCGCCCGCGCCATGGTAGGCGTTGACATTCTGGCCCAGCAGCGTGATCTCGCGCACGCCGCGATCGACGAGGCCACGCGCCTCGTCCAGCACCCGGTCGACCGGGCGGCTGACCTCGGCGCCGCGGGTATAGGGCACCACGCAGAACGAACAGAACTTGTCGCAGCCCTCCTGCACGGTCAGGAAGGCGGTCGGCCCGCGGCGGGGCGCGGGGCGGTCTGGCAGGTGGTCGAACTTGTCCTCGGCGGGGAAATCGGTATCGACGGTCTTTTCCCCCGCCTCGGCGGCCTTCGCCATCGCCGGCAGGCGATGATAGCTTTGCGGGCCGACGACCAGGTCGACCAGCGGCATCCGGCGCAGGATCTCCGCGCCTTCGGCCTGCGCGACGCAGCCGGCGACGCCGATCTTCAGATCCGGCCGCGCCGCCTTCAGCGGCCGCAGCCGGCCGAGGTCGGAATAGACCTTCTCGGCGGCCTTCTCGCGGATATGGCAGGTGTTGAGGATCACCATGTCGGCCTCGTCGGCCCGGTCGGTGACCACATAGCCCTCGCCGCCCATGGCCTCGGCCATGCGCTCGCTGTCGTAGACGTTCATCTGACAGCCATAGGTCTTGATCCAGAGCTTCTTCGGCCCCGCCGTCTCGCCCATCGTCGCGCTTCCCCGTGGTCCGGCTTGGCGGCCGTCCTACCCGAAACCGGGGGGGCTGGGCAATGGCGGGCGCGACCGGCTTGCATCGCGCCGCGCCGGCGGCAATTCTGGCACGAGCCCGCAAACCGCGTTCCGAGTTGCCAGATGATCCGCCATGCCTCGCTTGCCAAGTTCCTTCGGTCCGGCGGGGCGGAGCGGGTCCGCGGGCCCGCCGCGGTGATCCTGGCCGAAGATATGGTCGAGATCGACACGACGCTGCGCCATCACCTCGCCTGCGGGTTCCGGCAGATCCTGCTGTGCGCCCCGGCCGAGGCGGCGGCCGCGGACGACGTCGGCCCCGGCGTGATCCGCATCGACCATGCGGCCCCGCAGGACGGCGGCCTGCCGGCGATCGTCAACGCGCTGCTGCCGCGGCTGCCGGCCCAGACCTGGCTCTATGCCGGGCACAATGCCGAATACCTGTTCTACCCGTTTTGCGAAACGCGGCGCGTGGCGGAGATGCTGGCCTTCCATGCCGAGGAACGGCGCCGGGCGATGCTGGCCTATGTCGTCGATCTCTACCCCGCCGATCTGGCCGCGCATCCCGACGGCGTATGCCTGGACACGGCGCAGTTCGACCGGATGGGCTATTTCGCCACCGAGCGTGCGGGCCCGGACGGCGCGCCGAAGGACCGGCAACTCGATTTCCACGGCGGGCTGCGCTGGCGCTTCGAGGAGCACGTGCCGGCCGACCGGCGGCGGATCGACCGGATCGCGCTGTTCCGGGCGCGTCCGGGGTTGCGGATGCGCGAGGATTTCACCTTCGACGACGAGGAGATGAACACCTACGCCTGCCCGTGGCACAACAGTCTGACCTGCGCGGTCGTGTCGTTCCGCGCGGCCAAGGCGCTGATGGCGAATCCCGCCAGCCGCGAGGCGATCGACAGGTTCACCTGGCCCGGATCGGAAACATTCGCCTGGTCGTCGCGGCAACTGATGCAGGCCGGGCTGATGGAGCCGGGGCAGTGGTTCTGAGGTTCAGGCGCGGCGCAGCCGGATGATCACGTCGACACGGGCAACCTCGGCCCCCGCCGGCGCGCCGGGCAGGCGCGAGATTTCCAGCTCGCCCGAGGGCGCATCGCTCAGCCGGCCCTCGTCTTCCCAGTAGAAATGCGGATGATCGTCGAGCCGCGTGTCGAAATAGGACCGCGCGCCGTCGACGGTGATCTCCTGCATCAGCCCAGCATCGCAGAACGCCTTGAGCGTGTTGTAGACGGTCGCGAGCGACACCCGCTCGCCGGCGGCCTGCACCGCCGAATAAAGGCTTTCCGCCGTGACGTGGCGATCCTTGCCGTCACCGACGAGAAGCCCCGCCAGGAGGACGCGCTGACGCGTCGGCCGGACCCCGGCCGAGCCGAGCCACTGGCTTGCGCGCTGGGCAACTGTGCTTTCCATGTCCAAGTCGACGCCCTTTCGGTTCCAAAGAAATATAAAGCCTGCGGCGGGTGGATTTCAATGCCGGCCGACTGCGGCCCTTCGGCATGGCCGGTGGCGGGCCTTGCTTCCGCGCCGATGCGGGTGTTAGACGGGTCGTCAACATGGGGCATGCCAGGGACAGGGAGTGGCGATGGCCGGTTTTCCGACGAGCTTCGACAAGGAAGCGCTCCTGGCCTGCGCGCGGGGGGAACTCTTCGGCCCCGGCAACGCGCAACTGCCGCTTCCGCCGATGCTCATGATGGACCGGATCACCGACATCTCGGGCGATGGCGGCGCACATGGCAAGGGCCATGTCGTGGCAGAATTCGACATCCGGCCCGACCTTTGGTTCTTCGACTGCCATTTTCCCGGCAACCCGATCATGCCCGGCTGTCTCGGGCTTGACGGGCTGTGGCAGCTCACCGGGTTCAACCTTGGCTGGCGCGGCTGGACGGGGCGTGGCTACGCGCTTGGCGTCGGCGAGGTGAAGCTGACCGGGATGGTCCGCCCGGATCGCAAGATGCTGACCTATAACGTGGATTTCACCAAGGCCGTGCAGACCCGACGGCTGACGATGGGCGTGGCCGATGGCCGGGTAGAGGCCGATGGCGAGGTGATCTACCAGGTCCGGGACATGAAGGTCGCGCTCTCCGAGAGCTGAGACAGGGAAGGAAACCGCCATGCGCCGTGTCGTCGTCACCGGTATCGGCATCGTCTCGCCGATCGGCAATACCGCAGATGAAGTCGCGCAAAGCCTGCGCGCCGGCCGGTCGGGCATCGTCTTCGCTCCGGACTATGCCGAACACGGCTTCCGCAGCCAGATCCACGGCCTGCCGCAGATCGTGCCGGAGGATCATATCGACAAGCGCAACATGCGCTTCATGGGGCCGGGCGCGGCCTACAACTTCATCGCGATGGAACAGGCGATCGCCGACAGCGGGCTGGAACCCGGCGACGTGTCGAACGAGCGCACCGGGCTCGTGGTCGGCTCCGGCGGCCCCTCGACCTCGAATTTCTTCGAGGCGCATCGGATCGTCATGGAAAAGGGCAGCCCGAAGCGGATGGGCCCGTTCATGGTGACCCGCTGCATGTCCTCGACAAATTCCGCCTGTCTTGCGACGCCGTTCAGGATCAAGGGCGTGAACTACTCGATCACCTCGGCCTGCTCGACCAGCGCGCATTGCATCGGCAATGCCGCGGAACTGATCCAGATGGGCAAGCAGGACGTGATCTTCGCCGGCGGCGGCGAGGAACTGGACTGGACGCTGTCGTGCCTGTTCGACGCGATGGGCGCGATGTCGTCGAAATACAACGACGCGCCCGAAACCGCGAGCCGGCCCTTCGACGCAAGCCGCGACGGCTTCGTGATCGCCGGTGGCGGCGGTGTCGTGGTGCTGGAGGAACTGGAACACGCGAAGGCGCGCGGCGCGAAGATCTATGCCGAACTCACCGGCTACGGCGCGACATCGGACGGGCACGACATGGTGGCGCCGTCGGGCGAGGGCGGCGAACGCTCGATGCGGCTGGCGCTGGCGACGCTGCCGGAGGGCCGCAGGATCGACTACATCAACGCCCACGGCACCTCGACCCCCGCGGGCGACGTGACCGAGGTAGAGGCGATCCGCCGGATCTTCGGGGCGGGTAACGTGCCGCCGATCTCGTCCACCAAGTCGCTCACGGGGCATTCGCTAGGCGCGACCGGCGTGCACGAGGCGATCTATTCGATCCTGATGATGCAGGGCGGATTCATCGCCGCCTCGGCCAACGTGAGCGACCTCGACCCGGCGATCGAACCGGCGGAAATCGCCACCACCCTGCGCGAGAACGTTTCGCTCGACAGCGTGCTGTCGAACAGTTTCGGCTTCGGCGGCACCAATGCCAGCCTCGTCTTCAGCGCTTGCGACGGGTGATCTGACATGGCGGGCAGGATGGCGGGCAAGCGCGGCCTCGTGATGGGTGTCGCGAACGAGCGATCGATCGCATGGGGGATCGCGAAGGCGCTGGCCGAGGAAGGCGCCGAGATCGCGTTTTCCTACCAGGGCGAGGCCTTCGGCCGGCGGGTGGAACCGCTGGCGGCCTCCGTCGGCTCCTCGATCCTCGTCGATGTCGATGTCACCGACGATGCCAGCCTCGATGCCGCCTTCGCGCGGCTCGGCGACGCATGGGGGACGATGGATTTCCTCGTCCATGCCATCGCCTTCTCCGACAAGACGGAACTGACCGGCCGGTTCATCAACACCAGCCGCGGCAACTTCGCGACTTCGCTGGCAATCTCGTGCTACAGCTTCATCGACGTCGCGCGCCGCGCGTCCGAGATGATGCCCGAGGGCGGCAGCCTGATCACGCTGACCTTCGAAGGCTCGAACCGCGTGACGCCGAACTACAACGTGATGGGCGTGGCCAAGGCCGCGCTGGAGTCGGCCACCCGCTACCTTGCCAACGATCTGGGGCCGCAGAAGATCCGCGTGAACGCGATCAGCCCCGGCCCGATGAAGACGCTGGCGGGCGCGGCGATCGGCGGCGCGCGGGCGACCTTCCGGCATACCGAGCAGAACGCGCCGCTGCGCGCCAACGCCACGCTGGAGGCGATCGGCGGCACCGCCGTGTGGCTGTGTTCCGACTGGGGCGCCTGCACCACGGGCGAGATCATCCGCGTCGACGGCGGCTACCACGTGCTGGGCATGCCCCAGGCGGAAAACCTCTGACTGCTCAGCCCGCGGCCGGCGTCATCAGCCCAACCGCGGCCCCGGTCGGATCGGTCAGGATCGCGATCCGGCCGATCCCCTCGACGCTGAAACCGGGCCGGATGATCCGGCCGCCCGCAGCCTCGGTCGCCGTGGCGGCGGCATCGACATCGTCGACGGCGATATAGGTGAACCAGTGCGCCGGCACCTCGTCCATGCCCGGCAGGCCGGTCATGTCCATGATCCCGGCGACCGGCTGGCCATCGACATTCGCGACGTAGTAGCTGCCGCCCTCCATCGGCATCGTCTCGAACACCCAGCCGCAGGTCGCCGCGTAATAGGCGCAGGCGCCCTCGACATCGCGGGTCATCAGTTCCGACCACCAGATCCTGCCGTGATTTCCGGACATACCGTCCCTCCCGTTACATACACACCCGGTGATTCTAGCACGTTTTTCACGACATCGCTGCAACGCCCTCGCGCCGGTCGGTTTGGCCTTGCCGGCGGGCGGTGCGCGGGCCAGTCTGGCCGCCGGTGGAGGCGAGGAGGCCGCATGATCCGGGTCTGCGTGTTCGATGCCTACGGAACGCTGTTCGACGTGGCCGGCGCCGCGCGGCTGGCCGCCGGGGAGCCGGGCGGCGGCGGCCTGGCCGAAGCCTGGCCGAAGCTGGCCGAGGACTGGCGGCTCAAGCAGTTGCAATACACCTGGCTGCGCGCGATCACCGGGCGGTACGCGGATTTCTGGCAGGTCACCGGCGACGGGCTGGACTGGGCGCTGGAAGCGGCGGGCCTGGCCGGCGATGCCGGGCTGCGCGACCGGCTGATGCAGCTCTACCGCACCTTGCCCGCCTATCCCGAAGTGCCCGCCATGCTGGCCGCGCTGAAGGCGCGCGGCCTTGCCACCGCGATCTTGTCGAACGGGGCGCCGGGGATGCTGGCCGATGCCGTGGCCTCGGCCGGGATCGGCGACGATCTCGACGCGGTGCTGTCGGTCGAGGAGGTCGGCGTGTTCAAGCCCGCCCGCGCGGTCTACGACCTTGTCGGCGCGCGGTTCGGCTGCGCCGCCGGGTCGGTGCTGTTCACCTCCGCGAACGGCTGGGACGCGGCCGGCGCGGCCGACTACGGCTTTCGCACGGTCTGGGTCAACCGCGCCGGCCAGCCGGCCGACCGGTTGCCCGGCCGCCCCGCCCATGTCCTGCCCGACCTGACGGGCCTGCCCGACCTGCCGGAGCTGTCATGACGCTTGCGACCTTCACCACCTCCGACGGCGTACGGCTGTGCTACGACGACCGCGGCGGCGGCACCCCGCTTCTGTGCCTCGCCGGGCTGACCCGGAACATGGACGATTTCACGCCGATCCTCGCCCCGCTGGCGGGCCGCTGCCGGATCATCCGGCTGGATGCCCGCGGGCGCGGCCGCTCGGACCGGGCGGAGGATTTCACCACCTACAACGTGATCCGCGAAGGCCACGACGTGCTGGAACTGCTCGACCATCTGGGGCTGGAGAAGGTCGTGGTGCTGGGCACCTCGCGCGGCGGGCTGATCGCGATGGCGCTGGCGGCGGGCCATGCCGGGCGGATGGCGGCGGTGGTCCTCAACGACATCGGCCCGGTGATCGGGCCGCAGGGTCTGGCGCGGATCATGGACTACGTCGGCCGCCAGCCCAATGCCGCCACGCTGGACGAGGCAGCCGCGGCGACGGCACGCTGGGCGGAGGCGGAATTTCCCGGCGTTCCGCGCGCGGTGTGGCGCGAGCAGGTGGCCCACTGGTTCGACGAGACAGCCGACGGTCTGCGCCTGCGCTACGACCCGGACCTGCGCAAGGCGCTTCTGCACCAGTCGGCGGCCGGGGCGGCGCCCGATCTCTGGCCGTTTTTCGAGGCACTGGCGGACTTGCCGCTCGCCGTGATCCGCGGCGCCAATTCCGACATCCTGTCGGCCGAAACGATGGCCGAGATGCAGCGCCGGCATCCGGCGATGATGGCCGTCTCGGTGCCCGATCGCGGCCATGTGCCGTTCCTCGACGAACCCGAAAGCCTTGCCGCGATCGAGGCGATGCTCGTGGCCGGCGAAGCCCGGATCGGAGCGCCCGCATGACCGATATCGCGATGATCGAGGCCGCCGCGCGGCGCGCCGCGGGCCATATCCGGCACACGCCGCTGCTGTCCTCGCCGTTTCTCGACGAGATCGCGGGGCGCCGGGTCTTCGTGAAGGCCGAATGCCTGCAGCATACCGGCAGTTTCAAGGCCCGCGGCGGCTGGGCCGCCGTCTCGGCCCTGCCGGCGGACCGGCGGGCGGCGGGCGTGATCGCCTTTTCCTCGGGCAATCACGCGCAGGGCGTGGCGCGCGCGGCCCGGCTGCACGACGTGCCGGCGGTGATCGTGATGCCCGCCGACGCGCCGAAGATGAAGATCGACAACACCCGCGCGCTCGGCGCGGAGGTGGTGCTTTACGACCGCGAGACGGAGAACCGCGAAGCGATCGGCGCGGCGCTGGCGGCGGACCGGGGGCTGACCCTGATCAAGCCCTATGACGAGCCGCAGGTGATCGCCGGGCAAGGCACCTGCGGGCTGGAGATCGCCGAACAGGCCGCCGGAGAGGGCATCGCCACGGCCGATGTGCTGGTCTGCTGCGGCGGCGGCGGGCTGACCTCGGGCATCGCGCTGGCGCTGGCGGCGCGGGCGCCGGGGCTGCGCGCGCGGCCCTGCGAACCCGAGGGGTTCGACGACACCGCGCGGTCGCTGGCCGCGGGCCGGATCGAGCGCAACGCCGCCGCGGCGGGCTCGATCTGCGACGCGATCGTGACCCCGGCGCCGGGCGAGCTGACCTTCCCGATCATGCAGCGGCTGTGCGGCCCGGGCCTTGTCGTCACCGAGGACGAGGTGCTGCGCGCGATGGCCGCCGCCTTCGCCCGGCTAAAGATCGTGGTGGAGCCCGGCGGCGCGGTCGCGCTGGCCGCGGCGCTGTTCCACCCCGAGGCGATCGCCGGCGACACGGTGATCTGCGTCGCCACCGGCGGCAATGTCGATCCGGCGACCTATGTCCGGGCGCTGGCCGGCGCGTGACGGCAAACTGATTGACACTGACAATCATCTGCCGCAATCTGTGCGCGAGGGAGGATCCTGATGCGCACCCAGGTCTGCATCATCGGCGGAGGGCCGGCCGGGCTCTTGCTGTCGCAGCTGCTGCACAAAGAGGGCATCGACACGGTGGTGCTGGAACGGCGCGGCCGCGACCACGTTCTGGGCCGGATTCGCGCCGGTGTGCTGGAATGGGGCACCGTCGACCTGCTGCGCGCCGCCGGCGTCGGCGAGCGGATGGAGGCCGAGGGTTTCGTCCATGACGGCACGCTGCTGGCCGCGCAGAACCGCACGATCCGGATCGATTTCAAGCGGCTGACCGGCAGGTCCGTCATGGTCTATGGCCAGACCGAGGTGACGCATGACCTTTACGCCGCGCGCGACGCGTCCGGCGGCACGGTGATCCACGGCACCGAGGAGGTCGCGCTGCACGATCTCGACACCGGGCAACCGCATGTCACCTGGCGCAAGGACGGCCGGGACCACCGGATCGATTGCGATTTCGTCGCCGGTTGCGACGGGTTCCACGGCCCCAGCCGGCAGGCGATCCCGGCCGCGCTGCGCCGGGAATTCGAGCGTGTCTACCCGTTCGGATGGCTGGGGGTTCTGTCGCGCACCGCGCCGGTGGACGAGGAACTGATCTACGCCAACCACGCACGCGGCTTCGCGCTGTGTTCGATGCGCAACGCGCGGCTGGCGCGCTACTACGTGCAGGTGCCGCTGTCCGACAGGGTCGAGGACTGGTCGGACGAGGCGTTCTGGGGCGAACTCAAGCGCCGGATCCCCGAGGCGGCGGCCGAGCGGCTGGAAACCGGCCCGACGATCGAGAAATCGATCGCGCCGCTGCGGTCGTTCGTCTGCGAACCGATGCGCTGGGGCCGGCTGTTCCTGGCCGGCGATGCGGCGCATATCGTGCCGCCGACCGGGGCCAAGGGCCTCAACCTCGCCGCCTCTGACATCTTCTATCTGTGGCACGCGCTGCGCGATCACTACCGCGACGGCGAGGAGGCCGGAATCGAGGGCTATTCGGCGCGGGCGCTGGCGCGGGTCTGGAAATCCGAACGGTTCTCGTGGTCGATGACCAACCTTCTGCACCGGTTCCCCGACCAGGGCGATTTCGGCCAGCGGATGCAGGAAAGCGAACTCGACTACCTCGAATCGTCGGAGGCGGCCCAGACCGCGCTGGCGGAGAATTACGTGGGGCTGCCCTACTGATGCGGATCGCGGACCTGGGCGACATTCACCTGCACTGGCGCGAGGACGGCGACCCCGATGGCGCGCCGGTGGTCTTCGCCAATTCGCTCGGCACCGACCTGCGGCTGTGGGACAAGCTGGTGGCGCTGATGCCGCCCGGCCTGCGGCTGATCCGTTACGACAAGCGCGGGCACGGCCTGTCGGCCTGCCCGCCGGGGCCCTACGCGATGGGCGCGCTGGTGCGCGATGCCGAGCGGCTGCTGGACGCGCTGGCGGTGAAGGATTGCGTCTTCGTCGGCCTGTCGATCGGCGGGCTGATCGCGCAGGGGCTGGCGGTCAAGCGGCTCGACCTGGTGCGCGGGATGGTGATCTCGAACACCGCGGCGAAGATCGGCACCGCGGAAACCTGGCAGCAGCGGATCGACGCGATCCGCGCCGGCGGGATCGAGGCGATTGCCGATGCGACGATGGAACGCTGGTTCGCCCGGCCGTTCCGCGACACCGCCGAGATGCAGGGCTGGCGCGCGATGCTGACGCGGCAGCCGGTCGAGGGTTACACCGGCTGCTGCGCGGCGATCGCCGGGACGGATTTCTACACGCCGACCGCGGGGCTGACGCTGCCGACGCTGGCCATCGCCGGATCCGAGGACGGATCGACACCGCCGGACCTGGTGCGCGAGACCGCCGATCTGGTGACGGGCAGCCGGTTTCACCTGATCCGCGGCGCCGGCCATCTGCCCTGCGTCGAGAAACCGGCGGACTACGCCGAGGTTCTGACCCGGTTCCTGAAGGAGATCGGCCATGTCTGAGCGCCACCGCGAGGGCATGGCAACCCGCCGCCGGGTGCTGGGCGACGCGCATGTCGACCGGGCCGAGGCCGCCAAGACCGCGCTGGACGCGCCGTTCCAGGACCTGATCACCGAGGCGGCCTGGGGCCATGTCTGGTCGCGCGACGCGATCACGCCGCGGGAACGCTCGATGCTGACCATCGCGCTTCTGGCGGCGCTGGGCAATGTCGAGGAACTGCCGATGCATATCCGCGCCACCGCCAATACCGGCGCCAGCCGGGCCGACGTGATGGAGGCGCTGTTGCATGTCGCGATCTATGCCGGTGTGCCGCGCGCCAACACCGCAACCCGGATCGCCAAGGAAGTGTTTGACGAGATGGAGGGTTCCCGATGATCGAAACCGCGCCGACGAACGGCCCGCTGCTGCCGCGCCAGCGCCTGTGGCACCCGCCGGCCTACACGCCGGGCTACAAGACATCCGTCACCCGCGCACCCTCGCGGCCGCTGGTCTCCATCGGATCGACGCTCAGCGAGGAAACCGGCCCGGCCTTCGGCCACGACATGCTGGGCGAGATGGACAACAACCTGATCCTGAACTTCACCGGCCAGCCGGCGGTGGGCGAAAGGATCATCCTGCACGGCCGGGTGATGGATGAAACCGGCCGCCCGTTGCCCGACACTTTGGTCGAGATCTGGCAGGCCAATGCCGGTGGCCGCTACCGCCACAAGAAGGACAGCTACCTTGCCCCGCTCGACCCGAATTTCGGCGGCTGCGGGCGCACCGTGACCGACGCGGCCGGGCGCTATGAATTCCTGACGATCCGGCCCGGCGCCTATCCCTGGCGGAACGGAACGAACGACTGGCGGCCGATGCACATCCATCTGTCGATCTTCGGCTCGGGCTTCGGCCAGCGCCTGGTCACCCAGATGTATTTCGAGGGCGATCCGCTGATCCCGCAATGCCCGATCGCGAACACGATCCCCTCGGCGGAGGCGCGCGACAGGCTGGTCGCGGCGCTGGACATGCGCGCGGCGATCCCGCTCGACTGCCTGGCCTACCGGTTCGACATCGTGCTGCGCGGCCGCCGCCAGACGCATTTCGAGAACCGGCCGGAGGGACTGTGACATGGCGCAGACGCTCGACTATCTGCTCGAAACCCCCAGCCAGACAGCGGGGCCCTATGTCCATATCGGCTGCACGCCGAACCTGCTGGGCAATCGTGGCATCTATCCCCGCGATCTGGGCACCAGCCCGATCCGTCCGGGTGCGCAGGGCGAGCGCATCGCGATCACCGGCACGGTGATCGACGGGGCCGGGATGACGCTGAAGGACGCGCTCTTGGAAAGCTGGCAGGCCGATGCCGCGGGGCTTTACAATTCTCCCAACGAGGTCCGCGGCCCGGCCGATCCGAACGTTCCGGGCTGGTGCCGGTTCGCCGCCGATTTCGACACCGCGGAGTTCCGGCTGGAAACCATCAAGCCGGGCCGTGTGCCGCACCACACCGGCGGGCTGATGGCCCCGCATATCGCGCTGTGGATCGTGGCGCGCGGCATCAACATCGGCCTGTCGACCCGGATCTATTTCGACGACGAGGAGGCGGCGAACGCCGAATGCCCGGTGCTGGCGCGGATCGAGCACAAGGGGCGGATCCCGACGCTGCTGGCGCAGAAGACCGGCCCGGGCGCATACCGGTTCGACATCCGGCTGCAGGGGCCCGACGAAACCGTGTTCTTCGACGCCTGATGGCGGACCTGCTGCTGATTCACGGTTCCTGCCACGGCGCATGGTGCTGGCGCGACGTGATCCCGGCACTGGCCGCGCTGGGCCACGAGGCCCGCGCGATCGACCTGCCCAGCCACGGGCAGGACGGCACGCCGGCGGAAAAGGTCACGCTGGAGGGCTATGCCCGCGCGATCCTTGCCGCGATCGACCGGCCGGTGACGCTGGTGGGCCATTCGATGGCGGGCTTCCCGATCACGCTGGCCGCGGAACGGGCGCCGGAGAAGATCGCGCGGCTGGTCTACCTTTGCGCCTATGTGCCGGTTCCGGGCCTGTCGCTGGCCGAGATGCGCCGCGCCGCGCCGCGCCAGCCGCTGTTGCCGGCGATCGAGATGGCGCCCGACGGCGTGACCTTTTCGTTCCGCCCCGGGATGGTGGCCGAAAAACTCTACCACGACTGCCCGGCCGAGGCGGTCGATTTCGCGCTGGCGCATCTCGGGCCGCAGCCGGTTGCGCCGCAGGCCACGCCCATTGCCGCGCTCGACCGCTGGGCGGGGGTGGAAAAACACTACATCCTGTGCGAACAGGATCGGGCGATACCGCCCGAATACCAGGCCACGATCTCGGCGGGCTTCCCGCCCGGCCATGTCACCCGCCTGCCACGGTCGCATTCGCCCTTCTTCGCCGACCCCGCGGGCCTCGCCCGCCGCCTCGATGAGATCGTGTCATGACCAAGCCCTGCATCATCTGCGTCGCGATCACCGGTTCGGTGCCGACGAAGGCCGACAATCCCGCCGTGCCGGTCACGGTCGCGGAACAGACCGAAAGCACGCAGGAGGCGTTCGAGGCCGGGGCGAGCATCTGCCACGCCCATGTCCGCGACGACGAAGGAAAGCCCTGCTCCGATCCCGACCGTTTCGCGCGGCTGCAGGAAGGCATCGCGACGCATTGCCCCGGCATGATCTTCCAGATGTCCACCGGCGGCCGGTCCGGCGCCGGGCAGGCGCGCGGCGGGATGCTGCCCTTGCGGCCCGACATGGCCTCGCTTTCCGTCGGATCGAACAACTTTCCCACCCGCGTCTACGAAAACCCGCCCGACCTGGTGGACTGGCTGGCGGCCGAGATGGTCGAACACGCGGTCAAACCCGAGATCGAGGCCTTCGACCTGTCGCATATCTTCCAGGCGAGGAAGATGTGGGACGAGGGCAAGATCCCCGCCCGGCCCTATGTCCAGTTCGTCATGGGCGTGAAGAACGCGATGCCGGTCGACCGGGCGGTGTTCGATTTCTACATCGCCACCGTCCGGCGATTGTTCGGGCAGGATGCGCCGTGGTGCGCGGCCGGGATCGGCGCGAACCAGATCGTCGTGAACGAATGGGCGATCTCGACCGGCGGCCATGCCCGCACCGGGCTGGAAGACAACGTGCGGCTGGACCGCACGCGGCTGGCGCCGTCGAATGCCGCGCTGGTGCGCCGGGCGGTCGAGCTTTGCGAGAAATACGAACGCCCCGTCGCCAGCTGGCGCGAGGCGCGCGAGATCCTCGGCCTGCGGATGCCGGCCTGATGCCCGCCTCGCCGATCGACAGCGCGCTTTACCGCGGGCTTTTCGGCGACGACGAGCTTTCACGGCTGTTTTCCGACACCGCCGAGCTGCGCGCGATGCTGCTGGTCGAGGGCGCGCTTGCAAGGGCGCAGGGCGGGGTGGGGATGATCCCGGAAACCGCGGGCACCTTCCTGCACCGCGCCCTGCAGGATATCCAGATCGATCCCGCGGGCCTTGCCGCGGAAACGGCCGTCAACGGCGTACCGGTGCCGGCGCTGGTCGCGGCGGCGCGCAAGGCGCTGGAGGCGCCCGAGCATGCCCGCTACCTGCACTGGGGCGCGACCAGCCAGGACATCTGCGACACCGCGCTGGCGCTGCGGCTGCGCGCCGCGCTGAAGATCGTCGACGCGCGGCTGGCCGCCGCCATCGCGGCGCTGGCCGACCTCGCCGAGGCGCATGCCAAAACCCCGATGCTGGCACGGACCTACGGGCAGGGCGCGGTGCCCACCAGCTTCGGCGCCGTGGCGGCGGGCTGGGGCGGGCCGCTCCTGCGCCACCGGGCGCGGCTGGCCGATCTGTCGCCGCGGCTGCTGGCGGTCTCGCTTTCGGGCGCGGCGGGCACGCTGTCGGCGATGGGCGAACAGGGCCCTGCGGTGCGCGCGGCGCTGGCCGCCGATCTGGGCCTGACCGATCCGGGCGGATCGTGGCATGCCGCCCGTGACCGGATCGGGGAATTCGCCGGCTGGGCGGCGGGCCTTGCCGCGAGCCTTGGCAAGGTCGGCGAAGACCTGCTGTCGCTGACCCGGACGGGGGTGGAGGAGCTGCAAACGGGCGCCGGCGGCGGCTCCTCGACCATGCCGCAAAAGCAAAACCCGGTCGGCCCCTCGGCGCTGGTGGCGCTGTGCCGGCACGCGATCGGGCTTGCGGCCCTCGTGCAGGGCGCGGGGATGCACCGCGACCAGCGCGACGGCGCGGCGTGGTTTTCCGAATGGCTGGCGCTGCCGGGGCTGGTGCTGGCCATGGGCCGCGCCACGGCACTGGCCCGCGACCTGGCCGAAACCGCGCGGCCCGACCCGGCGCGGATGGCCGCCGCGCTGGATGACGGCCGTGGCCTCGTGATGGCCGAGGCGCTGACCTTCGCGCTGGCCGAAACCCTGCCGCGGCCGGAGGCGGCAGCGGCGGTCAAGGCGCTGTGCGCCGAGGCGCGGGGCAGCGGCACGGCGCTGGCCGCGCTGGCCGCGCGCGACCATCCCGGCCGCGACTGGGCCGCGTTGCTCGATCCGCGCCGCGGGCTGGGCACCGCGCCGGAGGAGGCCCGCGCCTTCGCCCGGCAGGCGCGCGACGCGGCGGGCTGACCCCCCTTCCCTTCGACGCGGCGCCCGGCTACGGCTTGGCGCAAGCCGGAGGTTTCATGACCCACCGCCTCGCCGTCCCGGTGATCCTGTCGACCGTCGCGCTGGACGCGATCGGGGTTGGCCTGGTCTTTCCGGTGATGCCCGAGCTGATCCTGTCGGTCACCGGCGGCACGCTGGCCGGCGCGGCGCTGTGGGGCGGCGTTCTGTCCACCGGTTTCGCGGTGATGCAGTTCCTGTTCGGCCCGGCGCTGGGCGCGCTGTCGGATCGCTGGGGGCGGCGGCCGGTGCTGCTGGGCTCGCTCGCCGTGCTGGTGGCGGGCTACGTGCTGATGGCGCTGGCGATGTCGATCTGGCTGTTGCTGATCTCGCGGCTGGTGGCCGGCATCGCCTCGGCCACCCATGCCACCGCGACGGCGTTTCTGGCCGACATCTCCGCACCGGAAGACCGGGGCCGCCGCTTCGGCCTTGTCGGCGCGGCCTTCGGCTTCGGCTTCGTCGCCGGGCCGGCGATCGGCGGGCTTCTGGCCGGGCTGGACACCCGCGCGCCGTTCTGGGGCGCGTCGCTGCTGGCGCTGGTCAACCTGTCCGTTGCGGCATTCGTGCTGCCGGAAACGGTGACCGACCGGATCCGCCGGCCGTTCTCGCTTGCCCGCGCCAACCCGGTGGGCGCACTGGCGGCGGTGTCGCGGCTGCCGGGGCTGGCGCGGCTTCTGGCGGTCTTCGCGCTGCTGGCGGTGGCGATGAACGTCTATCCCTCGATCTGGCCCTATTTCGGCACGGCGCGGTTCGGCTGGGACGCGCCGATGATCGGCGCCTCGCTGGCGGTCTACGGGGTGTGTTTCGGGATCGCGCAGGCCACGCTTGTCGGCCCGCTGATCGCCCGT
>CAYUXM010000023.1:0-21371 GCA_964448765.1 uncultured Rhodobacterales bacterium
GTGCGTCCTCTTCGTTCGGACGTTACTTCCTCCCTGTCAGACTGGCCGCGCCGTACCCCGGCGCGATCCTTTTTTGCGAAAAAGCCTGCGAAATCATCTTCGTGCGGTGGCGTTTTTTGCTGTTGACGGAGGCTGGCGAAGCCCTTAGCGTCGGGGCCAATGAACAAGTCGGCCAGTCCGACGGGGAGATGACAGGGAAGGGTCGCGCTGCCGCGGCCCTTTTCGTTTGGCCGAAACCGGTCGCGCCTGTGCCGCGCCGGGCCGGAAAGCGCCGATCACCCCCCTGTCATCGGGGCAGCCGTCCGGGGGGCCTGACTTCGCCCGCCGGCCATGCTAGACGCGCGGCGCAGGCCAAGATCCACCACCACAGGCAGGACCAGACATGTTTCAACAGTTCACCCGCCCGCTCGCCCTAGCCGCAATGCTTGCCGCCGCGCCGGCGGCCGCGCAGGATACCGACACGGCGGAGGCTGCCGACAGCCTCCCGGTCGGCGAAGAGGTCGGCGGCCCCGGGGCCACCTATGTGGCCGAAACCCACGGCGACTGGGCCATCCAGTGCGAGCGCACCGAGGACGGCGCCGATCCCTGCGTGATGAACCAGCTGATGAAGAACGCCGAGGGCGGCTCGATGGCCGAGATCAACCTTTTCGCGCTGGCCGAACCCAGCGGCGACGCGATCGCCGGCGCCACGATCATCACGCCGCTCGAAACGCTCCTGACCCGGAACATCACCCTTCAGGTCGGCAGCCGCCAGCCGAAGCGCTACCAGTTCACCTTCTGCACCCAGATCGGCTGCATCGCGCGGGTTGGCTTCACCGAGGAGGATATCGACGCGTTCCGCAAGGGCGCGGAGGCGACGGTCACGGTTTTCGCCATCGCGGCGCCGAACCAGCCGTTCGAGGCGATCATGTCGCTGTCAGGCTTCACCGCGGCCTACGAGGCGCTCGCGGCGATGAACAACTAGGGCCAACGGTCAGACCCGCCTGAGCGCCAGCACCGCGTTCAGCCCGCCGAAGGCGAAGGCGTTCGACAAGACCGCCGCAACGCGGGCCTCGCGCGCGGTGTTCGGCACCACGTCGAGCGCGCATTCCGGGTCGGGTTCCTCGTAGCCGATCGTGGGGGCGATCACGCCCTCGCGCAGCGCCATGATGCAGGCCAGCAGTTCCACCGCGCCGGTGCCGCCGATCAGGTGGCCGTGCATCGACTTGGTCGACGAGATCATCAGCCGGTCGGCATGCTGGCCGAAGGCATGGGCAACGGCGGCGCATTCGGTCTTGTCGTTCGCCGCGGTGCCGGTGCCGTGGGCGTTGATATAGCCAACGTCCTCGGGATCGAGCCGCGCGTCGCGCAGCGCGCCGGTGATCGCCCGTTCCGCCCCCTGGGCCGAGGGCATGACGATATCGCCCGCGTCCGAGGACATCGCGAATCCCACCACCTCGGCCAGGATATCGGCCCCCCGCGCGCGGGCGTGATCGTACTCCTCGAAGACGAAGACCCCCGCGCCCTCGCCCTGCACCATGCCGTTGCGGTTGAGCGAGAACGGCCGGCAGGCATCGCGCGACATCACCCGCAACCCTTCCCATGCCTTGATCCCGCCGAAACACAGCATCGCCTCCGACCCGCCGGTGATCATCACCGTGGCCGCGCCGGACCGGACCATGTGGAACGCCTGCCCCATCGCGTGGTTCGACGAGGCGCAGGCGGTGGCGACCGTGAAGGTCGGCCCGCGCAGGTTCCATTCCATGCTGACATGGCTGGCCGCGGCATTGTTCATCAGCTTCGGCACCACGAAGGGATGGACCCGGTTCTTGCCCTCTTCGTAGACCGCGCGGTAATTCTCGTCCCAGGTGTTCACGCCGCCGCCGGCGGTGCCGAGCACGACACCCGAGGCGAGCGACAGCGCGTCCTCGAACGCAAGGCCCGACTGCGCGATGGCCTGCCGTGCGGCATGGATCGTGAACTGGGTGAACTTGTCGAACAGCGCGATGTCCTGGCGGTTGAAATGCGCCTCCGGATCCCAGCCCCGCACCTGCGCGCCGATCCGGATATTCAGCCGCTCGACGTCGCGCAGCTCCAGCGGGCCGATGCCGCAGCGGCCCTCGCGCAGCGCATCCAGCGTCGCGGGGACATCCTGGCCAAGCGCGTTTACGGTGCCGGCGCCGGTGATGACGACGCGCCGCATCAGGCCCGGTCTTCGGCGGCGTCTTTCCCCGCCACCAGCGCCTCGACCGCCGCGACGATGGCGGCGACCGACGAGATGTCGAAGCCGGCGGTCTCGGCCGGGTCGTTGGCGTTGAACGGCACCGAGATGTCGAACGCCTCCTCGATCGCGAAGATCGCCTCGACAAGACCGAGGCTGTCGATCCCGAGATCTTCGAGCGAGGCGGTCATCTCGACCTCGGCCGGCTCCAGCACCGCCTGCTGCGCGATGATTCCGACCACCGTATCCCGGACGCTGTCAGTCATGGTTCTTCCGTCTCGTTGCGCGGCCCGCGCCGCGCCGCTTCCCGAAGCTCGGCCACCTGGGCGAACAGGCGCGGCAGCCTGCGGATGTTCTTCCACGCTTCCACATGGGTGTCCATCTTCAAGGCCGGCGAGCCCAGCAGCACCCGGCCCGCCGGTGCGTTGGAAAAGATCTTGGTCGCGCCGCCGGCCACCACGTCGTCGCCGACGAAGATGTTGTCGGACACGCCGCACTGCCCGCCCATCACCACCCGGTCGCCGATCCGCGCCGAACCGGCGATGCCGACCTGCCCGCACAGCAGGCAGTCGCGGCCGATCTCGACGTTGTGGCCGACATGGACGAGGTTGTCGAGCTTCGTGCCCGAGCCGATGCGGGTGGCGCGGATCGTGCCGCGGTCGATCGCGGCATTGGCGCCGATCTCCACGTCGTCGCCGATCTCGACGGTGCCCAGCGAATGGATCCGCGCCCAGGACTGGTCGCGCGCCTCGGATCGGTCGCCCAGCGTCTCGCGCACCTCCTCGACCCCGGATTTCTCCGGCGTGACGAAGGAAAAGCCGTCGGCCCCGATCACCGCGCCGGGCTGGCAGGTGAACCGGTCGCCGATCCGCACCCGGTCCATGATCCGCGCGCCCGCGAGGATCAGCGCCGCCGCGCCGACCGAAACGTCGCGACCGATGAAGACCTGCGCGGCGATCCGCGCGCCCGCGCCGATCCGGGCGCCGGCGCCGATCACCGCCAGCGGGCCGATCGCCGCGCCCGCGCCGATCTCGGCGGTCGGGTCGACCACCGCGGCGGGATGGATGCCGGGGGCGATATCGGGGCCGGCGTCGAAGGCCCGCGTCAGCCCGGCCATCGCCATCCTCGGCCGCGGCACGAGGATCGCCGCCTCCAGCCCCAGCGCCTGCCAGTCGGCGCCGGGCCACAGGATCGCGGCGCGGGCGCCACCCGCCGCCAGCCCCTCGGCATATTTCGGATCCATCGCCAGCGCGAGATCGTCCGGCCCGGCAGCCGACGGTTCGGCGGCGCGCGCCACGACGAGCCCGGCCCGGCCCTCGACCCGGGCGCCGAGCGCCGCGGCGATCTCAGCAAGCGTCAGTGTCATCGATCTTCCCACCGCCGGGCGCCCGTCGCGCCCGGCCTGGCCGAAGATTTAGCCACGAAGCGGCAGGAGCGAAACCCCGGCCGCCGACAGCGCGTTGAAAATCCGCCCGTCGCGGCCGTAGATATCGCGGCGATAGGTCATCCGGCCCTTCGCATCCGGCCACGCGGTGAAATAGACGATATGCACCGGGATGTGGCGCTCAAGCTCGATCATCGTCTCGCGGCCGCTGTCGAGCGTGTTGTGAAACACGCCCTTCGGATCGGCGCTTTGCCGTTCCAGAATCTGGTAGGCGAATTCGAACGGCTGCTGCAGCCGGATGCACCCCGAGGAATAGGCCCGCACCTCGCGTTCGAACAGGTTCTTCGACGGCGTGTCGTGCAGATAGATGTTGTGCCGGTTGGGGAACATGAACTTCACCAGCCCCAGCGCGTTTCGGTTCGACGGCGGCTGCTTCATGTCGAAGGGGAAGGTCGCCGGGGTGAACTGGGTGAAATCCACCGCGCTGCGGTCGACCACCCGGCCGGCCCCGTCGAACAGGCGCATGTAGCCGGCCGCGTTCGGATTCTGCTGAAGCTTCGGCAGGTAGTCGCGCACCGCGATGGAGCGCGGCACGTTCCATGTCGGGTTGACGACCATATGCTCCATCTCGTCGGAGAACTCGGGGCTGCGGCGGTCGTGCTGGTTCATGCCGACGACGGTGATCGTCTCGAAGGTCACCTTGCCGTCGTCGACGATCCGCGCGGTGAATTCCGGCAGGTTGACCCAGATGTGCCGGTCGCCCAGTTCGAAGCCGTTCATCCAGCGCAGCCGCTCCAGCGCGACCAGCACCGATTGCAGCCGCGCCTCGGGGCCAAGGTTGATCACCTCCAGCGTGCCCTGCCCGGCGATGCCGTCGGCGGTCAGCCCGTTGTCGATCTGGAACAGCTGCACCGCCCGCTGGATCGCCGCGTCATAGGTCTGCGTCGCGGTGCGCGGCAGGTAGCCCATCGCCATCAGCCGGTCGCGCAGCGCCACCACCGCGGGGCCCGCGGCCCCCGGTTCCAGCTTGCCCGCCGACACCCGCGGCCCCCAGCCGCCGCGCGCGATCGCCGCGACGAGGTCGAGCCGAACCTTGCGCAACTGCGCATAGGTCTGCGACTGCGGCGGCAGCGCGCGCAGGAACGCCGCGGGCGAGGAGGCGGCGAAGGCGCGCAGCGTCTGGACCGGGTCGCGGCGCAGCACCTCGCGCTTGATCCCGTCATCGACAAGGCCCGGATCGAGGATGCCGGTGCCGATATCCCGCGCATAGGCCAGGAAGGCCCGCGACATCGCCACTTCCAGCCGCCCGCGCTCGCGTTCCGACCGCGTCGTCTCGAAGGCCGCGCGCAGCCCGTCCGCGTCGTAGCGCGCGGCCGGCAGGCCATGCGTCTCGACCGTTTCGAGGGCGCGGAAGAACGCCGCGCGCCGCGCCGCATCGGCCTTCGAGGTCCAGATCGGCCGGAAATCCCGCTCGCGGTAGAAGGCCGCGACGGCCGCGTCGTCCGAGGCCGCCTCGGCCACGGACTGGACATAGGCCGTCACCACGGCGCCCGCCGGCGGCGCGGCCAGCATGATCGAACTCAATGAAACGAGCAGGGCCAGCGTGACGCCCCGCAGGGTTCCGGTGTTGGTCATGACATCCTCGGCAGCAATACCCGACCTGCATACGATGCAGGCCCCGGGTTGATAAAGTGTCAGTCGTGCCCGGCGGGCGGTTTTCGCGGTCACGACTCCGCCAGCGGCGACGGAAGCGTGGATTTCGGGCAACAGATCGCGATTTCGGCGGTTAAGCGAAAATTCGCCTATCCGTGGCCGCGGCACCCGTTGCGACGGAATGAACGGTTGGCGCGTGATTCGTCTTGTGTCATAGAAGGGTCGGACAGGACGGAAACGCCAAGCAACCTGCTGAAACGCAGAGACAAAGACAGGACAGGCGAAGACGGATGACGACAATCGGCACAGCGGCGATCACGCGCCGCGGTCTTCTCGGGGCATTCGCGGCAACGGCAGTGGTGGCGGCCCCCACGGCATCGAACGCTTTCGGTTTCCTTCGCGGGGCGGGCGATATCCGCCGCATCCGGATGTATTCGGGCCGCACCGGCGAGCTGCTCGATACCATCTACTGGATCGAGGGCGAGTACATTCCCGAGGCGCTCGACGAGATCAACCATTTCATGCGCGACTGGCGCAACGGCCGGCACCGGGCGATCGATCCGCGCACCGTGGATATCGCGGCGGCGGCGCATCGGCTGATGGACACCTCCGAACCCTACATGCTGCTGTCGGGCTACCGCTCGCCGGAAACGAACGCGATGCTGCGCTCGCGCTCGCGCGGGGTGGCGAAGGACTCGCTGCACCTCAAGGGCCAGGCGGCGGACTTGCGGCTCAAGTCGCGCTCGGTCTCGCAGATGTATCGCGCGGCGACGGCCTGCAACGCCGGCGGCGTGGGCAAGTATTCGCGCTCGAACTTCGTGCACATGGATTGCGGCCCGGTGCGGACCTGGGGCGGCTGACACGCCCGGCACCGCGCCGATCGGCAAGGGCGGCCAACGGCCGCCCTTTCGCGTTCCGGGGTCAGGCGAAGGCGATCTCCACCCGCCCGAACGCGGCGAAATCGGCAGCGATCCGGCTGCCCGGCGGGCATTCCACAGGCCGGATGAAGGAACCCGAAAGCACCACCTCGCCGGCTTTCAGCCCCTGCCCGTAGCGCGCCAGCCGGCGCGCCAGCCAGACCAGCCCCATCACCGGGTCGCCCAGCACCCCGGCGCCGAGGCCGGTTTCCTCCACCCCCCCGTCGCGGGTCACCACGGCGCCGACGCGGGCAAGGTCGAAAGCCTGCGGCGGGTGGCGTTCCGCGCCCAGAACCAGCCCGGCATTGGCGGCGTTGTCGGCCACCGTGTCCACGATCGTACGGGGCTGGCCGGTGTCGGGATCGGCGCGCAGGATGCGGGTGTCGAGGATTTCCAGGCAGGGCGCCACCGCCCCGGTCGCGGCCAGCACGTCGGCGCGGTCGACCTCCGCCCCGGCAAGATCGCTTGCCATGACGAAGGCGATTTCCGCCTCGATCCGGGGCTGGATGAACCGCCCTTTCGACACCGTCGCGCCGCTGTCGAACAGCATGTCGTCGAGGATCACGCCGGAATCGGGCGTGTCGATCCCCAGCGCCTGCTGCATCGCCCGGCTCGTCAGGCCGATCTTCCAGCCCACCGGCCGCGCGCCCGCCGCCACCTTCGCCGCCACCAGCGCCGCCTGCACCGCATAGGCCTCGTCCAGCCCCCAATCGGGATGGGCGCGGCTCAGAAGCCCGATCTGCCGCCCGCTCCGCTCGGCCGCGACCAGCGCGGCGGCGGCGGCCTCGATCGCATCGGTCATTCGTCGGCCACCGGGTTGCGCAACATCCCGATCCCCTCGGCCTCGACCTCGACGACATCGCCGGGCACCAGGAACCGCGGCGGATCGAACCGCGCGCCGGCGCCGGTGGGCGTGCCGGTGACGATGATGTCGCCCGGCACCAGCGTCGTGAAGGTGGAGATATAGGCGATCTGCCGGGCCACCGGGAACAGCATCCGCCCGGTCCGGTCGTCCTGCCGCGTCTCGCCGTTGACCCGCGTGGCGATCCGCACATCCGCGATCTGCGCGGGATCGTCGAAGGGCACCAGCCAGGGGCCCATCGCGCCCGACCGGTCCCAGTTCTTGCCCTGCGTGACGTTGAACTTGGCATGCCGCACCCAGTCGCGGATCGTGCCCTCGTTGCAGATCGTCAGGGCCGCGACATGCGCCAGCGCGTCCGCCTCGGGGATGCGCCGGCCGCCCTGCCCGATCACCACCGCGATCTCGCCCTCGTAATCCAGTTGCGGGCTTTCCGGCGGCCGGATCAGCGGTGCGCCGTGGCCGGTGAAGCTGCGCGGGAACCGCACGAAGAGCGACATGTTGGGCGGCGCCGCCTGCCCATCGCGATACTCCGCGTTTCGGTCAGGAAAGTTGACGCCGACGCAGAGGATCTTTTCCGGGTCCGGCACCGGGATCAGCCAGCGAAAGCTGCCCGGCGCATGGGTTTCCGCCCGCCCCGCCCCGGCGGCGATCACCTGCGGCAGCGCGCCGGCGGCGATCACCGCGCGCAGGCTCGGCCAGTGCGGATGGTCGGGCGAGAGCGCGACAAATCCCCCGCCCTCGGTCACGAGCCCCCACAGCGGCCGGCCCCCGGCCTCGACCGTCGCCAGCCGCGGCCTCATGGCGCGACGATCGGCCGGGCGGCCAGCGTCGGCGGCGCCGGCTCCAGCCCTTCGAACAGCGTACCCTCCTCGAACCACGACCGCGGCGCGGGCGCGCCCCACAGCGTCTGGCGCTGCGGATCGGTCAGATCCCAGTGGATCGGTTCGTGATCGGGATCGACCGTCTGGTAGTCGGAACAGTAGATCTCCACCCGGTGGCCGTCGGGGTCGCGAATGTAGAGGAAGAAGGCGTTCGAAATCCCGTGCCGGCCCGGCCCGCGCTCGATATTGCCGACATGGCCGGTGGTCGACATCAGGTCGAGCAGGTCGATGATGTTCATCGGGCTGGGCACCCAGAAGGCCACGTGATGCAATCGCGGGCCCAGCCCGTTGGTGAAGGCCATGTCATGCACCCCGCCCTTGCGGTGCAGCCAGGCGGCCCAAAGCCGGCCGGTTCCGGCATCCTCGGTATATTCTGTCACCCGGAACCCCATGTCCGACCAGAACGCGACCGAGGCGTCGACATCGGGCGAGAAGCAGTTGAAATGGTCGATCCTGAGCGGCCTGACCCCGCGGTAGAGCGTGTAGTGCTGGTGGATCGGCGGCAGCCTGTCCATCCGGTGATAGAATTCCACCGGCAGGCCGTGCGGATCGGTCGAACGCAGCGTACGGCCCTGGAACGGCCGCTCCACCCAGTCCACCGGCCGGCCCTGGCCCCGGAAGAACGCCGCGGCGGCATCGAGATCGGCCTCCGACCAGACCTTGAAGCAGACCGCCTGCGCCGTCGCCGCCTCGGCCCGGCGCAGGACGAGGCAATGGTGACCGCGTTCCTCCATGCCGCGGAAGTACACCGCCTCGGCATCGGCATCGGTGACCTGCAGGCCCAGCGTCGTTTCGTAGAACCGGCGCGAGGTCTCCAGATCGGTCGCGCCCAGCACGACATGGCTGAGCCGCACGGTATTGAACGGCGGGGTCAGGTTCGGCGCCGGCACGGGCATCTCAGCCTCCCAGTCTCGGGATCGCGTGGTCCCCGGTCGCGAAGGCCACGTTCTTGGTTTCCATGTAGAAATCGAACGACCAGTCGCCACCGTCGCGGCCGATGCCGCTGGCCTTGACGCCGCCGAAGGGGGTGGGCAGGTGGCGGATGTTCTCGGAATTGACCCAGACCATCCCGGCCTCCACCGCGTCCGACACCCGCAGCGCCCGACCGGCATCGCGGGTCCAGAGATAGGCGGCAAGGCCGTAGGGCACGGCATTGGCCAGCGCCACCGCCTCGGCCTCGCCGGAAAACGGGATCGCGGTCAGCACCGGGCCGAAGATTTCTTCCTGCGCGATGGCCATGTCGTTGGTGGCCCCGACGAACAGCGTCGGCGCGACGTAGCAGCCCGCCTCGCCGATCTTGTGGCCGCCCACCGCGATCCGCGCGCCGGCGGCGCGGGCCTTGTCCATGTAGGACAGCACCTTGGCCTCGTGTTCCGGCCCGATCAGCGGGCCGACGACCGTTTCGGGATCGAGCGGATGGCCCACCCTGATCCGCGCCGCCTTCTCGGCGATCCGCGCCACCAGCGCGTCATGCACGCCATCCTCGACCAGAAGCCGCGAGGACGAGGTGCAGCGCTCGCCGTTCAGCGAGTAGATCATGAACACCGCCGCCTCGGCGGCGCGGTCGAGATCGGCATCGGCGAAGACGATCACCGGGTTCTTGCCGCCCAGTTCCAGGTGCACCCGCTTCAGCGTCGCCGCGCCCTGCGCGACGATCGCCTGCCCGGTGCGGCTTTCGCCGATGAAGGCGATGGCGCGGATCAGCGGATGCTCGCACAGCGCCTTGCCGGCGGTTTCGCCATCGCCGTTCACAAGGTTCCACACGCCGGGCGGCAGCCCCGCCTCTTCGGCGATCTCGATCAGCAGGCGCGCGGTCAGGGGCGACAGTTCGGCGGGCTTGTGCACCACCGTGCAGCCCGCCGCCAGCGCCGGCGCGATCTTCCAGGTCGACAGCATGAACGGCGTGTTCCAGGGCGTGATGATCCCCACCGGCCCGATCGGGCTGCGCGAGGAGATGTTGATCTGCCCCGGCGCGTACATCGACTTGCCGTCGCGCGCCTCGGGCGCGCGGTCGGCGTAGAAGCGGAAGTTCTCGGCCCCGCGCAGCGCCGCCTTGGACATGAACCGCAGGGCCTGCCCGGTGTCGAGGCATTCGGTCAGCGCGATCTCGTCGGCCCGTGCGACGATGGCATCCGCGATCCGGTGCAGGATGCGGCGGCGTTCCGCCCCCGGCGTCGCGGCCCAGGCCGGGAAGGCCGTAGCGGCGGCGCGGGCGGCGGCATCGACATCCTGCGCGCCGCTTTCGGCCACCCGGGCCAGCGGCGTGAGATCGACGGGCGACAGGGTCTCGAACGTCGCGCCGGAGGCGGCGGGCCGGTCGGCGCCGCCGATCCGGTTCGCCACGACCGTGCCGTCCCAGCGCGCAAGGTAGCCCCGCGCCCGGTGCAGGTTTTCGTCCAGCGCCGCCATGCCGCCTCCTCCCGATTTCATTAACACGTTAACCGGATACCGTCCGGCCGGTCAAGCGCCGGGCCGGTCACCGCTCGGCGTCGGTTCCGGGGCCATCGGCGGCATGCAGCCGCTCTGCCACCCCGCGCAGATCGACCAGCAGATCGAGCAGCCGGTCCATCCGGTCGGCGCCGAAGGCGGCCTCCAGTTCGGCATAGATCTCGTCCGACCGGCCCGCCACCCGGTCGTAAAGCGCGCGACCGCCGGGTGAAATCGCCACCCGCTTGCGCCGCCCGTCGGCCCGGTCGCCGACCTGTTCGACCAGCCCGCGCGCGGTCAGTGTCTTGAGGATGCGCGACAGCGAGGGCGGCATCAGAACGCAGCGTTCGGCCAGTTCCTTGGGCGTCATCGCCGCGCCTTCGGCCAGGGCCCGGATCACCCGCCATTGCTGCACCGTCAGGCCGTGCCCCTCGAGATGGGCGCGAAACGGCCGCAGCGTCGCCTCGCGGGCGCGCAGAAGGGCGATCGGCAGGGCGCGATCATAGGGCCGCATCAGCCCGCCGCCCCGGTGCGCAGGGTGTTGAAGGCCTTGCGGGCGAATTCCGCCCGGATTTCCACCACCTCCAGCGACAGCAGGAAACCGATCCCCGCCACCTGCGGCTCCAGCACCGCGCGCGCCGCGGCATAAAGCCGGTCGGCCAGCGCCGCCCGCGTGGCCGCGTCGCGGCCCTCGCCCAGCCGCAGCACCATGTCGAGAAAATGGTGCGGCCCGCCATCGGCCACCGCCGCATGGTCGGCCTCGAAGCCGCGGATGCGGATGCCCGGTTCGGGCAGCACGTCGGTCGCGATCATCTCGCGGCGCATGTGCTCCACGAAACCGGGAAGGTCGACCCGCGCGCCCAGCCCGCGGGAATACTCGAACGACAGATGCGGCATGGCCCCTCCTGCCGCAAGGCTAGCCCGGCCGCGCCGCCCCGTCCATCACGGCCGCGCGAGCACCCCCGCCGCGATCCAGCCGTCGATCACCGCAAGCGCCGCCTCGGCAAAGCCCGGATCGTTGATGTGACACTCGAGCCGGCGCAGTTCGACAGATGGCGGGCAGACCGCCGCCATTTCCGCCACGAAGGCCGACAGCCCCGCCGCGTCGTGCAAGGGCGCGCCGGGCCTGTCCCATTCGTTGCAGCCGCCTTCGGGCAGCAGCAGCACCGTCGGCCCGCGCGCCTGCGCAAGCTGCGCGGCATGGGCGCGCGCGACCTCGCGGCGTTCGCCCGCGTCCAGCACGACCGAGGTGAGAAGCCGGTTGTGCGCATGGGCCGGGTGGTCGCGGAACCGCGCGGGCACCGGCTGCCAGCCGACGAGGTCGACAAGGTCGTAACAGCCCGGCGCGACGATCTGCGGAATCCCGCGCCGTCCCGCCGCCGTCAGCCGCCCGGCCCCGGCCGAGACGGCCGAACCCATGACGTGATTGCCCAGTTCCTGCGTGGCGAAGTCCATCACCGCGGCAAAGGCGCCCTCGCCTGCAAGCGATTCGAAGGCGCGCCCCCCCATGCCGGTGGCATGGAACACCGCAACCTCGAAGCCGCGATCCTCCAGCGCCGGCTTCAGCGCCACCATGTAGCGCAGCACCGTCTTGCCGAAGCTCGTCATGCCGATCAGCGGCCTGCTCCGGTCGGGCCGCTCCACCGCCCGCGCCGCGCCCAGCACCGCCCCGGCGGCCTGGCTGAGCGCGGCCTTGCAGACCGAGTTGAGCCCGTAAAGACCGCCGGCCCAGAGGATCATCTGGATATCCGCCGCGATCCGTTCCGGCGGGATCAGCGGCGAGAACGAGACGGTGGAGACGACGTATTTCGGCACGCCCAGCGGCAAAGCCGCGCAAAGATCGAGCGCGAGATCGGTGCCCATCGTGCCGCCCAGCACAATCGCGCCGTCGATACGGCCCTCGGCCTGCAACCGCGCGGCGGTGGCGGCCGCGCCGCGGGCCATGATCTGCATGGCGTGGTTTTCATCCTCCGCCGCCACCGCCTCGGCGATCGACGACCCCGCCGCCGCGGCGATATCGTGCTTGGAGAAATCCGCGGGCCGCGCCGGATCGCCGAGCACCGAGACATCCATCGTCACCACCCCGCCGCCCTGGCCGCGGATGCAATCGGCCAGGTAGGTCAGTTCGTCATCCTTGGTGTCCCAGGTTCCGGCGACGAGGATCGTGCGGTCCATGATGGCCTCCTAAAGCTGGATCCAGGCGGTCTTGAGATCGGTATAGGTGTCGAGCGCGTGCAGCGACTTGTCATGCCCGTTGCCCGATTGCCGGTGTCCGCCCAGCGGCACGGTCAGGTCGGACCCGCCATAGGTGTTGACATGCACCACCCCGGCGCGGATCGCCGCGACCATCCGGTGCGCGCGCGACAGGCTGCCGGTCCAGACCCCGGCGGCGAGTCCGTAATCGGTGCCATTGGCCAGCCGCACCGCCTCGGCCTCCGTGTCGAACGGGGTAACGGCGAGGACCGGGCCGAAGACCTCGTTGCGCGCCACTTCCGCCCCCGGCGCCACGCCGGCCACCACCGTCGGCGCCATGTACCAGCCGCCGGTCTCTTCCAGCAGGCGGTGGCCGCCGGTGACGATCCGCGCGCCCGCGTCCAGCGCGCGGTCGACGAAGCCAAGGTTGCGTTCCAGCTGGGCGGCGCTGTTGACCGCGCCGATATCGCTGCCGGGGTCGAGCGGATCGCCCACCCGAATCGCCTCGGCCGCGCGCGCCACGGCGGCCACGAAGTCGTCGTGGATCGCGGCCTCGACCAGAAGCCGCGACCCCGCGACGCAGACCTGCCCGGCATTGCGGAAGATCGCCCAGGCGGCCAGCTTCGCGGCCCGGTCGAGATCGGGCGCATCGGCGAAGACCACGTTCGGCGACTTGCCGCCGAGTTCGAGATAGACGCGCTTGAGGTTCGACCGCGCCGAGGCCTCCAACAGCCGCCGCCCGGTCGCGCCGGAGCCGGTGAACGCCAGGACGTCGACATCGCCATGCTCGGCCAGCCGCGAGCCCGCCACCGCGCCCGCACCGGTGACGATGTTCAGCACGCCCGGCGGCAGCCCGGCCTCCAGCGCCAGCTCGCCCAGCCGCAAGAGCGACAGGGAGGCGGTTTCCGCCGGTTTCAGCACCACCGAATTGCCCGCCGCCAGCGCCGGGGCCAGTTTCCACGTTCCGATCATCAGCGGAAAGTTCCACGGCACGATCGCGCCGACCACGCCGACCGGCACGCGATGGACGAGGCCCAGAACCTCCGGCCCGGTGGGCGCGATCTCGCCGTAGATCTTGTCCGCGGCTTCGCCGTAGTAGCGCAAACTGGCCGCCGCGCTGCCGGGTTCGGCCTTCAGCGCCATGCCGATTTCGGTGCCGTTGTCGCGCACGCCCAGCACCGCAAGCTCCAGCGCCTCGCGCTCGACCAGCCCGGCCAGCCGGGTCAGCACCGCCTTGCGCCGCGCCGGCGGCAGGCCCGACCAGCGGCCATCCTCGAAGGCGGCGCGGGCGGCCGCGACGGCGGCATCGACATCGGACGCGGTGCCGCGCGCCATCCGTGCGAATCCGCGTCCGTCGATCGGCGAGACGACGGGCATCGTGCCGCCGTCCGAGGCCGCGACCCGCGCGCCGTCGATCAGGTGGCCCTGATCGGCGACCGGCCGGGCGCGCAATTCCCCGATCCTGCCCGCGTCCATCATTCCCCCCGTCCCCGGCGGAACCGCGCCGCCCGCACCGCACCCCGGACATGCACCGCGATCACCACGACGATCCCGGCGAAGATCAGCGCCGCGATCGGCCGGTCGATCATGTCGAGCGGCGTCTGCACCCGCGCCAGCGACGACCGCAGCTTCACCTCCATGATCCCGCCCAGCACCATGCCAAGGATGATCGGCACGATCGGCAATTGCAGCCGCCGCAGGATCAGCCCGAAGACGCCGAAGCCCGCGGCCAGCGCGCAGTCGGAGATCGAGTTTCGCAGCGAATAGACGCCCACGAAGGACATCGTCAGGATCAGCACACCGAGGAACCGGGTCGGGATCCGGATGATCCGGGTCAGAAGCCCGGTCGACGTCATCAGGAAGACGATCACGATCAGGTTCAGCAGGATCAGCGCGAAGTAGAGCGCGTAGACGAAATCCAGATCGTTGCGGAACAGTTGCGGGCCGGGCACCACGTTGTGCACGTAGAAGACCGACAGCATCATCGCCGTCAGCGCCTCGCCCGGCACGCCGAGCGCCAGCAGCGGGATCATCGCCGCCGCCGGTACCGCGTTGTTCGACGCCTCCGAGGCGATCAGCCCCTCGGGCGCGCCCTTGCCGAACAGTTCCGGCCGGCGCGAGGTCTTCTGCGCATAGGTGTAGGACAGGAACTGCGCGGTGAACTCGCCGACGCCCGGGATGATCCCCATCAGCACCCCGAAGCCCGAGGAAACGCCGGCCACGCGCCGGTGCTGCCAGACCTCGCGAAAGCCGGCGAAGACGCCGCCGCCGACGGTGGCGGGCCGCGGGCTTGCGTCGCGCTCCAGCAGCAGCGCGAAGGCCTGCGACAGCGCGAAGAGCCCCAGCACCACCACGATCAGGTTGATCCCCGAGGACAGGAAGGTCAGCCCGAAGGTGTAGCGCTGGGTATAGGTCACCGCGTCGAGGCCCAGGGTCTGCAGGAAGATCCCCAGGCAGGCCATCATCCCGGCGGCAAAGACCTGCCCGCGATGCGCGAGGATCACCAGCACGATCCCCAGAAGCGCGGCCATGAAGATCTCGCGGCTGCCGAACATCGGCGCCACGGCGGCCAGCACCGGGGTCAGCAGGATCAGGCAGAAGATGCCGAACAGCCCGCCGAAGAACGAGGCCGAATAGGCCAGCGCCACCGCGCGCCGCGCCTCGCCGCGCCGGGTCAGCGGGTGGCCGTCATAGGTGGTCAGCGCGTTGACGGCGGTGCCGGGCGTGTTGATCAGGATCGCCGGCAGCGCGCCGCCGTACATCGACGAACCGTAGATGCCCAGCAGCAGCGTCAGCCCCACGATCGGGTCCAGCGCGAAGGTCGCGGGCAGCAGGATCGCGATGGCCACGGCCGGGCCGACACCGGGGATCGCGCCGATCACCACGCCGCCGATCGATCCGATGACCAGCGCCAGCAGCACGTCGGCGCGCAGCAGCATCTCCAGCCCGGAAAGCATCGCGTCCATGGCGGCCTCAGAGATACAGCATCATGACCTGCCGGATCCCGTCCGGCAGCGCCTCGTAGACCCGGCCCGCGGGAATGCGAACCTGCAGGATCGCGCGGAACAGCACTACGATCACCACCGCCGCCAGCGCCGCGGCGGCGAAGGCGCCGGGGCCGCGATAGCCCGCCCGCGCCGTCATCGCCAGCGTGAAGACCAGCGTCGCCGGCAGGTAGCCGATCACCGGCGTCGCCAGCACATAGGCAAGAAACCAGCCCGCGTATTCCAGCGACCGCGCCCAGTGGCCGACCTCGGGCCAGCGCCCCGGCAACCGGTCCGAGCGCAGGCCGGAGATCAGGTGCAACAGCCCGAAGACGCCCATCCCGGCCAGCGACAGCGCCGGCCAGAACCACGGCTGCGTCGGCAGCTTCGCGCCGGCCCGGTGCGCCGTCTGCTCGCCGATCAGCGCCAGCAGCGCGGCGGCGGCGATCAGCATCGCCCAGGCGAAGACGATATCGCCCGGGCGACGGTCGCGGCTGAAGGCGGGCCTGTCAGGGCCGGTGGGCATCGCGGCCAGTCTCCCGGCGGGTGAAGGCGCCGCCCCGCGGCGGGGCGGCGCGACCTGTCAGTTGCCGAGCGCGGCGTCGATCGCGCCCAGCGTCTCGATGTCGGAAGCGATCTGCGCCGTCGCGGCGGCGGCGTCCTGCCAGTAGACCAGCGCGCCGGTCTGCGCCGCCAGTTCCTGCGCGCGATCCGACATCACCGTTTTCTCGGCCACCGCGACGATCCTGTCGCGCACCTCCTGCGGCGTGTCCCGGTGCACGAACAGGCCGTTCCACAGCGAGACGTCGAGATCGGGGGAAAGTTCGGCCACCGTCGGCGTGTCCGGCGTCAGCGCGATCCGGTCGGCGCCGATCGAGGCCAGCACCGTCACGTCGTCGAGACAGGGCAGGATCAGTTGCAGCGTGGTATTGATCACGTCGACGTCGCCCGAGGCCAGCGTGTTGCAGTCGAGCGCGTCGAACGCCGCGTCGGAGGCGAAGGCAAAGCCCTTGTCCGCCGCCAGCGCGCGGGTCACCTTGGTCGGCACCAGCCCGGCGCCGAAATGCCCCAGCGCCACGTCGTTGTCCTGCGCATGCGCCGCCAGTTCGTCGATCGTGGCATAGGGCGCATCGCCCGAGGCGGCGATCACGAAGGGATAGGTCAGGAAGATGCCCAGCGGTTCGAACGGGTCGGGGCTGAGTTCGGGGATGCCGATGTTCGGCCCGACCACCGGGATCGCGATGATGAAAGAACCGATCGTGTAGCCATCGGCCGGCGCCGTCGCGACCTCGACCGCGCCGGGGAACGGGCCGCCGCCGCCGCCGGGCTTGTTCAGCACCGCCGCGGGCACCCCGTATTCGGCCTGGAAATCCTCGGCGATCATCCGGGTCAGCACGTCCTCCAGATCGCCAGGCGGCCACGGCACGACGAAGTTCACCGGCTTTTCGGGGTATTCGGCCAGCACGGGCCCGGCGGTCGCGGCCAGCACCAGCGCAAGCGCAAGCGCGGTCCCGGCGAGGATCGGTTTGGTCATGGCGGTCTCCCTGTTCTGCCGGCGCAGGTGGCCGGTTCATTAAATGAACCATTGGTTCTATTTCAGATTGACAGAGCCGTGTCCGATCTGTCAACGAATTTGACAGGGGCGCGGCGCGGCCACAGCCGCCGCCGTCCGGCAACAGGGGTCCGGCAACAGGGGCCCGGCAACAGACAGGGATCGACAGAGACACGATGGGCACCGTCTCCAAGGCCTTGGACCTGCTCGGCCTGTTCAGCCGCACCCGGCCGCAGGCCGGGCTGAGCGAGATCGCGCGGCTGTCGGGGCTGAACAAGGCCACCGCCTTCCGGCTGCTGGGCGAGCTTGAAGCGCACGGATTCGTCGAACGCGCGGGGCCGGCGCGGGAATACCGCCTTGGGCCGGCCGTGGTGCGGCTTGGCGGGCTGCGCGAGGCGATCCTGCCGCGGCGCGCGGTGGTGCGCCCGGTCCTCGACCGGCTGGCCGGGACAACCGGCGAGACCGCGCATCTGAGCCAGATCGAGGGCGACCGGCTGGGGATGTGCGCCTTCGCCTATTCCAATCGCCACGGCACCCGCGTCGGCATGGAGGATGCCGAGGTGCTGCCGCTGCACGCGACCTCGTCGGGCCTTGCGGTGCTGGCCTTCGGCCCGCCCGACCTGGCCCGCCGGGTGCTGGCCGGGCCGCTGCCGCGGCTGACCCCGGCCACCGTCTGCGATGCCGGAGACCTGGCGCGCCGGATCGCCGCGGTGCGCGCCGCCGGGATCGCCGAAAGCGTCGGCGGCTACGAGGCCGACGTGCATTCCTTCGCCCTACCGGTCTACGGCCAGGCCGGGGACTGCACCGGCGCACTGGCGGTGGCCGCGCCGGTCGGCCGGATCACGCCGGACCTGGCGGCCACGATCCGCCGCGCGCTCGTCGCCGCGCGCGACGAGATCCACGGCCTGTGGGGCGCCGCATCGCCCGCGGCCCCGCCCGCAGACCCGGCCGCCGAAAGGAGCGCGTCATGAAGGACCAGAACTTCCTGAAGGAACGCAACGCGAAAAGCCTGTGGCACCCGATGGCGCATCCCGCCGACAGCCGTGCCAATCCGCCGGTGATCGTGACCGAGGCCGAGGGCGTGCGGATCCGCGACATCGACGGTCACGAAGTGGTCGATGGCGTCGGCGGGTTGTGGAACGTCAACCTCGGTTATTCCTGCGCGCCGGTGAAACAGGCCATCGCGGCGCAGCTCGACCGGCTGCCCTACTACGCGATCTTCCGCGGCACGTCGAACGACTGCGTGATCGAACTGGCCGAGGCGCTTGCCGGCTTCTTCGCGCCCGACGGGCTCACCCGCGCCTTCTACACCTCCGGCGGGTCGGACAGCGTGGAAACCGCGCTGCGGCTGGCGCGGCAGTATCACAAGATCCGCGGCGAGGCCGGGCGGGTGAAGTTCCTGTCGCTCAAGAAAGGGTATCACGGCACCCACTTCGGCGGTGCCTCGGTCAACGGCAACGCCAATTTCCGCACGCAATACGAACCGCTGCTGGCCGGCTGCCACCACATCCCGGCACCCTGGCCCTACCGCAACCCGTTCGACGAGACCGACCCGGAGCGGCTGGCCGGCCTGTGCCTGTCCGCGCTGGAAGACGAGATCGCCTTGCACGGCGCCGGCAGCATCGCGGCCTTCATCATGGAGCCGATCCTAGGCGCCGGCGGCGTGATCCCGCCGCATCCCTCCTTCATGCCCGGCGTGGCCGAGATCTGCCGGCGCAACGGCATCCTGCTGATTTCCGACGAGGTGATCACCGCCTTCGGCCGCACCGGGGCCTGGACCGGCGCGCGGCTGTGGGACGTGCGGCCCGACCTGATGTGCACCGCCAAGGCGATCACCAACGGCTATTTCCCGTTCGGCGCGGTGATGATCGCCGGCGCTGTCGCCGAGACCTTCGAGGCCGACACCACCGGCCGCGCCGCCATCGGCCACGGCTATACCTATTCCGGCCATCCGGTGGGCGCCGCCGCCGCGCTGGCCTGCCTGGCCGAAACGCAGCGGTTGCGGGTGCACGAGAACGCCGCGGCCCGCGGGGCGGAGCTGTTTTCCGGGCTGACGGCGCTGGCCGGGCGGCATTCTGTGATCGGCGACCTGCGCGGCGGCCACGGGCTGATGTGCGCGCTGGAACTGGTCTCCGACCGGGCCACGAAGACGCCGATCGACAAGGCCAGCATCGGCCGGGTGCAGGAGGCGTGCTATCGCGCCGGCGCGATGGTCCGCGTCTCGGGGTCGAACATCATCCTGTCGCCGCCTCTGGTGCTGGACAGCGCCGACGTGCAGGTGATCCTGACCGCGCTCGAGGCGGGCTTCGCCGCGCTCTAGGCGGGCGCGGCGCTGTCGCGCCGGGCGATCCAGTCATGGTCGGGGTGGTTTCGGAACCGCCATTTCCGCAATGGCCCGGCCATGACGTTGAGATAATACATCTCGTAGCCATAGGGCGCGCCGCAGGGATGGTGGCCGCGCGGCACCAGCACCACGTCGTGGTCCGACACCGCCATGGTCTCGTCGAGGCTGCCGTCCTCGGTGAAGACCCGTTGCAGGCCGAAGCCCTGCGCCGGGTTCAGCCGGTGGTAATAGGTCTCTTCGAGATAGGTCATGTTCGGGTAATCGTCCTCGTCGTGCCGGTGCGGCGGGTAGGACGACCAGTTGCCCGACGGCGTGTAGACCTCGGTCACCAGCAGGCTGTCGGCGACGTCGCGCTCTTCCATCGCGATGGCGTTGATGTAGCGGGTGTTGGCGCCCTTGCCGCGGGTCTCGGTGGCGATGCCGGCGGGGCCGATCACCTGCGCCGGGTGCCCGCCGCGCCCAGGCGCGGTGCAGACCGCCAGCGTGCAGGCGGTGGTCGCGGTCGCGCGCCAGTCCGACCCGTTCGGAACGTAGACGGCATGCGGCGGCCTGCGGTCGAACACCTCCAGCCTGTCGCCCAGCTCGCCGAACTCCCGCGCCCCCGCCCCGATCCGCGCCCGGCCCTCGACCAGAACGAGGATCGCCTCGCGGTCGCCGGTGGGTTCGGCCGCCGTCTCGCCCGGCGCAAGGCGGTAAAGGCCGAAGCCGACATGGCCCCAGCCGGCGCTGTCGGGGGTGATGTCATGCACCTTGCCGGTGGTTCCGGCGGGTTTTCTCAGCAGCCCTGTCATCGCCCCTCCTCCTTCTGCCTTCGCCGCACCCTGTCGTCGTCCCAGCGCAGGAAGAAGCCGTGGGCGGCGTAAAGGCCCAGCCCGCCGAACAATACCGCCCAGAACAGCGCGCCGCGGGCCAGTTCCAGCCCCGCCCAGCCAAGGCACAGCGCCGCCACCGCCACCCGCCGCCACAGCGGCAGGAAGAACGGGTGATCGAGGTCGAACACCGCGCCCGCCCGTCAGCCGGCGTCGACGGCAAGGCCCGCGGCCCTGCAACAGGCCAGGATCGTCTCGTAGCCAGCCTTCGAATAGTCGTAGGGCGGCGCCTTCGCCGGGTCCTGCTCGGCCTCCACCACGATCCAGCCGTCATAGCCGATGCGCGCAAGCTCGTCCGTGACCTCCTGAAAGTCGATGCAGCCGTCGCCGGGCACGGTGAAGGCCCCGGCGATCACCGCGTCGAGGAAGCTCAGGTCGCGGCGGCGCACATCGGCGACCACCTCGGGCCGGATGTCCTTGTAATGGACATGGCGCACCCGCGCGCCCCAGCGCCGCAGCGTGGCCATCACGTCGCCGCCGCCGAACAGCAGGTGCCCGGTGTCGAAACACAGGCCGACCTCGGGGCCCGAGCCTTCCATCAGCCGGTCCACGTCCTCGCCGGATTCGACGATCGAGCCCATGTGGTGATGATAGGCCAGCGGCATGCCCCTGTCGGCCATCCATTTCGCCAGTTCGGTCAGCTTGCGGCCGTAGGCGGCGATCTCGTCGCGCGCCAGCTTCGGGCGGGCGCTGACCGGCGTGCCGATCCGGCCCTGCACGGTGTTCGAGCATTCCGCGTAGACGATGCAGGGCGCCCCCAGCGCGACGAACTGATCCACCTGGCCCTCGACCGCCGCGATCTCGGCGGCGACGTCGTTGACCAGCAGGTTGCCCGAACACCAGCCGCCGCACAGCGCCAGCCCGCTGGCCCGAAGCATGCCGCGCAGCCCCCCGGTATCCGCGGGCATGCGCTGGCCACGCTCGACCCCGACGTAGCCGATCTCGCGCGCCTCGGCGAGCGCCTGCTCCATCGTGTAGGCCGCCGTCAGCTCGGGCAGATCGTCGTTCTGCCAGGCGATCGGGGAAATGCCGATTTTCACAGCCATGCCTGCCGTCCTCAGATCGCGCTCTGGCGCTTGCGGTTGTCCTCGTAGCCCTTGCGGGC
>CAYUXM010000024.1:0-21003 GCA_964448765.1 uncultured Rhodobacterales bacterium
ATATGCAGGTGGCTGTGCAGCACGTAGCGCACGTCGCCCAGCTTGACGCCGTGATTGGCCAGCTGCCGCTCGATCATGTTCTCGTGGAATTGCAGCCCGCGCATGCCGAGCGATTCCATGATCGCGTTGTCACGATATCCGGTGTCGACGACGATGGGGTATTCTCCGCCGAGGATCAGAAAGCCGTAGACCGGTACGCGGCGGGTGCGGCCACAGTCGCGCCCGAGCACCAGAAAGCTCGATTCCAGTTCGATGTCGACGTAGTCGAGGATTTTGATTTCCAGTGCCATGGCGGGTTCCTCCCTCGTGTCAGTTCAGCCGGTAGACCCGGGTTGCGGTGTCGTTGAAGATCGCCGCCTGGTCCTGCGGGGGCAGGTCGGCAGCGGCGGTCTGGTGGGCGTTGAGCAGCGTCGCGTAGTCGGTCCAAAGCTTCTCGATCGGGAAGTTCGAGCCCCAAAGGCAGCGGTCAGCGCCAAACAGCGCCAGCGTTTCGCGGGTCTGCCACGCGATGTGATCCGCGTCGCAGCGGTGGATGAAGGTGCCGAAGCCCGACAGCTTGGACGTGACGTTTGGCTCTTGCGCCAGTTTGGCCATCGCGGTGCGCCACGCGGTGCGGCCCGCATCGCTGGTGTCTTCCAGCATGCCGGCATGTTGCAGCACCAGCGTGGTTTTCGGCGCGGCCTGCGCCAGTTCCACGGCCCCGGCCATCTGGCCGGCGAAGACCTGCAGATCGAAGCTGAAGCCGTAGTCGGCCAGCCGCGCGACGTTGCGCTGCACGGTGGCATCGCGGCAGAGGTCATCATGGGCGGCGAAGCGGTATTCCGGCGTTTGGTGCCAGTGCAGTTGCTGCCGGATGCCACGCACCAGCGGGATCTGCGCCAGCCGGTCGAGCGCGCGCGCGGCATCCGGGTCGGTCATGTCGGCATAGGCGACGGTGGCGTGGGGCCAGCCGGTTTTGGCGTTCAGCGACGCGATCCATTCGGCCTCGTCCATGGCCCGGTCGGTTGGCCAGTTGGCCTGCACATAGACGGCGCGGGTGACCCCGGTGCCGGCAAGGTCGGCGAGGTATTCGGCCATCGGATAGTCGCGGCGGATCGGATCGTAGGCGCCGAAGATGCGCGGCTGCATCGGGCCCATCAGCCACGGCAGATCGGCCTGCCGCCAGACGTGGAAATGGGCGTCCACGATGCTCATGCGCGCGCGCCCTGGCTGAATGTCAGGACCTCGCGCGCCAGGGCGGCCGGGGTCTGGCCGTCGCCGCAGCGGTCGATCATCGGGGTGATGGCCCGCAGCGCGCCGGTCTCCGGTCGGTAGCCCTGTTCGGCGGCCAGCGGCGACAGCCACAGCACCGACCAGGCCAGCCCGCGTAGCTTGGTCATGGCGGCGACGAGCGCCTCGGGTCCGCCGCGTTCCAGCCCGTCCGAGACGATCACCACGAGCGCGCCACGCGCGAAGGACGCAAAGCGCGGCACCGACAGGAACACCGCCAGCGCCTCGCCCAGCCGGGTGCCGCCGTCCCAATCGGCCACAAGGCCCGAGGTCAGCGTCAGCGCCTGTTCACGGTTGCGGTGGCGCAGCGCGCGGGTGACGCGGGTCAGGCGGGTGCCAAGGGTGAACGCCTCGACCCGCTCGCCCGCCTGAACCAGCGTATGGGCAAAGCGCAAGGCCCCCTCGGTCCCGGCCTTCATCGAGCCCGAGACATCGACCAGCAACAGCACCCTTCTTTGCCGCGGTCGGCGGCGGCGGGTGGGCAGATGGGTCAGCTCGCCATCGCGGCGCAGCATCTCGCGGAAGGCGCGAAGCGGATCGGCGAGCCGCCCCTTGCCGCCCCGCATCCGGCGCGAGCGGCGGCGTGGCAGGGCCTGCGGCGCGGCTCGCCGAAAGGCACGCAGGGCCGCGTCCTCGTCGGTGGCGTCGAACTGGCGGGCGGTCAGCCGCTCGGCAGTGGTGGCTTCGGCGCCCGAGGGTTCTTCCTCCTCCGCCTCGGGTATCAGCTCGAATTCGCCGCTGTCATAGGCCTGCGGCATGTCGTCGGGCGTGCCCTCGGCAGGCGCGGCGAAGGCACGGCCCAAAAACACCGTGTCGAAGATCCGGTCGAAGTCTTCCTGCCGCTCGGGCCCGGGACCGAAGATCGCGTGCGCGGCATGGCGGATATCGGCCAGCGAGGTGGGTCCCAGCAGCCCGGTGGCCGCGATAAAGCTTTCGGTCTGCTCGGGCGCGGCCGGCAGCCCGGCCTGTCGCAACGCCACCGGAAAGGCGAGGAAGGGGTCAAGCGCGCGCGGGGTCATGCCACGGCCTCTGCCAGCATCGCGTCGAGTTGCGGGGCCACATAGGCCAAGTCGTCCTGGTCTTTCAGCGCCACGCCGATGGCGGCGGCAAAGGCGCGGGGCCAGGGCGCACCTTGGCTGGCCAGCAGCGTCGCGGCCTCGGCCCATTCCACGGTTTCGGCCACGCCGGGCGGCTTGGCCAGCGGCTGCTCGCGCAACGCGCCCACAGCGGCCACCACCTTGCGCGCGGTGTCCTGCGCCACCGAGGATGCCCGCATTATCACGATCTGTGCCTCGAGCGCCGGCTCGGGGTAGTCGATCCAGTGGTAGACGCAGCGCCGCCGCAGCGCCTCGTGCAGCTCGCGTGTGCGGTTCGAGGTCAGGATCACCACCGGCGGCTCGCCCGCGCGCACCGTGCCGCGTTCGGGAATCGACACGGTGAAATCGGACAGGAATTCCAGCAGGAACGCCTCGAATTCATGATCCGCGCGGTCGATCTCGTCGATCAGCAGCACCCGCTCGGTGGGGCGTTCCAGCACCTGCAGGATCGGTCGGGCGATCAGGAAATCGTCGGCGTAGAGGTTGACGTACTCGTCCCCCGCCTGCCGGATGGCGAGCATCTGGCGCGGGAAGTTCCATTCGTACATCGCCGCCGAGGCATCGATGCCCTCGTAACACTGCAGCCGCACCAGCTCGCGCCCAAGGATCGAGGCGACGGCCTTTGCGGCCTCGGTCTTGCCGACGCCCGGGGCGCCTTCCAGAAGCAGGGGCTTGCCCAGCGACAACGCCAGAAACGCTGCCGTGGCCAGACTGTCGGACGCGATGTACTGGGCATCGCGCAGGGACCGCGCCAATCCGTGCGGGGTTTCCAGACCTCGGGGAAGGCGGCGGACCGGCATCAGAGCGCCTGCCGCGGCTTGGCGCCGCCATTGGCGCGGATCCCGCGCAGCACTTTTTCCGGCGTTACCGGCAACTCGTCGATGCGCACGCCCACGGCGTCGTAGACCGCGTTGACCACCGCCGGCAGCATCGGGTTGGCGCACATCTCGCCCGGGCCCTTGCCGCCATAGGGGCCATCTTCGGCGGGGCGTTCCAGCACGCTGATATGGTGCGTCGGCAAATCGCCTGGGCCCGGCATGGCGTAGTGGTTGAAATCCACCGGCCCGTGGTCGCGGGCGGGATAATACGGCTCTGTCGTCTCCCAGGCCGCGTGGCTCATGCCCATCCAGGCGCCGCCACGCAGTTGCTGCTCGACAAGGCCGGGGTTCAAGGCGCGCCCGACCTCATAGGCGGACTGGATATCGACCACCTCGACCTCGCCGGTCTCGTCGTCCACCGTCACTTCGACCACCAAAGCGGCATGGGCAAAGGTGGTTACGGGCGACATTTCCCCGGTGTCCGGATCGACATCCGACAGCGGGATCAGGAAGATGCCGCGCCCGGCGATGGTGCGGCCCTGCTTGAACTGCGCGGCTTGCGCGGCGGCCATCGTGGTGATCGAGCGGGACGGCGCACCGCGCACATGGATGTTGCCCTGCCCGTCGGTGACCAGATCGCCCGCGTCGACCTCCAGCTCTTCTGCCGCCGCTTCCAGCATCACCGCGCGCGCCTCAAGCGAGGCCTGGATCACCGCGTTGCCCATCCGGTGCGTCCCGCGCGAGGCGAAAGACCCCATGTCATGCGGGCCGGTGTCGCTGTCGGCGGTGTCCACGTAGACATCCGCGATGGGCACGCCGAGCGTTTCGGCGGCGATCTGGCGGGTGACTGATTTCATGCCCTGGCCAAGGTCGATGGCCGACAGCGCGACGGTGAACTTGCCGTCTGGGTTGGAATGCACCAGCGCCTGGCTGGGATCGCCGCCCAGGTTCATGCCGATGGGGTAATTGATCGCCGCAAAGCCACGGCCCTTGTGAACGGTCATCAGCGCCTCCTGAACCCGGAGAGGGACGAGAACCGCATCGCCCCCGAGCGCGCGGGTTTCTTGGCCGGTTGTGCCGCAGGGGCGGGCTGCGGCGGCGGGGCGCTGGCGACTGGCGGACTTGCCGCCGGGGCGGGGGCCGGCGGCGGCGCGGGCTGCGGCATTGGCGTGGGCATGGCCGGGCTGGCCGGGGCCGAAGCGCCGCCTTTCTGGGCGTAGCTGCCCGAAGAATAGCCCTCGACCCGGCCATTCTGATCTGTGGCGGTGTGCGCGGGCAACTGGCCACGCGCGCCCCCACCGCCCGTCTTGGAGCTTGCCGCGAGCAGGTCCGGCGACAGACGAACCCCGGCCTTCTCGGCGGCGACCTGGCAGCATTCGACCAAGGCGCAGTTCTTGGCCACGCGGCGGTGCGCCTTCATGTCACCGTCGCGATAGGCGTTGAGAATGCGCAGCTCGACCGGGTTCATACCGACCGTCTCGGCAACCTTGTCCATATGCGCCTCGATCGCGAAATCGACGCCGGTGATGCCAAACCCGCGCATCGCCGTGGCGGGCGTGCGGTTGGTGTAGACGCAGTAGACGTCGGCGTAGACGTTCGGGATCGTGTAGGGCCCCGGCAGGTGCCCCACCCCTTTGATGATCGCGTAGGACGACAGGCGCGTATATGCGCCGCAGTCGAAATAGCCGGTGAACCTGCGCGCCACGATGCGCCCGTCGGCCATCACCCCGTCGGTGATGTACCAGCGCTCTGCCCCGCGCGGCGCGCCGACCTGCATCTCTTCCTCGCGGTCCCACTGAAACTTCACGGGCCGCCCGGTGAGCATCGTGCCGAGGATCGCCAGCGGTTCGTGCACGGAATCGACCTTGCCGCCGAACCCGCCGCCCACGGTGCCGCCGATGAAATGCAGCCGCGACGAGGGCAGGTTCAGCACCTTGGACGCGGTGCCCAGCGAGAAAAACAGTGCCTGCGTGCCGGTGTAGCAGACATACCGCCCGTTCTGCTCCTGCGCCGCGATGGCGCCGCAAGTCTCCATCGGGGCCTGCTCGATGGGCGACATCTGGTAGCGGCCCTCGACCACGTGATCGGCCTGCGCCAGCGCGCGGTCCAAGTCGCCGTAGCGCAGCTTCTGGTGGTCGTACTTGCCGTGGTAGACAAAGGCGTTCTTCGGATAGGCCGGATTGACCGAGGGCGCGCCGGGCTTCAGCGCCTCTTCGACATCCAGCACATGGGGCAGCACTTCCCACTCGACGCGCACCGCCTGCACCGCGGCGCGGGCCTGCGCCTCGGTCTCGGCGATGACGGCAGCAACCGGCTCTCCCTTGTAGGCGACCTTGGCCTCGGACAGGATCGGTTCGTCGTCCAGCCCGAAATCCAGAAGCGACAGCAGCGTGTTAAGGTTCACCGGCACGTCGCGGCCGGTGACGATACGCACCACGCCGGGCATCCGCTCGGCGGCAGCGGTGTCGATCCGCCGGACCCGGGCATGGTGGTGCGGCGAGCGCACGCAGCGCATGTGCAAGAGCCCGTCGAACAGGTGATCGTCGTAGAAAGGCGAGCGCCCGGTGACATGGCCCTCGATATCCTGACGGCGGGTGCGCTTGCCGATCTCGTTGAGATTGTCGTCGCGCTCATCGGCGAAGATCTCCTTGCGCAGCTCGAACCCGTTGGTGCCCACGCTCATGCCGAGGCCCTCCGCCCGGCGACCGACAGGATCGCCTGAATGATCGGCTCGTACCCGGTGCAGCGGCACAGGTTGCCGGAAATGGCTTCGACCACCTCTTCGCGCGATGGATTGGGGTTGCGGTCAAGAAGCGCGCGGGCCGAGACCAGCATGCCCGGCGTGCAATAGCCGCACTGCGCCGCAAAATGCTCCATGAACGCGTCTTGCAGCGGGTCGAGCGTCGCCCCCTTGGCAAGCCCCGCCGCCGTGCGCACGTCGCGGCCCGCCGCGGTCTCGGCCAGCACCAGGCAGGACAGGTGGGTCTCGCCGTCGATGGTCACCGTGCAGGCGCCGCAGGTGCCTTGGCCACAACCATATTTCGGCGAGAGGTCCCCCAGGCCGCGGCGCAGGAACTCCAGCAGGTTCTGGCCGGGATCGGCGAAGGCCGCGCGTTCCGTGCCGTTATGGGTGAGGGTGACGGGGATCTTGGCCATCAGGCGTGCTCCATCCGTTCCAGAAGCCGGCGCAGGTGCACGCCGGCCACCTCCTTGCGGTACCAGTCGCTGGCGAGCGCATCCGTGGGCGGCTGCAGGCCCTCCGCCGCGACGGCGGCAGCGCGCTCGCGGGTGGCGGCATCCAGGCGCTGGCCCTCCAGCACCCGCTCGACGGCTGCGGATCGCAGCGGCCCCGGGCCCATCGCGCCGTAGGCGACGCGCACGCCGCGCATCGGGCCGCCCTCATGGGGGGCGAGCACCGCGATGGAGAGGATCGACACGCCCTTGGGCTTGACCCGGCTGACCTTGGAAAAGCCGAAGCTGCCCGGACGCGGGCGCGGCACCTCGATCCCCGCGACAAGGCCCGAGGGATGCGCGCGATCGCGCAGAACATCCTCGACCGGGCGCACGCCGCCCGATCCGGCCATCTGAATCCGCGCGCCGAGCGCCAGAAGCGCCACGGCGAAATCGCCGTAGGGATGCGCGGCAAAGAGGTTGCCGCCAACCGTGCCCATATTGCGGACCTGCGGGCCGCCGATGACCCGGGCAACCGGGTGAAGGAAGTCGAGCTGCGGATCGGCGAGCACCTGCGCCAGGGTGACGCCCGCGCCCAGCGTGATCGTATCGCCACGGGCCGTGATCGTGCGCAGGGCGGGGTCCACCGTGCGCACCAGACGCGCCGCTGCCCGTCCGGCATTGACCTCGCGCATCACCACGGTGCCGCCGGCAAGATAGTCAGCCCCCTGACCAACGGCTCGGGCGGCCTCGTCCAGCGTGGAGTAGGTCTCGACCTGGGTCATGCGCCCTCCAGTCCCATATGCGCGCGGATTGCGTCGAACCCGCCCTGGTAGATGTTCTCGGCCACGACCTCGTGCAGTTCCGCTTCGCGTCCCTTGGGGGTGTCGAACCGGCTTTCCCAGTGCCAGAAGGTCCAGTCTTCGTCGGTCACCGGGGCGAGGCGCACGTGCGCGACGTAGTTCAAGAGAGGCACCGGCGTGTCGAGCAGGCAGTAGGAAAACGCCATGTCGGCATCGGACATGGTCAGAAGCTGCTCGCGCAGTTCCGACCCGTCCGCCAGATGGAACCGCCGCACGCAGCCGACCTTGTCGGACGGGTAGCCGCGCTCGATCTCGCTGTCGGCCACGGCAGGGTGCCATTCGTCATGCCCGTTGAAGTCGCGCAGGATCTCCCAGACGGCCTCGACGGGCGCCTCCAGAACCGTGCTCTTGACCACCTTGACCATGTCCTACCCCGACAGCTGCCGTTTCAGGGCGGTGAAGCCGGCCAGGAACACATCCTCGCCGATCGAGGTCACCAGACCGTCTGCCTCTGCCTCGTCGCAGTCGAACTCGGCGGTCCACTCGGCGAAACACCGGTCGCCATCGGTCACCGGCGTCAGCCGCAACGTGGCGACATAGTCGGTCAGCAGCATCGGGCTTTCGAGGATCGAGTAGGTGCAGAAATAGTCGTAATCGCTCAGCCCCAGTAGGCGCTCGCGGATCCGGTCGCCGTTCTGCAGGTGAAAGTCGCGCACGCAGCCGACCTTGTCGGCGGGTTCGCCATTTTCGATCCGGCTGTCGCGGATCAGCGGGTGCCAGCGCGGCAGCCCGTTGAAATCGCGCACCCGGTCCCAAACGCGGGCGGCGGGCGCGTCGATGATCGAGGAGATATAGACGCGCGGCATCTACGATTTCTCCCCGCCGCTGGGCCCGTCGCCGCCGCCGTCGCCACTGTCCTTCGCTTTCTCGGCCTTGGCGAGTTCGTTGGTCACCCGTGTCATGTCCGAGGCTTCGCGGATCAGCCCGCCCTGTTTCGACAGCGTGCCGCCCTCGACCCCGATATCGGCCAGAAGCGAGTCGATCAGCGGCGCCTGCACGCGGTAGCGCAGGGCCGAGTTGATCACCTCGTCCGTGGCCGAGGTGCCGTCGCCCCTGCCGCCGCCATGCCCGGTGACCCCGTCGAGCTGCATGATCCGGATGTCCTGGATCTTTTCCAGCGGCTTGACCGAGGCAGAGACGATGCCCTCGACATGCTCCAGCATCTTGCGACGGAAGAGCGAGGCGCGCGCCGGGTCGGTCAGCACGTTCTCGGCCTCGTTGATCAGGCGCTGTGCTTCGGCCTCAACCTCGGACCGGATCTTGTCGGCTTCGGCGATCAGCTTGGCCTCGGCGGCGGCCTTCTCGGCCATCAGCACATCGACCGACTTGCGCCGGTTCGCGGCCTCGGTCTCGCGCACGGTCTGAACGCGTTCTTCCGCCTCGGCGGCGGCGGCCCGGGCAGCATCGGCTTCGGCGCGGGCGGCGCTTTCCTCAAGCGATTTCTTGTAGAGCGCGATGGCCTTTTCCATCTGCACGGTTTCCACGTCACGCTCGCGCTCGACCTCCAGCCGCCGGCGCTCGGTCTCGTGCCCGATGCGCACCTCGTCGAGCCCGCGTTCGGACGCGATGCGGGCGCGTTCGACATCCTCGCGGCTACCGATTTCGGCCTCGCGCAGGGCCTGCACACGCGCCACTTCCAGCTGCTCGATGGACCTGCGGCGTTCCAGCTTGGCCGCTTCGATGGCCTGTTCGCGCGCCACTTCGGCAGCCTCGACATCGCGCTGCGCTTCGATCTCGGCTCGCTTGACGCTGCTTTCGGCAGCGGCTCGCTTGGCCTTCTGATCGGCAAGGGCCACGACGCGCTCTTCGTCGGCCGCCTCGACCGCCCGGCGGCGCTCGATATCGGTGACTTCGCGGGTCTTCTGGCTGGCGATGCGCTCTTGCTCCACCTCCAGCTCTGCGGCGACGCGCTTTTTCTCGACCGCTTCGCGCCGGGCGATCTCGGCGGCCTCGATCTGTTCTTCGCGCTCGATCTCGCGGGCGCGGACCACCTGGTCGGCCGCGATACGCTCGGCCTCGATGGTTTTCTGCTGCGCGATGCGCGCCTGCTCGACCGCCTCGTCGGCGGCGATGCGGGCGCTGTCGATGGCCTTGTTGCGCTCGATCTCGCGAGCCTTGGTTTCCTCGTCGGCGGAAATCCGGCTGGCCGCGATCTGCTTCTCGCGGGCGATGCGCGCGGCCTCGACGGCCTCGTTCGCCGCGATCTCGGCAGCCTCGACGGCCTGCTGCCGGGCGATTTCCAGCTCGCGCACGCGCCGGTCCTCGGCGATGCGCGCCTCAGACACCTCGGCGGCCTGAACGATACGGATCCGTTCCACCGTCTCGCGCGCGGTGATCTCGGCCTCGTCGAGCGTCTTCTGCCGGGCGATCTCGCGCTGGCGGATCTCTTCCTCGCCCTTGATCCGGGTCTGGGCGAGCAACAGGTCCTGCGCCATCCGGCGCTTTTCATTGGCTTCATGGGCTGCGATCTCGGCGTCGCGCACGCTGCGCTGACGCTCGATCTCCAGCGCCTGGGTCTCGCGCTCCTTGGCGATGCGGGCCTCTTCCACGGCCTTCTCGCGAGCGATGCGCGCCTCGTCGATGATGCGCTCTTGCTCGATGCGGGCGCGTTCGGTGGCCTCGCGCGCGGCGATCTCTTCGGCCTCGATGGCCTGCTGCCGCGCGATCTCGCGGGCCTGGGTTTCCTGCTCGTTGCTGATCCGCGCCTCGTTGACGGCGCGTTCCTGCAGGATGCGCGCGGTCTCGGTGGCCTCGCGGGCCGAGATCTCCTCGGCTTCGATATCCTTTTGGCGGGCGATCTCGCGCGCCCGGACCTCGCGCTCGGACGCAATGCGGGCCTCGGCGATGGCGCGCTCGTTGGAAATCCGCGCCTTCTCGATCGCCTCGCGGGCACTGATCTGGGCGCTTTCGGCTTCGGTCTCGCGCTCGGCGCGTTCGCGGGCCAGCTCGGCCCGCTGCTGGGCGCGGCGAAACTCGACGTCGCGCTGCTGGGCAAGGCGCGCCTCTTCGCTTTCACGCTCGATGTCGAGCGCCTGTTTTTCCGCCTCGAGGTTGCGCGCGCGGATCCGGATCATCGAGTCCTGCTCGATGTTGTTGCGCAGCGTGCGGCGTTCCTCGATGTCCTGGATCAGCGCGGTGAGGCCCTCGGCATCGAACCGGTTCGAGGGGTTGAAGTATTCCAGCGCCGTCTGGTCGATGTCGATGATCGCGACGCTTTCCAGTTCCAGCCCGTTCTTCTCCAGCTCCTGCTGCGCCAGGGTGCGCACCCGTTCCACGTATTCGTGCCGGCCCTCGTGCATCTCGGGCATCGTCATCTCGGCGGCAACGGCGCGCAGGGCGCTTTCGAACTTGCCGGCCAGCAGCCCGTGCAGGCGCTCTGATTCCAGCGTGCGGCGGCCCAGCGTGGCCGCGGCGACCGAGACCGCGTCGCGAGTCTGTCGCACGCGCACGTAGAACTCGGCATCCACATCGATGCGCATCCGGTCCTTGGTGATCAGCGCCTGCTCGTTGGTGCGGCTGACCGCCAGCGCCAGGGTATTCAGGTTGACTGGCGTGATGTCATGGATGATCGGCCAGACGAAGGCGCCGCCGTCGATCACCACCTTCTCGCCCAGGAACCCGGTGCGCACGAAAGCAATCTCTTTCGTCGAGCGGCGGTAGAGCCATTGCATCACCCAGTAGATGATCGCGATGACGATAACCGCGAGGATCAGCCAGAGGATCAGCTGCCCAATAATCTGTCCGGTCATATCCGTTCCCTCCCCTTCAGCCGCGCCGGATGCGCTTGAACGCGGCGGTCTGTTCCGTCATCGCCACCTCGGTCGGCAGCCGCTCCATCGAGGAAGCGCCGTAAAAGCCGTGGCACGTGTGCGAGTTCTTCAGCACGAACTCGGCATCGTCGGGCATCGCGACCGGGCCGCCATGCACCAGGATGATCGCGTCCTTGTTGACCTTCAGCGCGGCCTCGGCCCACTGGTCGACAAGGGCGGGGCACTGGTCGAGCGTCACGGCGGTTTCCGCCCCGATGGCGCCGCCGGTGGTCAGGCCCAGGTGGCAGACGATGATATCGGCCCCGGCCTTGGCCATCGCGGTGGCGCTGTCTTCGTCGAAGACATAAGGCGTGGTCAGCATGCCCTTGGCGGCGGCCTTGGCGATCATGTCAATCTCCAGCCCCAGGCCCATGCCGGTTTCTTCCAGCTGGGCGCGGAATGTGCCGTCGATCAGGCCCACGGTGGGGAAGTTCTGCACGCCCGAGAAGCCGACGCGCTTCAGCTCGTCCAGGAACACGTCCATCAGCCGGAACGGGTCGGTGGCGCAGACGCCGGCCAGCACCGGTGTGTGCTTGACCACGGGCAGCACCTCGCCAGCCATGTCCAGCACGATGGCGTTGGCATCGCCATAGGGCATCAGCCCGGCGAGCGAGCCGCGCCCGGCCATGCGGTAGCGGCCCGAGTTGTAGATCACGATCAGGTCGATGCCGCCGGCCTCTTCGCATTTCGCCGATAGCCCGGTACCGGCGCCGCCGCCGATGATCGGTTCGCCCTTGGCGATCATGCCGCGAAAGCGCTCCAGGATCGTGTCGCGTGGTATCATCTGCGGGCCTCTTTTGCATTGCGTCGGGTGGGGCGCGGCGCGCCGTGAAGGGTGTGAAAGGTCTCGACCACATGGGCCGCGAAACCCGGATCGTTGATATGCTCGGGCCGGCGGATCAGCTGGCGGTTGGCGGTCTGCCGCACGGTGCCTTCCAGGGCGTCGTAAAGCGCGGTGCGTGCCCGGTCGTCGTGGAACGGCTGGCCCGGCGCATCCAGCGCCGACACCCCGCCCTCGGGCAGGAAGAACCGCACCGGGCCCTCCATCTCGTTGAGCCGCCCGCCGATCCAGCGCCCCATCTCGGCGCATTCCTCGGCCGTCGTGCGCATCAGCGTCACTTGCGGATTGTGTTCGTAGAAGGTGCGGCCACTGTAGCGCTCGGGCACGGTATCGGGCGCGCCGAAATTCACCATGTCGAGCGCCCCGACCGAGCCGATATAGGGCTGCCGCGTGCGGATGATCGAGCCAAAGCGGTCCTCGGTGGCTGGGAAGACGCCGCCGAAGAGCATGTCGCAGACTTCCGTGGTGGTCAGGTCCAGAATGCCCTGCACTTTGCCGCTGTCGACCAGCGTTTCCATCGACTGGCCGCCAATGCCGGTGGCGTGGAACACCAGGCAATCGTAGTCGTCTTCGAGCAGGGCAGCCACCTGTTGCACGCAAGGCGTCGTCACGCCGAACATGGTCAGCCCGATGGCAGGCTTGCGGTCGGTGCGGGCCTGCGCGGCGCGGCGCGCCTTGACCATTCCGACCATGGCTTGCGCGGCGTTGCCCAGCACTTCCTCGGTGATCGCGTTCAGGCCCTGCACATCGGCGACCGAGTGCATCATCGTGATGTCCGAGGATCCCACGTATTGGCGCACGTCCGACGAGGCGACGGTCGAGACGATGAGCTTGGGGATGCCGACGGGCAGCGCCCGCATTGCCGGTGCGACGATCGCGGTGCCGCCGGACCCGCCGGCAGACAACACTCCGGCGATGCCGTCCTGCCGAGCGATCCAGCGCTGGAAGGCCAGCGTCATGCCGGCGACAGACTGGCCTCGGTCGCCGGTGAAGACACCCGGAGCCCCGCGCGGGTGGAAGGCCGCGATCTGGTGGGCGGGGATCTCTGCGCCTGAGTGCCCGCCCGTCGTCGATAGATCGACGATGCGCACCGGCAGCCCGGCCTCGCGCACCAGATCGCGCATGTAACGCAGCTCGGGCCCCTTGGTGTCGAGCGTGCCGGCCACCAGCACCACCTGGGCACCGGGGGCGGCAAGCGGCCGGATCTCGGTGCTGGGCGTGGCGGCGCGCGCGCTTGGGGCCACGGCGGTGGTCTGTACCTTGGCCAGCCGTTCCAGCTGCGCCACCGGCACCGGCTGCGACCAGCGCGTGGGCAGTTTCGGGTTGGACTGGTAGATCCTGGTCAGCTGCGAACGTGCAGCCGGCGCCGTCTGTGCCGCCTCGCCGGTGCCGGGCGGCGCGGTGTCAGGATCGGGCGTGTCGTCATGGGCGTGGCGCCCGACGCCCAGCAGGCGCTGCTGCAGGTCCCGGTCGCCGGCAAGTTGAGCCGCAGGCTGGATCCGGTTGATCCGCCCGTTGACCATGATCGCTACATTGTCGGCAACCGCGCAGGCGACACCGATATTCTGCTCGATCACCAGAACCTCGATGTCCGTCTCTTCGCCGAGATGCAGCAGCATTTCCTCGACCTGGGCGACGATCACCGGGGCCAGTCCCTCGGTCGGTTCGTCCATGATCAAAAGCTGCGGGTTCGCAAGCAGCGCGCGGCTGATCGCCAACATCTGCTGCTCGCCGCCTGACAGCTGCGCTCCGCCGTTGGATTTGCGCTCTGCCAGGCGCGGGAAGGTCGAGTAGATCCGTTCAATCGTCCAGGCGCCGCCGGGACGCGCGACCATCTTCAGATGCTCGTCCACCGTCAGCGATGGCCAAAGCCGCCGGCCCTGCGGCACGTAGCCGACGCCCATGCGCGCGATCTCGGTGGGCGGGCGGCCGACCAAGGGCTGCCCGGCGAAGGTGATCGAGCCGGACGCGATGGGCACCAGCCCCAGGATCGCCTTGCAGAGCGTCGTCTTGCCCATGCCGTTGCGCCCCACGACCGACAGCACGCCGCCATCCAGCCGCAGGTCCACCCCCTGCAACGCGTGCGACGCGCCGTAATAGACGTTGAGGCCCTTGATTTCGAGGGCGGGGGCGCGACCGCGTTCAGCCATGGCCGTCCCCCAGGTAAAGCTCCTGCACCTCGGCATCGTTCTCGATTTCCTCGGGCGTGCCCTCCTTGAAGATCGTGCCGTTGTGCATCATCGTCACGCTCTCGGCGACACGCAGGGCGACGTCCATGTCGTGCTCGATGATGACGTAGCCGATATGCTCGGGCAGGTTGGTGAGCACACGCACCAGCTCGGCCCGTTCGGTCGGCGAGAGCCCCGCCGCCGGCTCGTCGAACAGGATCAGGCGCGGCGCGCCGGCGAGCGCCAGCGCGATCTCCAGCTGGCGTTGCTGGCCGTAGCTCAGATTGGCCACAAGGGTGCCGGAGTCATCCGTCAGGTTCACGGCCTCGATCAGCTCCTCGGCGCGGTTGATCAAGGCATCGTTCCGCCTTGGCCGCAGCAGCGAGAACCGCGCGCGGCTGACGCCGCGGCAGGCAAGGTAGACGTTGTCCGCCACGCTCAAACCACCAAAGAGCAGGCTGATCTGGTAGGTCCGGCGCAAGCCCCGGCGCACGCGCTCATGCGCGGGGAAAGTGGTGACATCCTCGCCAAACAGCCGGATCGTCCCCGAGGTCGGCAGGAAATCCCCGGTCACGCAGTTGAAGAGCGTGGTCTTGCCCGCCCCGTTCGAGCCCAGCACCGCGCGGCGTTCGCCCGAGGCGACGGTCATGGTGATGTCGGAAATCGCGGCCAGCGCGCCGAACATCTTCTGCACCCCGCGCAACTCCAGCGCGGCCCCGGTGGAGACCGAGCTGATCTGCGCCGGTGCAGCCATCGAGGGCACGGGCGCGTTCATTCCCCGCCTCCCCCGGTTAGCGGATCGCCCCGTCGCGCCTGACGCGCACGCCAGCGGTCCCAGAGACCCAGCACCCCGTCCGGCGAGAAGAACACCAGCGCCAGGAAGCCGAGCCCGATGAGCAGCTTGAAGCGCTCGCCAGAAAGGCCGAAGGCCAAAAGAACATCCGGCGAGAAGGTGCGCAGAAGAACGTAGATCAGCGCCCCGATGAACGGCCCGATGGGCCGCCCGATGCCGCCGATCACGGCAATCACCAGGATGTCGATCACCGCTGGAATGCCGGCCGTTCCCGGCGCGATCTGCGCGTTCTGCCAGACCAGCAGAATGCCCCCGATGGCCGCGATGACCGAAGCGAAGGTATAGGCCGCCACCCGGTGCAGCGTGACGTTGAAGCCCAGCGCCTCCATCCGGCGCGGGTTGTCGCGCACCCCCTGCAGCGCCAGCCCGAAAGGCGTGCGCGAGACGTAGACCACCGCCAGATAGGCGATCAGCGCCCAGCCGAGCGTGAGGTAGTAGAACGGCGCCGGCTGACGCCAGTCGACCCCGAACAAGGGCGGCGGCACCACCAGGTTGAACCCGGTATAGCCGTTGAAGATCGTGTAGTTCTGGCGGGTGAAGTAGAAAAACGCCGCTGCGATGGCGAGGGTGATCATGATCGTATAGATCCCCTCGGTCCGGACCGCGAGCGCGCCGACGATGGTGCCGAAGATCGCCGCCACGATGATCGCGATGGGGATGTAAAGCCACCATGGCAGGCCCATCGAGATCTCTGCGATGCCCGAGGACCCGAAGATCGCCACCATGTAGCCGGCCATTGCGGCCACCGACATCTGGATCAGGCTGACCATGCCGCCGTAGCCCGCCAGGAACATCAGCGACAGCGCGATCATGCCAAGGATGAAGGTCCAGCCGAAGACCTGGAACAGGATGAAATCGTTGGCATAGGCCGGCAGGGTCAGGAAGAACACGCCCAACGCCCACCAGACCGGCGGGACGCGCTCGATCCAGATCTTGTCCGGCTGGCGCTCGCCCGGCTTGGAGAACGGAGGGTCTGCCAGCGCCATGGCTCAGGCCCTCCCCAAGAGGCCCTGCGGGCGGAATGCCAGCACCGCCGCCATGATCAGGAAGGTGAAGACCACCGAATAGGTCGGCGCGTAGACCAGCCCCAGCTGCTCGGCGAGGCCGATGATCAGCGCACCGATGGCCGCGCCGGGGATCGAGCCCATGCCGCCGACGATCACCACCACCAGCGAGGCCAGAAGAAACCGCGTGTCCTCGCCCGGCGAGAGCGACTGGAAGGTGCCACCGACGATGCCCGCCATGCCGGCCAGCCCCGCGCCGAAACCGAAGACGGCGAGAAAGACGTACTGGATGCGCACGCCCGATGCCGCCAGCATCTCCCGGTCGTCGACACCGGCGCGGATCAGCATGCCCAGGCGCGAACGATTTAGCACCAGCCACATCGCCACGCCCACCACTATGGCGGCCAACAGGATCGCCATGCGCACGGCGGGGTATTTCAGATAGACCGCCTCGCCCGAGGACCGGTAACCCGACACGATGGGCAGCGTCATCGGCCCGCTCAGCCAGTCGGGCGCGAAGATCGTGTAGCTTTGCCCGCCCCAGATCCACAGCAGGATGTCGGCGATCACCACCGACAGGCCGATGGTCACCATGGTCTGGCGCAGCTCTTCGCCTTCCATCCGGCGGAACACCTGGTTTTGCAGGACAAGGCCCAGCAGTGCCACGATGATGAAGACCACCGGAAAGGCCAAGAGCCAGGAGCCGGTGCGCTCGGACACTTCAAAGCCGATATAGCCGCCCAGGAGATACAGCGAACCATGCGCCAGGTTCACGTTGCGCATCAGGCCGAAGATCAGCGTGAAGCCCGATGCGACGAGGAAATAGAGCGCGCCCAGGGTGATGCCTCCGAAGATCGCGTTGAGGAACACGCGCTTGCGGCCCAGGGCCTCGACCATGCCGTCGGACCACGGGGCAAAGATCAGCCAAAGGAGCACTGCGATCACCAGCGCAATGAGGGCCGACCACACGGGATGGCGCGACACGAAGGCCGTCATCTGACGCGAAACTCCTCCCAGTTCGGAGAAAGCCTAGCCCAGGCCGGCCACGCGCCGCTTACCCGACAGTCTGATCCTTGCGCCGTCGGTCGGCTTAACTGGGCCCCATGCCAATCAAATCGGGCGTCGGGCTGGTCTGCACGCAGCGCCGGTAGACGGTCGGTGGCACCACGCCGTTGGAAATGAAGAACCGCGAGAAAGATGCCTGGCTGGCAAAGCCCAGATCGAACCCGATCTCGGCCACCGGGTCGTCGCTGGTGGTCAGCTTTTCGATGGCGCGCTCCATGCGCAGGGCATTCAGGTAGAGGTTCGGCGTCACGCCCACCTGTTCGCGAAAGAGCTTGTAGAAATGCGGCCTCGACAGCCCGACCTCGCGCGCGATGCTGTTCAGCGCCAGGTCCTCGCCGATGGCCTCCTGCAAAAGCCGCAGGGACCTGCGGATCCGGAAATCGCGGCCCGCAACACCGGGTCCGACAAAGCCGTGGCCCTGGGCGGTCCACTGCCAGGACTGGTCGTAAGCCGCCTGGCTCAGCGCGCAAAGCCGGTCCTCGAGCATCGGATCGTCGGCCTCGGGGTCCAGCATGGTGGACGCGGTGCCGCAGACCATGCGCAAGAGCCGGTCGGTCACCTCGATGCCGACGCGCCCGAACTGCAGGGACGGCGAGGCCTGCCGTGCCACCTCGAGGAACCAGGCGGGCCGGATATAGAGTACCAGCGCCAGGGTGGGCGTCTCGGACGGGCCGGGCTCGAAGTAATGCGGCTGCCAGGGGCTGACGGCCACCGCCTGTCCCGGCGAGACCGGCCAGACCTCGTCGCCGACGCACATCTGCGCGGGCGGGCCCTGGACGTGGAAGATAAGGTGACCCTCGCGGTGTGCGTGCGGCGCCATGCGGCGGTCGATCGAGTACAGGCACACGCGTCCGAAAGCCCCGTGAAACACGGCGACGGCGGTACTCATGCAGTCCTCCCTTTCCCGCATTCTGACGATGCGTGGCCGCGGCATCCTACCGCAGGTCTCCCACTTCACAAAGCCTTCCATGGCTGTGGCGCGGGCCGGTGGCGGTGCTGCTCTGCAGCAAGGCGCGGGGTCACACCGACTGGGTCAGCAGGCCAAGATAATCGTCCTTCGTGGCATGGCGCGGATTGGTCTGTGTCGCCGGATCGGCGGCGGCATGCGAGGCCACGCGCTGCAGTGCGGCAGGGCCAAGGCCCAGGTGCCCGATCCGGTCCGGCAGGCCGATGCGCGCCGCAAATTCGGACAGGGCGTCGATCGGATCGGCCCCGGCACGGGCCGACATCGCGGCTGCGATTCGGGCGTATCTGTCGCCCACCGCCGGCGCGTTGAAGCTCAAGACCCGCGGCAGGACCGAGGCGTGCAGCCGGCCATGCGGCAGCGCGCGGCCACATTCAGCCTCCATCGCACGCGCCAGCGCCTCGACGCCGCCCAGCCCCTTCTGCGCAGCCAGTGCACCGTTCAGTGCCGCCGCCATCATCTCGCGCCGGGGAACCGGGCGCCGGCCCTCCGCCACCGCCGCTTCGAGGTGGCGTGCGGCGCGGTAGATCCCTTCCAGCGCAATGCCGTCGGCGGGCGGGTTGTAGCCCGGCGCCAGGAACGCCTCGATGCAATGGGTCAGCGCATCGAAACCGTGCGCCGCAGTCGGGCCGGGTCCAAGCCCGTAGGTCAGTGTCGGATCGCACAGGATCGCGTCGGGCAGCGCGGGCAGGGCCTTGGCGGGATAGGCCGCGCCGGTGCCGCTGGGCAGACCGATATCCGCCGTGGTGGTGGGGATTGCGATCAGCGGCAGCGATGCTCCGCCTGCGCCGGCCAGGCGGCGCGCAAAGTCCAGGGCGCGCGCACCACCAAAACCCACTATCAGGTCGCATCCCGCCGCATGTGCCGCCCGCCGTGCGTTGGCAAGGGCGTGGTCCGTGTCGGTCCTGTCCGACAGGTCGATCCCAAGGTCATGGCCCCAGACCGGCGCACAGGCTTTCGGCAGCGCATCTTCGAATGCACTGGCGCCGTCGCCCGAACGGCCGTCGTCATCGATCAGCAGCAGCGGCCGGGTGGTGCCCAGGCGGGCGATCTCTGCGCCCAGCGCGTCGTCCAGCACGCGCTCGGCAAAATGGATGCGCGTGAGATAGGCGATCAGTGACATGACATGCTCTCCCAGACGGACCTGCAAGCTGATGGGGGGCGCACGCGGCGCGTCGCGGTCGTGCGCGGGGAGAGGGGGACCGGGCGCGTCCGAGCGCCCGGTCAGGTGGGTTTCAGGCCACGATCAGCCGCCGCCCAGCGCGGCGCAGTCGGGGTTGTCGCGCGAGGGCAGGCCCATGGCGCGGAACTCCTCGACCGACATGCCCAGCGTCTGGGTGACGTTGTCGACCCGCGCCTTGAACACGTTGGCCAGACCGCCTTCGCCGTCGTCCACGACTTCGGTGATGAAGACCGAGCCCGAGGCCTGGCGGTTCTCGTTCAGTTCAACCGTGCCAAGCGGCGTGTCGAGCGGCGTGTTCGACAGCGCGGCATGCAGCGCGGCCTGGCCGTCGCTGAGATCGCCGCCGACCTCGTTGATCGCCTGCAGCGCAGCGATAGTCGCGGTGTAGTAGCCGACACCAAAGAGCGACGGGCTCGGGAAGCGCTCGTCCTCGGGGAACGCATCCTGGTACGCCTTGACGTAGTTCTGCCAGGCCTCCGACGGATCGTCAGACGCAAGCGGACCCGAGGTCGGCGTGCCGACAAGCGCTTCCTTGGCGCGCCCGCGCGAGGTCAGGACCGTTTGGTCGGCCATGATCGTGCCGCCGATCAGGTTGGTCTCGGCGCCCGCCTGGCTGTACTGGTTGAGGAAGTTGATGGCGTCCGTGCCGCCGACGCCCAGGTAGATCGCGTCCACGTCATCGGGAAGCGCTGCGATCACACCGCCGAAGTCGGATGAGCCCAGCGGCACCCAGAACCGCTCGACGATCTCGCCGCCGGCGCGGCAGAAGTCGACGGCAAAGCCCAGGAAGTTGGTGTAGCCGAAGGAATAGTCCGCAGCGACCGTGGCCACGCGGTTCCAGCCCTTTTCTTCCACCACGTAGGTGCCAAGCCCGGCGCCCCACTGCGCGCCGTCGAGGTTGAAGCGGAAGAAGTTTGGCGCCGGATCGACCCAGGTGGTTTCCAGCGCGCCGGAGATGCCGTTGATGATCGTCTTGTCCGGGATCGTCTTGGCATAGTCGCGCATCGCGATGCCTTCCGAGCCCGAAAGCGGACCGATGATGATATCCACACCGTCCTGCTCGATCAGCTTGCGCGCCTGGCGCACGGCCGTGTCGGGCGTGGTGTCGGACGGGGCGACGACGTATTCGATGGTCTTGCCGCCGGCCATGAAATCGGCCTGCTGCAAGGCGAGTTCGACGTTGCGAACGCCATCGGCGCCGCCTTCGGCAAAGGCGCCTTCCAGCGCGACCAGCACGCCCAGCTTGATGGTGTCTTGCGCCATGGCGCCGGATGACAGGGTAAAGGCCGCGGCAACGGCCGATGCAAAGAGCGTCTTCGTCATGGAGATCCTCCCAGCTTGCGCAGGCCTGTTCATCTTTTCCGCACGCCGCTCGCTGCCTGCACTGCGCGAGACGTCTGCGGCGCGTCGGTATGGTAAGCCGTCGGAAATCGCGGCGGCGACCACCGGCTGTTGGGCGCCATACCCCAGCGTCTGAATTTTTTCGGGCGGCGCGCGCTACTGCAGGTCGGCGGGCAACAGCGCGTCCGGCATGTCCTGGTAACACACGGGCCGCAACCAGCGTCGGATCGCCAGCGTGCCGACCGACGTCGCGCCGAAATTGGTCGAGGCCGGATAGGGCCCGCCATGCACCATCGCGTCCGCAACCTCGACTCCGGTGGGAAAGCCGTTGGCAAGGATCCGGCCCGCCTTGCGCTCGAGGATCGGCATCAGGGCGCGGGCGGCCGGGCCATCGGCCTCGTCCAGATGCAGCGTACAGGTCAACTGCCCCGCAAGGTTCTCGGCCACAGCCCGCATCTCGTCCAGATCAGTAGCCGTGACGATCAGGCCGAAGGCGCCGAAGGGTGGTGTCAGACCAATTCGAACTCGTCTCAGCTAGGACAGCGTCACTGTCCTTT
>CAYUXM010000025.1:0-20997 GCA_964448765.1 uncultured Rhodobacterales bacterium
CCGCGCGGTCGGATCGGACATGACCCTCCTGCGACGGCGCCATCGATCGGCGGATCGGTCTCGTCTTGCGCAAAAGTGTCATCCGATTGTCAAGACGCCGTGGTTAACCCGCCGGGACACTCATCAACTGGGGGCTCCACCGATGAAATCCGCTGCCGCACTCACATCCACCCTCATCCTCGTCGGCGCGATGGCGTCGGCGCAGGAGACCACGCTCACCTACATGATGTGGGATCCCGACCAGCTCGAAATCGAGCGGGAGACCATCGCCGAGTTCGAGGCCGCCAATCCCGGCGTGACGGTCGAGGCGCTGGCCATGCCGCCCTCGGACTACTGGCCGCGGCTGTCTGCGCTGGCGGCGGCGGGCGACCTGCCGGACGTCTTCGCCATGTCCTCGGGCTTCGTGAAGGGCTGGGCGCGCGCGGGCAACCTTGCCGATCTCTCCGAGGTCATGTCGGACACCGATCTCTCGGCCTACTACGACGGCGCCCTGATCCCCGGCATGGTCGACGGGCAGATGGTGGCCTTCCCGCAGAACTGGGTCGCCCCGGTGCTCTACTACAACATGGACATGTTCGACGCCGCGGGCCTCGACTACCCGACCGACGACTGGACCTGGGAGGACTTCCGCGAGGCCGCCCGCGCGCTGACCCTCGACACCGACGAGGATGGCGAGATCGACCAGTGGGGCTACTGGATCTACGGCCGTTACGCGCAGGTGGACACGTGGATGTTCCGCAACGGCGGGCGCTACCTGAACGAGGAGGAAACCGCGATCGAGCTGAACGAGGCGGCGGTCAACACGCTCGACTTCCTCACCGGTCTCGTGCTGGAGGACCAGGTCGCGCCGATGCCGCAGGAGATGGAGGGCATCCGTCAGCAGGACGTGTTCCCGCTCGGCATGGCGGCGATGTGGGTCGACGGCTCGTGGAACATCGCCAACACCCGCAGCGTGGCTGGCCCCGACATGCGCTGGGGCATCGCGCAGGTGCCCATGGGCCCCGACGCCACGCCCGAGACGGCGGCCGCCTATGCCTGGGCCGACATGCTCTCGATGCCCCAGGGTGGCGAGAACGCCGACCTGGCCTGGGCCTTCATCCAGCACATGGTGGGCGAGGGCCGCACGGCGGACGATTTCGAGGGCGGCAAGGTCCCGGCCTTCCGCGCCATCGCCGAGAGCGAGGACTGGCTGGACCGTGACATGATGCCCCCGAACAAGGAACTGATCCTGCAGATCGGCACCCAGCCCGTCTACACCGGCTTCTCCGACAACTGGAGCGCGTGGCGTGGCTATGCGGCCGAAGGCTCGGGCGGCGTGAACGGCGAACTGGACGAGGTGTTCAACGGCCGCAAGACGCTGGAGGAGGCCATCGCCGACTTCACCGCCTACGGCAACGAAGTGCTGTCGCGCTGATCCCGCAAGACAGGACCGGGGCCCTTCGCCGGCCCCGGTCACGACCCTCGATGCGCCTTCCCCGCTACGACCGCGCCCATCTGTGGCCGCTCCTGTTCCTGTTGCCGACCATCGTCGGGCTTCTGGTCTTTCGCCTCATCCCGATCTTCTGGAGCTTCGGGCTGTCCTTCGCGGATTGGCAGATCTTCGACACGCCGACCTTCGCGGGGCTCGACAACTACGTGGCGATCTTCACCTCGCCCACGACGCTGAGGGTGTTCTGGGTCACGGCCCTCTTCACGCTGATGTACGTGCCGGGGGTGGTGGCGCTCGCGCTCGGGCTGGCGGTGATCCTGAACTCCGGCCTGCGCGGCATGGCCTTCTTCCGGGGCGCCTTCTTCCTGCCCTACATCACCTCCACGGTGGCGGTCACGCTGGTCTGGCGCTGGCTCTTCTCGACACGCTTCGGGCTGCTGAACACCGCGCTCGACTGGATCGGAATCGAGGAGAACCCGGCCTGGCTCGCCGATCCGATGTTCGCCCTGCCCGCCGTGGCCATCGTCTCGATCTGGAAGGATGCGGGTTTCTTCATGCTCCTGCTGCTCGCCGGGCTGCAGACCATCAACTACGAATACTACGAGGCCGCCAAGGTCGACGGCGCGCGGCCCTGGCAGCGGTTCCGTCACATCACCGTGCCGCTCCTGTCGCGGTCGCTGTTCTTCGTGCTCATCATCGCGCTGATCCGCTCCACCCAGACCTTCGAGATCACCTACGCGCTCACCGGCGGAGGGCCGAACGGCGCCACCACGACGCTGGCCTTCGCGATCTATCAGAAGGCGTTCATCGACTTCGACATGGGGCTCGCCGCGGCGCTGTCCTACGTGCTCTGCGTGGTGCTGGGCTTCCTGACGCTCCTCAACTTCCACTACCGCAAGCGGTGGGTCCATGAGTAGCTCCCGCTGGCTCGTGGCGCTCTATGCGGTGCTCCTGCTCTACGCTGTGGTGGCGCTGATGCCCTTCGCATGGATGCTGATCACGAGCTTCAAGGAGCAGCGCGACCTGTTCCGCGTGCCGCCGAGCTTCCGCCCCACGCTCCTCTTCGAGGAGGAGCCGTTCCGCAACTACGTGGACGTCTGGTCGCGGCGGGACTTCGTGATCTACTTCCGCAACTCGATGATCGTGGCGGGGCTCGCCGCGCTCGGGCAGGTCATCACCTGTTCGCTGGCGGGCTATGCCTTCGCCAAGATGGAGCTGCCGGGCAAGAACTGGCTTTTCGGCGTCGTTCTGGCCACCGCCTTCGTGCCGGCGGAGGTCACGATCATCCCCGAGTTCCTGCTGATGCGCGGCCTCGGCTGGATCGACACCTGGCTGCCGCTCATCGTGCCGTCCTTCCTTGTCGGCGCCTTCGGCACCTTCATGCTGCGTGAGTATTTCGGCGCCCTGCCCGACGAATACGGCGAGGCCGCCGTGATCGACGGGGCCAATCCGTTCCAGATCTTCTACAAGGTCTACCTGCCGCTGGCGCAGCCGGCGCTGGTCGCGATCTTCGTGATCGGCTTCATCAACAACTGGGACGAGCTTCTGCGACCTCTGATCTTCCTCAATTCGCCCGAGCTCTTCACCGTGCCTCTGGGCCTCCTGAGCTTCTTCAGCCAGTACGAGGCCGCCTGGCATCAACTCATGGCGGGCTCGGTGATCTCGGTCCTGCCGCTCGTCCTGGTCTACGTTCTGGCCCAGAAACACGTGCTGCAGGGCTTCATGGGCGGTGGCGTGAAGTGAGCGTCCGGACACGAAGCTTCGAACGGCGTCTCGCATCGGGCAAGACGGCGCGCGTGTTGCGGATCGACCCGGACCGCTTCGATGTCCTGCCACTTTTCACCGAGCGCGCGACGCCCGCCGAGGACCGGCTTGCGCAGGTTCTGGGCGAGGCGCGCCTCTCCGCGCCGCTCGTCCCGGTGCCTCCGGCTTCCGTGCGGGCGTCGCGGCCGGAGATCCGCGAGATCGACGGGCTTGGACCCGTCAACTGTCTCGCGGACCGACACTGCGCGGCGCCGGATGGCGCGCACCTCGCCGCGCCCCTGCACCTGCTCCGTCTGGCGGCGGCGCGGCTGGCGCGGGGCGAGCTTCTGGTCAACGCCAATCACTTCCTGTTCCTGCCGCCGGAACTCGCCGGGCCGTGGGACGCCTATGGCGACCCGATCGGCCTGACAATGGCGGACGGGATTGTGGAAACGCCGCCGCAGCTCAGGCGGGCCTGTCTGCTGATGACCCGCACCGGCCCGGCGATCCGGCGTCTCGGCTTTGCCGATTGCAGCATCACCCTGCCGGACGGGCGCAGGGCCACGCCGCATGCCCACGGCCCGGCCGGACGGACCGATCCGCTGACCGCCGTCGCGCTCTTTCACGGCTCGCAAGGCGGCGCGAGCCCCGTGGCGCCGGAGGCATGGGACGTGGCCTTTGTGGGACGGCACGCCGTGGCGCTGAAGCCCGGCGGGGGCATGCCCATTCCGCGCGCGGGCTGCGTCATCCGCTTCGCGAGCCGAACGGAGGCCGAGGCTGCCCCGCAGATCACCTACGATCTCGCGCCCGACATCGCGCAAGGCGTGCAGGCCGGCCCCGTCATCGTCGAGGACGGCGTCCCGACGCAAGCCGGGCGGGACATCTTCGCCGAAGAGACGATGCGCCCCGATCCGGCGCGCGCCGACGCGGTTGCGGTCTCGCCCCATGCCTGGGCGGCAGACTGGAGCGAGACCCGCGCGGCCCGGCTCTCCGCCGGCATCACGGCCGGCGGGTCGCTGTTCTTCTGCGCCGTCGAGGGCACGTCGTCTTTCTTCCGCAAGGCCGGAGAGGCCGCCGGGGCAACGCTCCACGACCTCGCCTGCCTGATGGCCGAGGAGGGCGCGCAGATCGCCATGCATCTCGACGGCGGCGGTTCGACACAGGTCTTCTGCGAGGGCGGCGGCGCGCTCCTGACGCCGCGCGACGTGCACCACGACCTTCCGGACAGCCCGGCGCAGTTCGACCGCCCCCTGCCGCTGGCGCTGAAACTCAGCTGACGGCCACCCGCAGCCAGAGCGCCGTGGCGTCGTCGCTGACCTTGAACCGCGGATAGCGCAGGCAGGCGGCATCTTCGCGCTCGATGTCCCGCAACTCGACCGCGAGCGCCGCGAGGCCGCGGACACGCACCGCCTCGATCAGCGTCTCGGCCGTGTAGAGATGGAAATCGGTAACCAGTCGCAGAAAGCCGTCGCTCATCAGGAGGATTTCGTCCCCGGACATGACCCGCGAGGCGCCGTAGGTTGTCGCCCGCGCCGAGGCCGCGGCGTCCGGGCTGATGGCCGCGTGGTCCGCTTCGCCGCGATGCGCCCGGCGGTCGGCGAGGAGTTCCGCGTCCCGCGGCTCCTGCGCGCTGCGTCCGGCACCGAGCGCAGCAGCGGCAGCGGTCTCGCCGGCGGTCTCCGGCGCTTCGGTGCACCACCATACCCGGTCGGACGTCGCCTGCAGGATCGCGCAATCCGCCGCCCAGGCCACCTCGAGCGTCTCGCCCGAGAGGCGCGCGGCGGCGAACGCCGCCTTGGGCAGCTCCCACGCCGCCTCGACCGCGCGCGTCCGGTCCCGCTCGAACCGCGCCGCGATGGCGTGGAACGCGGTCTGACAGGTCGCCCGCATGTCCTGTGCCTCTGCCGCGGCGAACGCGTCATGGGCGGTGGCCGCGATCCAGGCCGCGCCCCCTTCCGCACCGAGCAGGCCCGGCGGCCCGAGGTCGGTCGCACCGTCGATGACCCAGGCCAGCTGTCGCGAGGTACCTGCCCGATCGTCGTTCGGCCGGTCGGACCTCGCGTTCAGGCTGACCGTCTGGAGAAAGTCGAACCGCGATCCTCGCGCGTTTTCAAAGGCCACATCCGCTCGATCCATGGGCCGGACTTAGGGTTGGAGACCGCGCCGTCGATCCCTGCGTGACGGCCGGTCGCCCGGCGCGACCGACGCGGATTGGTGCACGCCGCCCGGGCCTGATCGTAACAGCGCTGTTACATTTGGATGCAAATCAGGCCCCTCGTTTCACGAGGTGGCCTACATGGCGGAAACGGCGATTGAACGGCTCGGTCCCCTGCCCGCCCCGACCGAGCGGGTGGCATTCACATATGCGCATGACGGGCAGTCCTGGTTCCGACGGCAGCTGATCGGCGCTGTCGAACTCGCGTCCGGCAGCCGGCACCTGGAACGGCTCTACGACGCGTGGGTCGCGTCGGGCGCCCAAGGAAACCCGTTCGATGCCGCGCTCCGTTTGCTCGAGTTGCGGATCGAGCTGGCAGGAACGCCGCCGGCCTCCATCCCGCGGGACGGCGGGGTGCTGCTCGTTGCCAACCATCCCTTCGGCGTCGCCGACGGGCTGGCGCTGGGCTGGCTGGCGACGCAATTGCGCCGGGACGTGCGCATCCTCACCCATGCATCGCTGTGCCGTGTGCCCGAGTTCGAGCCCTACCTCTTTCCCGTAGATTTCGCCGAGACGGCCGAGGCGCGCAGGCGAACGGCCGCGATGCGCCGCAAGGCGACGGACGCGCTGGACGCCGGCGCGGCGGTGGTAATCTTCCCCGGCGGCAGCGTCGCGACCTCGAACCGACCCTTCCGCCGGCCCGCGGCGGAGCTGCCGTGGCACCCGTTCGTCGCCCGGCTGGCGCTCACGGCGGGCACGCACGTGGTGCCGGTCTTCTGCCACGGCCAGAACTCGCGCCTGTTCCAGATCGCGAGCCACATGTCCTATTCCTTGCGTGTCGCGATGCTGTTCGGCGAGACGCGACGGCGGATCGGCAGCGACGTCTCGATGACCGTCGGCGCGCCGATCGAGGCGCGCGATCTGGCCGCGTTGCCTCGCGCGGACGTCGCCACCGCTTTGCGGCGGACGTGCCTCGCCCTCGGCGCTGTCGATCCGGACGAAAGCTTTGCCTGGCCGCGCCACATCCGCTGGTGAGACGGATGGGCCCTGTCGACCCGGCGCGCGCCGCCAAGCGAGGCGCCTCCGCGGCACCGCCGGAACGGCAGACGGCGATCTGTCCCTGACGGTCGTCAACGCCCCGAGCGGATGCACGGGGAGGTCTCGGCAAGCGTCACATTTCTTTTTCCTTAACGTCACGCCGACTTCGTCAAGGCGCGTTAACCACGATGCACACGTGTGCACGACCGTGGCACACGTCGATCCGAAGCCACCTGACATCTGCCGCGAGGGACGGCTGCCACCGTGCCTGGCGCAAGGGAGAGATCCATGACCAAGCGACTTCTTGCAGCGACCGCGCTCTGCAGCGTCCTGGCCGGCGCCGCCGCCGCGCAGAACTACGACATCCGGGTCTGGAGCGGCGGCTCCAGCGAGGCTGACAGCTACCGCTGGGAGGCCATCGAGATGGCCGCCGACATCCTCGAGCGCGAAGCGGCGATCCGCGGCGAGGACATCAGCATCAACGTCACCAACATGTGGGAATTCGGCGGCTGGGCCGAGTTCAAGCAGGCGGTGACGCTGGCCGCCGAGGCCGGCGACGCGCCCGAGATCGTGGTGACGAGCCACCTCGATATCGCCCCCTGGAGCCAGGCGGGCTATATCGTGCCGGTCGAGGACTATCTCGACCTCGACGCCTGGCCCATCGCCGACGTCTACCCCAACCTGATGGACATCGCCGCGTTCAACGGCGTGCAGTGGGCCATCCCGCAGGATGCCGAGAGCCGCCCGTTCTTCTTCTGGCGCGAGCACATGCGGGCCATCGGCTACACGGACGCGGAGATCGACGCCCTGCCCGAGCGGGTTCTGGCGGGCGACTACACGCTGCAGAACGTTCTGGAAGACGCCACGCGCGCCGTGGAGATGGGCCTCGTCGAGGAAGGGATGGGCTTCTACCCGCGCGTCTCCAACGGGCCGGACTACGCGCAGTTCTACCAGTCCTTCGGCGGCGAGCTCTACGATCCCGAAAGCGGCAAGCTGGTGCTCGACCGCGCGGCGATGACCGCGTTCTACCAGTTCTTCGTCGATGCGGTTGAAGCGGGCGTCACCAGCCGCACCCATATCGGCACGGACTGGAACGAGTGGTATGCCGACGTGGCCAACGGCAACGCCGCGATGTGGCATGGCGGGACGTGGCACTACGGCCGCTACATCCGCGAAGGCAACGACGACTTCTTCGGAACCGTCGCCTTCACCCTGATCCCCGCCGGTGGCACCGAGGCCGGCCGCCCGAACACGATCACCCATCCCCTGGTCTATCTCGTGACCGACCAGGGCGATGACGACGTGCAGAACATCGCCGCGCAACTGGTGGAGATCGCAACCGAGCCGCGGATCAACACGCTGCACGCGATCAAGTCCGCGCATCTCGCCGTGGCCGAGAGCCAGTCCATCGTGCCGCTCTACGCGCAGGACCCCTGGGCCGATGCGGCGACCTCGGTGCTGCTGCCGCACGCCAACAGCCAGCCGAACCACCCCGATTACGGCGTCTATTCCGAGGCCATGTGGTCGGGCCTCGAAAGCGCGTGGACCGGCGTGCAGAGCCCCGAGGAGGCCGTTGCCGAACTGGAGGCCGAGCTGACCTCCGTGCTGGGCGACGAGCTGATCGTGCGCTGATTGAAACGCCCCGGACGGGCCGTCTGCCGGCCCGTCCGACCCCGAAGGCCCCCGCCATGCGACAGGACAGGATCGGACTACTGTTTCTCACGCCCGCGCTGATCGCGGTCGTGCTGTTCTACCTGCTGCCCGTGGTGATGACGGCGGTCTTCGCCTTCACCAACATGTCCACGGCCACCGGCATCCGCGGCGGCGACTGGATGCTGACCGAGGACAGCCTGCGCGACCTCGCCGAGGACGGGCTGAACGATGCCACCCTGTCGCAGCTCTCCGACGCGGGCTACGCGGTGGATGCCGAAGGGATCGCGGCGCTGGGCGCGGCCTTCGGCGACGACCTGGCCGAGCGCGTCGAGGAAGAGCTCGGCAGGCAGAGCTTCGACACGCGGCGCGAGCTGGAGCGGGCCCTGCGCGACCTGCGCGCGCCCGAGCTGCGCATGACGCGGGACCGCAAGCAGGCGGCCGAGCTGTTCCAGCGCTCGGTCCTGAACACCCGCCACGACACGGCCGCCTCCCTGCGCGCCGACCTCGCCGCGGCAGGCATCCCGGAGGCCGACCACGACGCGATCGTGGAGGCAGCCTATACCGGCTGGTCCTGGACGACGCGCAATTTCGAGCTTCTGCTCAGCCTGCCCTCCACCGCGCGCTACGCGATCAACACGGTGATGTATGTCGCGCTGACGCTCGTGATCTTCAACGTCGGGCTCGGCCTCTTCCTCGCCGTCAGCACCTTCTACCTGCCCGAGCGGAGCTCGGCCACGTTCCGCGCCATCTGGTTCATGCCGCGCATCCTGCCGCCCGTCCTCTACGTGCTGATGTGGAAATGGCTGATGTGGGACAACGGCTTCATCGCGAGCGCGCTCGCCCCCTTCGGCGTCGAGCGGATCAACTGGATGATGCATTCCGAGGTCCATGCCTGGACCGCCGTCATCCTGATCAACGGGGTGGTCGGCGCCTCCTTCGGGATGATCATCTTCGCCAGCGCCATCAAGGCGATCCCGCAGACGATGCTGATGGCCTCCGAGGTCGACGGCGCCACGCGCTGGCAGCAGGTGCGCTTCATCATCCTGCCGCAGATGCGCTGGCCGATCCTGTTCGTGACCGCCTACCAGACGCTCTCGCTGCTCGCCTCCTTCGAATACATCCTGCTCAGCACGGGCGGCGGGCCCGGCAGCGCGACGGAGGTCTGGGCCATGGCCGCCTTCCGCACGGCGCTCAACAATTACGGCGGCAACCTGCAATACGGGCTGGGCGCGACCTTCGCACTGGTCCTGGTGATCATCGGCACGGCGCTTTCCCTCCTCTACCTGCGGTTCTTCAACTTCCAGGCGCTCCTGTCGAAGCCGCGGATCGAGAGGTGAGCGCCATGCACGAGAGCCCCGCCCGTCACGCCCGCCACTGGCCGCTCATCGCGGTTCTGGTCGCGCTCTCGGCGCCGCTCGTGGTGATGTATGTCTACCAGGTGGTCGACACGGTCACGACCACGCCGCCCGGCTCGATCATCCCCGACGGGTTCACCCTGCGGCACTGGCGGTTCCTGACCGGGCCGCTTTCCGAGGGCGGGCCGACGATCTGGCGCCTCGCGGGCAACACGCTGATCTTCGCGGCCTGCACGGCGCTTATGGTGACCTCCATCTCGCTCACGGCGGCCTATGCGCTGTCGCGGCTCAACATGCCGGGGCGCGGCGTCTTCCTCGGCGGGCTGATCGTGCTCCACGCCTTCCCGACGATCACGCTCATCGTCGCGGTCTTCCTGATCCTGCAATACATGGGGCTTTACGACACGCTGACCGGCGTGATCCTCGTGAAGGTGGCCTTCGAGCTGCCGTTCGGCATCTGGATCATGAAGGGCTTCTACGACAGCGTCCCGTGGGAGATCGAGATGGCCGGCGTGACCGACGGGGCGGACCGCTTCACCGTCTGGCGGCTTCTGGTGCTGCCTCAGGTCCAGCCGGGGCTTGCCGCGATCCTGATCTTCTCGTTCCTCTCGGGCTGGTCGGAGTTCATCCTGCCGCTCGTGCTCGCGCCCGCCAACGCGCCGCAGGTGCTCGCGACCTATCTGGCCTCGATCATCGCCGACGACCGGTTCGCGGATTTCAGCCTCTTCAAGGCGGTGTCGATCTTCTACGCCCTGCCCGTCCTGGCGATCTACGCGATCTTCCAAAAGAAGCTGATGAACATCTACGGCGGGGGGACGAAGGGCTGATGCGGCTGGTGCTGGAGGGGTTCACCAAGCGCTTCGGCGACACCACGGTGATCGACGCGCTGGACCTGACCGTCGAGGACGGCGAGATGATCGCGCTCCTGGGGCCCTCGGGCTGCGGCAAGTCCACGACGCTTTTCGCCATCGCGGGCCTCCACCGGGTCGATGGCGGACGCATCCTCTTCGGCGGGCGCGACGTGGCAGGCGTCAGCGCGCAGGCGCGCAACGTGGGCATCGTGTTCCAGAATTACGCGCTCTACCCGCACATGACGGTGGCCCAGAACATCGCCTTCCCGCTGCGTGTCCGGGGCGAGAGCACGGCGCAGATGGACGGCAAGGTGCGCGCCATCGCGGACCTCGTGCAGATCGGCGAGCTTCTGGAGCGGCGGCCCGCGCAGCTCTCTGGCGGCCAGCAGCAGCGCGTGGCGCTCGCCCGGGCGCTGGTGCGCGAGCCCGATGTCCTTTTGCTCGACGAGCCGCTCGCCAATCTCGACGCGAAACTGCGGATGGAGATGCGCTCCGAGATCCGGCGGGTGCAGCGGCAGACCGGGATCACCGCGATCCTCGTGACCCATGACCAGGTGGAGGCGATGAGCATGTGCGACCGGATCGCCCTGATGAAGGAGGGCGGGATCGTGCAGATTTCCGAACCGGCCGAGATGTACGACAACCCCGCCGACCGCTACGTGGCCGGCTTCCTCGGCAATCCGCCCATCGCGTTTCTCGAGGCCGAAGCGGGGGACGAGCTGCGCCTCGCCCAGGGCCCGAGCCTCGGGGATGCCGGGCGGCTGCGCGGGCGCGGGCCGGTCGTCCTCGGCGTCCGGCCGGAACATTACGGGCCGTGCAAGGGCAGGCCCATCCCGGGCGAGGTCATCATGCTGGAGAACCACGGGCGCGAGGACCTCTTCGAGGTGGAACTGGCGGGTGGCGGGCGGCTCCGGGCGATCCTTCCGGCGGGCTCGGGCGTGGGGCTGGGCGCGTCCGTGGACTGGGGGATCGACCTCGACCGCATCTTCGCCTTCTCGCCCGAGGGGCGGCGGCTGTGACCCGCTGGCTCGATCCCGTGCGCCCTTACGCCATCGCCCATCGCGGCGCCTCGGCCTATGCGCGGGCCAACACGCTGCGCGCCTTCGACCTGGCCAGCGATCTCGGCGCGGAGTTCTGGGAGGTGGACATCCGCACCGCGGGCGACGGTGTCCTCGTGGCCCACCACGACGCGACGACAGCCTCCGGCCTGACGGTCGCGGCGAGCACGGCCGACGCGCTGGCCGCCGACTGCAATGTGCCGACGCTCGACGCGGTGATCGCGCGGGCGCTGGCGCGGGGCGCGGGGATCTACGCCGACATCAAGGACGCAGACCCGCTCGCCGTGGCCGGGGCGCTGCGGCAGGCGGGGCTGGAGCGGGCGATCCTCGGCGCGTTCGATCCCGCCGCCGTGGCAGCCCTGAAGGCGGCTGGCGTGACCTACCCGAACGCCGCGCTCGTGCCGCTCGGCGCGGACCCGTTCGTCCATGCGGCCGGCGCCGACATCATCCACCTGTGCTGGGAAAGGATGGACCGCCCCCAGGACAGCCTCACGCCGGAGTTCCTGTTGCGCGCCGCGGCGCAGGGCCAGCGCATCGTCCTGTGGCACGAGGAGGATCCCGGCCGCATGGCGGATCTGCGCGGGCTTCCCATCCTCGGCATCTGCTCCGACACGCCGGAACTGGTGCACCCGTTCCGCGCGCCGACGGTCTGGCCGGTCCGCACCGTCGCGCATCGAGGCGCCAATTCCGTGGCGCCCGAGAACACACTGCCCGCCGCCGCCTGCGCCTTCGCCGCCGGGTTCGACTGGGTCGAGCTCGACCTGCGCACCTCCGCCGATGGAGAACTCGTGGTCAGCCACGACGCCACGGTCGACCGGACCACGAACGGATCGGGGCCCGTCACCGACCTGCCCATGTCGGAGCTGCGCGCGCTCGACGCCGGGTGCTGGTTCGACCCGCATTTTGCCGGTGTCCGGCTGCCGACTCTGGCCGAGATGCTCGACTGCGCGCGGGACTGGGGGCGCGGCATCTACATCGAGATCAAGGACGCCGACCCCCTCGCCGCCCTGCGCGAAGTGCAGCGGGCCGGGATCGTCGAGCGATGCATCTTCTGGGGCTGGGATTACGATGGCCTGCGTGCCATCAAGGCGGCGGACCCCAAGGCGAGGATCATGACGCGACGGATGGATTTCGGACCGCTCGAAGCCTGCTTCGAGGGGCTTTCGCCCGACATCATCGAGTATGACAGCACCGACGACTGGTCCGACATGGAGGCCGCGCGGGCCTTTGGCGCCGATCTGATGATCTGCTACATGGGCCGCGATCCGGCGGTCTTCGACCGGATGATCGCCGCCCGGCCCGACATCGCGAACATCGACGACATCTTCACCTTCCGCCGCCGAATGGAGGCGGCGGGGCTCGACACCCATGGGCGGTGAGCCGAGGACGCGCACGCCCACGTCCTTCGATGTGGCACGCGAGGCGGGCGTCTCGCGCTCGACCGTGAGCCGGACCTTCACCCCCGGCGCGCGCGTCTCGCCCGAGGTCCGCGCGCGCGTGCTCGACGCCGCCGAGGCGCTCGGCTACCGGGTCAACGCGCTCGCCCGCGGGCTGCAGGCGCGCCATTCGAGGCTTGTCGGCATCGTGGCCTCGCGGCTCGACACGCCGTTCCGGGCGCTGCAGGTGCGGTGCCTGGCGCAGAACCTCCTGCGCGAGGGGCTCGATCCGCTGCTGCTCGTGGCCGACCGGGGCGAGGATGTCCGGGCCCTGATCCAGAACATCCTCTCCTACAGCGTCTCGGGCGTCATCGTCACCTCCGATACCCCCGCACCCGAAGTCGTCGAGGCCTGCAACCGCGCCGGCGTGCCGCTGGTGATGATCAATCGCGGGCCGGCCTCGGCCGGGGCCGACACGGTCTGCATGGATCTCGAGGCGGGCGGCCGGGCCGCCTTCGAGATTCTGCGCGCGGGTGGGGTGACGCGCTTCGCGCTCCTCGCATCGGCCGAGCGCACCTGGTCCGTGAGCGGCCGCGCCGAGGCCTTCCTCGCCTGCTGCCGAGCTGATGACCGTCCCGTCGTGACAATCGAAAGCGCGGACCAGAGCCACGCGGCGGGCCACGCCGCCGCCGACGCGATCGAGGCCGCCACGCATCGGGACGGCGTCGAGGGCATCTTCTGCGCCACAGACCTTCTGGCGCTCGGCGTTCTCGACCGGCTCCGGCACGAGCGCGGCCTGGACATTCCGGGGGCTCTGCAGATCGTGGGCTTCGACGACATCGAACAGGCGGGCTGGAGCGCCTATGCCCTGTCCACGATCCGGCAGGACGTCGCGCAACAGGCCGCCGCCGCGGTCGAGCTTGCCCTCGCAAGGCTGGATTCCCCGGACCGTCCGTTCGAGACGCGCACCTTCGGGATCTCGAAGGTCTCGCGCGGGACCACGAGATGCCGAACGGAGGGGACATGACGGAACCTGAAACGCCCGCCTCCTTCGGCGATGACCGCGACCTCTCCCGTTGCATCGAAATCGTCCGCGAGGCCGCTGCGGCGGAGATCCTGCCGCGCTTCCGCCGGCTGCAGCCCGACCACATCCGCGCGAAGACGGCACCCGACGATCTCGTCACCGAGGCCGACCTCGCTGCGGAGGGCGCCATCGCGCAGGCCCTCGCGCGCGACTTTCCCGAGGCGCTGATCGTCGGCGAGGAAGCGGTCGAGACCGATCCGGGCCTCCTTGACAGGCTGCCCGGCGCGCCGCTGGCCTTCGTGATCGACCCGATCGACGGGACGTGGAACTTCGCCGCGGGCCTGTCCGTCTTTGGCGTCATCCTCGCCGTGATCGAGCGCGGACGCACCGTGGCGGGCGTGCTCTACGATCCCGTGATGGATGACTGGATCGCAGCGCGGGCGGGCGGCGGCGCCTGGTTCGAACGGGCGGGAGAGCCCACGCGGCACCGCTTGCGCGTCGGCGGCGCGGGGCACGTGGTTGAGGCGAAGGGACTGGTGTCGCCCTTCAACTTCCCCGCTGCGGACCGGGCACGCCTCGCCGCGCAGCTGACGGGGCTTGGCCGGGTAGATGCGCTGCGCTGCTCCTGCCACGAATACCGCATGCTGGCGCAGGGCCGGGTGCGGTTCTGTCTCTCGGGCGGTGCGAAGGTCTGGGACCACGCGGCCGGCGCGCTCGTAACGACGGAGGCCGGCGGGTCGGTACGCATGCTCGACCGGCGACCCTACGCCCCCTTTCTGCGGGACGGTCGCATTCTCGCCGCGGATGATGCCGCGCTCCTGCGGGACCTTTCCGACAGATTCTCCTGGCTCGAGGCGCGCGATCGTATCGCCTGAGCACAGATCGAGGGACTGCGCCTTGACAGCCCCCGTGTTCCGCAACGTCAATTGCGACAAATCCACGGGATGTCGGAAACGGTCTTTTCGCGCCTGCACCGCTCGGGATATGACATTTCGGTGACACGAGATCGGGCGAGAGACGGATACGCCATGACGAGACCGCGCTTCATTGCGGAGACCGGACCTGACGGCTCGGTCGACTGGGTGTGGCGCTTCGGCCCGGAAGATCGGATCGCGCATCCCGTCTGCCCATCGCGACAGGATCCAGCGGAACTGGCCGAGGCGGACTTCCACGGCGCGTCAGAGGCCGCGATCCGGGAGTGGCTCGGGCGGCGTTCCCAAGACCTGCCGGGGGCACATCCGGCCTAGCGTCGGTCCAGAATGCGCTCTGGCAGCGCATGGACCGCAACGCGGGCGGCCAGGCACCTGCGCCCCGTTCCACATCGATGGTTGCCTCGGCACGGAATAGCTGTGATCAAACCTCCGGAAAACGGCCCACGGCCGCGCGCGATCCGGGAAAGGCCGTCATGGCGATCTCGCTCATCGACATCCGCAAGAGCTTTGCCGGCCAGCCGGCCGTCGCAGGCGTCACGGCCGAGATCGAGGCCGGCGAGTTCTTCGTCGTGCTCGGGCCCTCGGGCTGCGGAAAGTCCACGCTCCTGCGCCTTATCGCCGGGCTGGAACGCCCCGACGGGGGCGAGATCAGGCTCGACGCCCGCACCGTCTCGCGCCCCGGCCTGCATGTCCCGCCGGAAGACCGCGACGTGGGCGTGGTGTTCCAGTCCTACGCGCTCTGGCCGCATATGGATGTGCTCGGCAACGTGGCCTTCCCGATCGAGAGCGCCGGGCGATCGCGGGGCGAGGCCCGGTCCGAGGCCGGGGGACATTTGCGGACGGTCGCCTTGAGCGACTTCGCGACGCGGCGCCCGGCGGAGCTGTCGGGCGGCCAGCGGCAACGCGTGGCGCTCGCCCGGTGCCTCGCGGGGGGCGCGCGGACGATCCTGATGGACGAGCCGCTCGCCAATCTCGACCCGCATCTGCGCGCCAGCATGGAGGAGGAGATCGCCGCCTTCCACGCCCGTGCGGGCGCCACGACGATCTACATCACCCACGACCAGCGCGAGGCGATGGCGCTCGCGACCCGGGTGGCCGTGATGGGCGCGGGCCGCTTCCGCCAGGTGGCGACGCCCGAGGATCTCCACGACCGCCCCGCCACGGCGGAGGTGGCGCGCTTCATCGGCCGCGCCGCGCTCCTGCCGGCGCGGTTCGCTGGCGCGGGACGGGCGCGCGTCGCGGGCTACGACATCCCCGTGCGCGCCCCGGACGGCGCGGCCCCCGGCGGCGTGACGCTGGTGGTCCGTCCGGGCGACGTCGCGCTCGGGCAGGGCCCCTTACGCGCCCGGCTCGACCGGGTGTTCTACCGCGGCGGCGTCTGGGAGGGGCTGGCCGAGGTCGACGGACTGCCCGAGCCCCTGCCGGTCTCGAGCTCCCGCCGCCTGACCTCGGGCGAGACCCTCGACCTCGCGCTCACCGGCGGCTGGGTCCTGCCCGCGCCGCCCTCAGAGGCGCCAGGGCACGACGCCCGGCGGCAGGCGGCGCCCCAGCCGGTCGAGTAGCGTCATCAGGATCACGGTCGCGAGCACCGTGATCGAGGACATGGCGGAGGCCAGCGTCGTGTAGCCGCCGTCCTCGTAGTTGAAGATCGTCGTCCCGATGGTCTCGTTCCCGCGCGACCACAGAAGGGCGGAGACCGTGATCTCGTTGTAGGCCGTCAGGAATACCAGGATCGCGCCCGAGGCGGCGGCGGGCGCCATCAGCGGCAGGTGCACGCGGAGAAGTCTCCGGGCGAAGCGCGCGCCGGAGACCCTTGCTGCGTCGTCGAGCGACGGGTCGAGTTGTCCCGCCGCCGCAGCGACGGGCTTCAGCGCGACGGCGAAATAGGCGGTGAGATAGGCCAGGAAGATCAGCGTAAGCGTGTTGTAGAGCGACAGGCCAAGGCCCGGGATCGGCCGGATGTAGACGAGGATGAAGGCGATGGAGATCACAAGGCCCGGGATCGCGTAGCTGACCTCGGCCAGCGTCGTGGCGAAACCGCTCGTGGCACGGCCCGTCCGCTCCGCCCGCGCGCCGAAATGGGCCACGAGCGCCGAGAGCGCGGCGAGCGTCAGCGCGGCGGCGCCCGCGATCAGCGTTGAGTTGACGAAGGCCCGCACGGTGGCGTCCTGGCGCAGCAGCACCTCGGCGAAGTTGTCCCAGGTGAGCGTGGCGAGCGTCAGCGGCACGCCGTAGGTCGGCACCAGCGCGGTGGCGACGAGCGAGGCGAGCGGCAGCGCGAGCGTGGCAACCACGAAGAGTGCGAGCGCCCCTTCCCACACGGGCCGCGCCCGGCCGAGCCCGATGGCGAGCGCCGGCTGCGGCGGCCCGATCAGGCCCGCGCGGACGACCCGCTGCAGCCAGCCCTGCAGCGCCACCGACAGGATAGCGATCAGCGCGAGGATCATCGCGAGCACCGCCACGTCGGTCAGCACGCTCGGCCCGAAGCCCGCGAGCCGGCGCCAGATCAGGACCGGCAGCGTCACGTAGCGCCCGGGGATGCCCAGAAGTGCGGGGATGCCGAAATTCCCCAAGGCCGAGACGAAGGCCAGCGCGAAGGCCGCCACGAGCGACGGCGCGAGGAGCGGCAGGAGGATGCGGCGCAAGAGGCGCCCAGGGCCCGCGCCGGCGATCCGGGCGGCCTCGCTCACCTCGCGGGGCAGGCCGCGGAGGGCGGCCAGCATCACGAGGAACACCAGCGGCGTGTGCTGGATCGTCAGGAGCAGGATCACCCCTTCGCGGGAGTAGAGCGGATGGGCCGCGCCGATCTCGGGCGCGATGCCCAAGGCGCCGAGGACCGGGCTCGACGGCCCCAGCGCCTGTATCCAGGAGATTGCCGTCACATGCGGCGGGATCATCATCGGCAGGAGCAGGAGGAAGACGAAGACGCCCTTGGCGCGCAGGTTCGTCAGCCCGATGGCGAAGGCCAGCACCGTGCCGAGGACGAGCGCGAGCGTCGCCGAGGCGAGCCCGCTCTCGAGGCTGTTCCACAGCGCGCGGCGGGTCGTGTCGCTGTCGAGCGCCTCGGCAAGCGGGCCGAGCCCGCCCGAAAGGCCGACCCAGAACAGACGGACGAGCGGCAGCAGGAAGATCCCCGCCGCCGCCGCGATCAGTGTTGCGAGCGCCAGACGCTCGCCGTCGAGGATGCGCCGCATCAGCCGCCGAACATGTCGGCGAAGCGCTCCTTGTAGGGCTGGTCGTTCGCCAGCGCCTCGGCCGGATCGAAGTTGATCACCCGGATCTCGGACCGGTCGGGGAAGTAGTCGGGCGCGGCCACGTCGGGATGCGCCGGCAGGTAGCCCTGGCTCGCGGCTAGTTCCTGCCCCTCGACCGACAGGAGGAAATCGACGAAGGCCTGCGCTGCCGGCACGTTCTGCGCGGTCTGAAGGATCGCCACCGGCTCGGTCACCGCCGAGACGCCTTCCTCGGGGAAGACGAAGCCCACCGGTGCGCCGTCCTGGATGTTGCGCAGCGCGAGGAAGTCCACGACGAAGCCATAACGCGCCTCGCCGCCCGCCACCGCGCGGTAGGTGCCGCCATTGCCGCCCTGAGCGATCGCGCCCTGGTCGGCGAGGCCCTGGTAGTAGTCCCAGCCAAGCTCGGGGATCGAGGTGAGCGAGAACATGTGGATCGTCGCGGCCCCGGACTCGAGCGGCGAGGGCATGACGATGTTGTTCGTCGCGGCCTCCTCGAGAAGGTCGGTGTAGCTCGACGGGACCATCTCGGCGGCGGTGTTGTAGACGATGCCGGTGGTGATGAGCTTGGTCGAGAAGTAGTAGCCCTCGGGGTCCATCAGGCCCTCGGCAAAGGCCGAGACGTCGGCCTCGGGATAGGCCATCAGGCGGCCTTCCTGTTCCAGCGCCTCCATTGTCACCGTGTCGGCGATAAGCAGGACATCGGGCTGCGGCTGCCCCGCCTCGAACTCGGCGCGCAGGCGGGCCATCATCTGGGTGGTCCCGTCGCGGACCCATTCCACCTCCACGTCGGGATAGACTTCGTTGAAGGCGTCGACGGTCTGCTGCGCGTCCTGGTCGGGCTGCGAGGTATAGAGCACGAGCGTGCCGGTCACGTCCTCGCCACTCTGCGCGAGCGCCGGTGCGGCGCCGAGGGCGAGGACGAGGGCGATGCAAGTCGTGGATTTCATGTCATTCTCCAGGTTGGACGGTGGTTGCGGCGATACCAGCGGGATGTGACAGTCCTGCAAAGGCGGCCGGCCGACGCCGCCAGTCCGCCGCGTTGGAACACGGCAGGGCGGGGCCGCTGCGGCCCCTCGCGCCTGCCCACGGCACCTGGCAGCCGGTGCCGTCCATCGGCCTCGTTTTCCGGCCCGACACCTCGAGAGGCCGAGGAGCGGCGACGAAGGCGCCGCGAGGAGGCACACGAGGAAGAGGTGCAACGGCCATAGCGGTCGGAGGCTTGCAGCCGATCGACCGGATGCGGCTATGCTTTTTGCCGGTGGATGCTGACCGCAGGTGTCCACCGGATTCCAGCTGGACTCCGGAGCCATCGCGGAGTCCAGCACGCAAGCCTCTCGACCTCCAACGATCATTGCGCTTTCCGGCCATCCGCCGGACTCCGGATTCCTGAGTGGCTTCCCAAAAGTTCGGCCCTGTCGCTGGCGATATTGCGCGCTGCGCCCTCCCGTATACGGAATGGCCCAGAAGGAACCAGAAACTTCAACGGGTTGGCGGGTGGACCCCGTCTGGACCCCGGTGTGGAGTCAGGGGGCCAGAGGGGAATCCGCTCACGGCTCCCGTGCATCGGCCTCGCTTTGCCTTGGCCCATACAGCTTATCGCCCAGTTGTCGGACCAACTCCCGTTCTGGCCAGCTGATACGCTCGTCGTCGATGGAGACGGCCAGCACGCCCTGATCGCGCCACCCATCCCTTTTCACGCGGTCCGGGTCGCGGCGTTCGCCGCCATAGCCTGGAGGATGCCAGCGCATCGTCTTCATGACGGACCTCCCGTGTTTTCGTCCAGCACGCTGGCAGGAAAAGCCGAAGTCGGCGCGTCCGGGTCTCTCCCCCTACCCAGATGCGAGGCGGCGATTTCGCCCCCAGTTTTCTGGGCGTCCGACGGCGCAGCGGGGATCTTGCCCGCGAACCGTGCCCGGCGCTCGGCGCACTCTTCTTCGCTGAGAGGTTTGCGCCACGGGTTCTTTCCCATCCGGGACGGCCAGCTGGGGCAGTCCACGGCCGTGCAGAGCCGCACTTCCCGCGCCGAGCCGTTGCAGCAATCGAGGCATTTCAACCGCAGGGCGCGCAGGGGCGAGACCCGGGCGTGGCCGAGTTGCTCCAGGTCCCCCATCGTCATGGTGCGCGGATCGCGGCCGACGTCGTAGCCGTCCTGGCGCTCGAGACCGATATGGCGATGCTGGCTCATGTCCGACCCTCCTGCCGTTCCCGTTCCATGGCCGCGCGCACCTGCTGGGCCCGGCGACGGTCTCGGTCGTTGTCGAGGTCGATCCGGCTTTCTCCCGTCTCGCGACCGATGTGGCTGCCCTTGCCGTGGCGGGCCCAGGCGATGAAGGCGTTGCCGATCCTGCCGTGGAGCGCGATCAGGGAGCTCTGGTTGGCGACCGCGATGAGCGGTGCGAGATGGCGCGAGAGGAAGGGCAGCCAGTCCGCGGGGTTCGGGACGATGACATGCTCGACGAAGGAGAGCGGCGTCTCGATCAGCACGAGGAAGCCGTGGATCTCGCTCGGCCAGAACCGGATCTCGAGCGCGCCGCCCAGCAGGCCCTCCTCGGTCAGGAGCGTGTGCTCGCAATCGAGGACGCGGTCGAGCGCCCGGTGGAAGTCGATGCGTTCGGTCTCGCTCAGCCGCTCGGCCTCGCGGTACCAGTCGGGCAACTCGGTGTCGTGGAAGCGGCCGGCGTCGTAGAGACGCAATCGTTCGTAACTCATGTCTCGGTCTCCTCTTCTGGTTGGGAATGATGGGGGTGGCGAAGGGCGGCGGGCGTCGCGGCCTCCAGCCGGGCGGACAGCGCATCGAGGGCCGCACGCCGCGCGGCGAGCACGGCCTGCATGCTGGCGGTCAGGCGGGATGCGAGGGCGTCGAGGCGCGCGGCGTCGGCGGGATCCGGCACGCTGGCGTCAGCGCCCGCGATGTGACAGGTCTCGAAGCGGGCGAGCGGCCCGAGGCGGTTGGTGAGCCAGGCTTCCGGATCGGGAATGCGCGAGAGATCGACACGGGCAGACCGGACGCGATGGCCGGCGCCTTGCGGGCGATAGGTCACCTCCACGGAGGAGTGTGACATTTGGCTATTATAGAGATCCCTATAATAGCAGTTTGTCACACTCCTCGACCGATCCTGCCGGGCTGCGGCGGCCGTGGACCAGAGC
>CAYUXM010000026.1:0-20331 GCA_964448765.1 uncultured Rhodobacterales bacterium
CCCGGCTGGGACATGAGCCGCGCGCTCGACGAGGTCGAAAGCGCCGTCGCCTCGGTCGACTCGAACCTGCCCGACGATGCCGAGGATCCGGCCGTCCGGCGCAGCGCCTGGCGCGACCGGGTGACCGACGTGGTGATCTCGGGCCCGGTATCGGTGGACCAGCTGGGCCGGTTTACCGACGAATTCGTCGCCCGCCTCTATGCCGCCGGCGTCACCCGCACCACGATCCAGGGCCTCGCCGCGCCGCAGACCCTGGTCGAGGTGCCCTCGGCCAGCCTGATCCGGCACGACATCTCGATGGCCGGGATCGCCGAGGCGATCGCCGCCGAGGCCGCCGCGGACCCGGCGGGCGATGTCTCGGGCGGTGCGGCGCGGGTGCGCACCGGCGAGGAAAAGCGTGGCGCGGACGAGATCGCGGCGATCGTGCTGCGCAGCGATCCCGACGGCTCGGCCCTGACCATCGGCGACGTGGCCACGGTGCGGGTGGAGGGGGCGACCCGCGCGCGGGCCTATTTCGCCGGCGACGACCCGGCGATGTCGGTGCGCGTCGACCGGTCCGACCTGGGCGACGCGATCGCGATGCAGCGCACCGTCGAAGAGGTCGCGGCCGCGATGCAGCCGACGCTGCCGCCCGGCGCGACGATCGAGCTGATCCGCTCGCGCGCAGAATACATCACCGGGCGGCTCAACCTGCTGGTCGACAACGGGCTTCTCGGCCTGTCGCTGGTCGTTATCCTGCTGTTCCTGTTTCTCAACGCCCGGATCGCCTTCTGGGTGGCCGCCGGCATCCCGGTGGCGATGACCGCCGCGATCGCGGCGATGTATGCCACCGGCCTGACGCTGAACATGATCTCGCTGTTCGCGCTGATCATCACGCTGGGCATCGTGGTGGACGATGCGATCGTGGTCGGCGAGCACGCCGATTTCCGCGCCCGGCGGCTGAAGGAAGGGCCGATCGAGGCCGCCGAGAACGCGGCGATCCGGATGTCGCAGCCGGTCATCGCCTCGACCCTGACGACGGTGATCGCCTTCTTCGGCCTCGTCGCGATCGGCGGGCGGTTCGGCGACCTGATCGCCGACATCCCGTTCACGGTGATCATGGTGTTGCTCGCCTCGCTGGTCGAATGTTTCCTGATCCTGCCCCACCACATGCGTCACGCGCTGACCCATACCGCGAAGGAACACTGGTACGACTGGCCCAGCCGGCAGGTGAACAGGGGCTTCCGGGTGGTGCGCGACCGCGGCTTCCGGCCGCTGATGGGGCTGGTGATCCGCGCCCGCTACCCGGTGCTGGCCGGGGCGGTGGCGCTGCTGGCCTGGCAGGCGACGCTGCTGATCTCGGGGCAGGTGCAGTGGCGGTTCTTCAACGCGCCGGAACAGACCTCGGTGACCGGCAATTTCGCGATGCTGCCCGGCGCCACGCGCGCGGACACGATGGCGCAGCTGCGCGCGCTGCAAGACAGCGTCGAGCGCGTTGCGGCGCGCTACGAGGCCGACCACGGGCTGAACCCGGTCGACTACGTGCTGGCCGAGATCGGCGGCAATGCCGGCCGCTCGCTGTCGGGCGCGGACACCAAGGATGCCGACCAGCTCGGCGCGATCTCGATCGAGCTGATCGAGCCCGACCTGCGCCCCTATTCGTCCTTCGAATTCATCGCCGCGCTGCAGGACGAGGCGACGCGCCACCCGATGCTGGAGGAGCTGAGCTTTCGCGGCTGGCGCGCCGGGCCGGGCGGCGATTCGCTGTCGGTGCAGTTCTCGGGCGCCTCGGCGGACACGCTGAAGGCGGCGGCGGAGGCGCTCAAGACCGCGCTCCTGCCGTTCCCCGAGGTTTCGGCGGTGGAGGACAGCCTTGCCTATGACAAGGACGAGCTGGTGCTCGACCTGACCGCGCAGGGGCAGGCGCTGGGCTTCACCATCGACGGGCTGGGCCGGGTGTTGCGGCACCGGCTGAACGGGATCGAGGCCGCGAGCTTCCCCGACGGGCCGCGCAGCGCGACGATCCGGGTGGAACTGCCCGCCGGCGAACTCCGGGCCGATTTCCTCGACCGGACGTTCCTGCGCAGCCCGGCGGGCAGCTACCTGCCGCTGGCCGATATCGTCACCCTGCGCACCGAGACCGGGTTCTCGACGATCCGGCGCGAGAACGGGCTGAGGCTGGTGTCCGTCACCGGCGACATCGCCGAGGACGACCCGGCCCGCGCGACGGAGATCGTGGAGGAACTGGAAACCGTGATCCTGCCCGACATCGCCGAGCGCCACGGCGTGGCGTTCCGGCTGGCCGGGCTGGCCGAGCAGGAGGGCGAGTTCATGGCCGATGCGCGGTTCGGCCTGATCGCGGCGCTGACCGGCATCTTCCTGGTCCTGGCCTGGATCTTTTCCAGCTGGACCCGGCCGCTGGTGGTGATGGCGGTGATCCCCTTCGGCCTGATCGGCGCGATCTGGGGCCATGCGGTCTGGGACGTGCCGCTGTCGATGTTCTCGATCGTCGGGCTGATCGGGATGTCGGGGATCATCATCAACGATTCGATCGTGCTGGTGACCACGGTGGACGACTACGCGAAAAGCCGCGGCCTCGTGCCCGCGATCGTCGACGCGGCGGCCGACCGGCTGCGCCCGGTGCTGCTGACGACGCTGACCACCGTCCTGGGCCTCGCGCCGCTGCTTTACGAAACCTCGAGCCAGGCGCAGTTCCTCAAGCCCACGGTGATCACGCTCTCTTACGGGCTGGCCTTCGGCATGGTGCTGGTGCTTCTGGTCGTGCCGGCGCTGCTGGCCGCGCAGGCCGATGTCGGGCGGATGCTGACGGCGCTGCGCCGATCCTTCGCGGCGCCGGGACTGCGCGGCGTCACCGGCACGGCGGCGCTGGCGACGGCGGCGGTGTTCGCGGCGACGCTGGGCCGCGCGATCTGGCAGGGCACGGCGGTCATGCCGGCCTTCGGCCTGTTCGCGGCGGGCGCGGCGGCGGTGGCGATCCTTGCGGCGGCCATCGGCGCGCTGGCCCTGCGCCGGCGGCCGGCGGGCTGAGCCGGTTCAGGCGCGGCCGGACGCTGCCCGTTCTCAGGCGCGGCCGGCGGCGGCCGACAGGGTGATCGGGTCGATCCCGAGCGTGCGCAGCGCGCTTTCCCATTTCTGCGCGTTGTCGGGCGAGAACACGAGGCCGGGATCGGCCTCCACCGTCAGCCAGCCGTTTTCCAGGATTTCCGATTCCAGCTGCCCCGGCCCCCAGCCGGCATAGCCCAGCGCCAGCAGGGACGAGGCCGGGCCATCGCCCTGCGCGATGTCCTGCAGGATATCCAGCGTGGCGGTCATCCCGAACCGGGCGTCGACCTTCAGCGTTCCGCCGGAGCCCTCGTAATCGGCCGAATGCAGCACGAAGCCGCGACCGTGTTCCACCGGCCCGCCGAAATGCACCCGGATGTCCTGCCCGGCCGGGCCGGAGGGAATGTCGAGCTGTTCCAGCAGGTCGGCGAACTGCAACTCCGGCGCGGGCTTGTTGACGATCAGCCCCATCGCGCCGTCGGACGAATGGGCGCACAGGAACACCACGCTGTGTTCGAAGCGCGGATCGCCCATCCCCGGCATCGCGACAAGCAGCTTTCCGGTCAGGTCCATGGCGTCCCTCCTTGGCCCGATCCTCGCGTCCCGGGGCGGGGCGCGCAAGACCCGCCGGCCCGATCGCGGCACCCTGCCGCGAATGTGACTTTTCATTGCAGGGCCGCTGCCCGATATCTCGGCGCATGACGACACGCCTTCTGACCGCCCTCGCCACGCTCGCGGCCCTCGCCGTTGCCGCCGCCGTCCCGTCCGGCGCCAGGGCGCAGACGCCGCCCGACGGCGTGCTGCGCGCCGAGGTGCTGGGCGGCTGGCGCACCGCCGAGGGCCGCCAGATGGCCGGGCTGAAACTGACGCTCGCGCCGGGGTGGAAGACCTACTGGCGCGCGCCCGGCGATGCCGGCATCCCGCCGGCGGCGGACTGGACCGGGTCGGAGAACCTGGGCGCGGCGCGGTTCCACTGGCCGGTGCCCGAGGTCTTCGACCTGTCGGGGATGCGCAGCATCGGCTATTCCGGAGAGGTCGTGCTGCCGCTGGAACTGGTGCCGCGCGACGCCGGCGCGCCGATCGGGCTGGCGGGGGTGATCGACCTGGGGATCTGCGAGGAGATCTGCGTGCCGGTCAGCCTGCGGCTGGCCGCCGACCTGCCGCTGCCCGGCGCGCCCGATCCGGCGATCCGCGCCGCGCTCGACGCGGTGCCGCCGCGGGTCTCGGCCCCGGTGCGCTGCCGGGTGGAGCCGATCCGCGACGGGCTGCGGGTGACCGCCGAGATCACCCATCCCGCGCTGGGCGCCGGCGAGGTCGCGGTGATCGAGGCCGGCGATCCCTCGGTCTGGGTGTCGGAGCCGGTGCTGGAGCGCGCCGGCCCGGTGCTGACCGCGGTGGCCGATCTGGTGCCGGCCGAGGCGCGGCCCTTCGCGCTGGACCGTTCGGCGGTGGTGATCACGCTGATGGGGGACGGCATGGCGGTGGAACTTAAGGGCTGCCCGGCCGGTTGAGCAACCGTCCGGCGCCGGGCGGGGGCGCTGCCCCCGGGGGCCTGCCGGCCCCTCCCCCGGGATATTTCCAGACCAAAATCCGGGTCACGCTCGCTATCGGGGGCGTGGCGCGGCGGCGCGGGCCAGCCGGTCGTTGATCGCGCGGCCGAGGCCGTGATCGGGGACCGGGGCGACGGCGATCCGGCCCCCCGGCCCGGCCAGGGCATCGGCGCGGCGCAGGATGTCGAACAGTCCCGCGGCGGCCTCGGCGAGATCGCCCGCGGGCGAGAGGCTGAGCGCGGCACCCGGACAGTCGGGCCCGAAGCCGATCCAGACCTCGCCCGGCGCCGGGGCCGCGACGTTCAGCCGGACCGGCGCGGCGGGCGCGTAATGCGAGACGAGCTGGCCCGGCGCCGCGGGCCGGTCGGGATCGGCCATGGCGGTGGCGAGCGGGCAGCCGAGGCAGGCCTCGATCGCCTCCACGGGCAGGCCGCCGGGACGCAAGAGCCGGGCCGCGCCCTCCGCGAGGCCCAGGATCGTCGATTCCACGCCGACCGGGCAGGGCCCGGCATCGATCACCGCGGCGACCCGGCCCGCGAGCCCGGCCATCACATGCGCGGGCATCGTCGGGCTGACCTTGCCCGAGGGATTGGCGGAGGGCGCGGCGAGCGGGCCACCGAAGGCGGCGAGCAGCGCGCCGGCGACCGGGTGATCGGGCACCCGGAGCGCCACTGTCGGCAATCCGGCCGTCACCGCCGGCGCGAGGCCGGCATCGTCCCGCAGCGGCAGCACGAGGGTCAGCGGGCCGGGCCAGAAGGCATCGGCCAGCCGCTCGGCCCGCGCGTCGAACCGGGCGAGGCGGCGCGCGGCGGCGAGATCGGCGACATGGACGATCAGCGGGTTTCGCCCCGGCCGGCCCTTGGCGGCATAGATCGCCGCCACCGCCGCGGCGGATGTCGCGTCGCCGCCGAGGCCGTAGACGGTTTCGGTGGGAAAGGCGACGAGTCGCCCGGCGGCCAGCAGGCGGGCCGCTTCGGCGAGGCCCGCGGCATCGGGCGGCAACAGGCGGGTGGTCTGGGTCATGGCGTGACGCAGCGTCCGGGTTTCGCGCCGGCCCCGGCTGCGGTATCGCTGGGCCGCCCGGGTCACATACGCGCCGGGCCCGGCTTTGCCAAGGCGCGAGAGAGGCCAACGACGCGATGACCTACCGTTCCCCCGTCTCCGAGATCCGCTTCATCCTCGACCATGTCGTGCCGCTGGCCCCGGTCGCGGCGACCGGGATGTTCGCCGAGGCGACGCCGGAGACGGCCGAGGCGGTGCTGGAGGGCGCCGCAAAACTCTGCGACGAGGTGCTGGCGCCGCTGCGCCGGGCCGGCGACATCCACCCCGCGCGGCTGGAGAACGGTGTCCTGCGCTCGCCGCCCGGCTACCGCGAGGCCTTTGCCGCGATCGCCGAGGGCGGCTGGGTCGCGCTGGCCGCGGGGCGGGACCATGGCGGCATGGGCCTGCCGCAGGCGCTGAACGTGGCGGTGGGCGAGATGATGTGCGGGGCCTGCATGTCGCTGCAGACCAGCCCGCTGCTGACGCAGGGCCAGATCGAGGCGCTGGAACACCATGCCTCGGACGCGATCAAGGATCTGTATCTGCCCAAGCTGATCTCCGGCGCCTGGTCGGGCACGATGAACCTGACCGAGCCGCAGGCGGGCAGCGACGTGGGCGCGCTGCGCAGCCGCGCCGAGCGCAACGGCGACGGCAGCTACGCGATCACCGGTCAGAAGATCTACATCACCTGGGGCGACAACGACATGGTGGACAACGTCTGCCACCTGGTGCTGGCGCGGTTGCCCGACGGCGGCCCCGGCACCCGCGGGATCAGCCTGTTCATGGTGCCGAAATTCATCCCCGACGCGACCGGCGAACCGGGCGTGGCCAACAGCCTGCGCGTCGTCAGCCTGGAACACAAGCTGGGGCTGCACGGCTCGCCGACCTGCGTGATCTCCTACGAGGGCGCGACCGGCTGGCTGGTGGGCGAGGAGCATCGCGGCATGGCGGCGATGTTCACGATGATGAACAACGCGCGGCTCGCGGTCGGGATGCAGGGCGTCGGGATCGCCGAGGCGGCCTGCCAGAAGGCCGTGGCCTATGCCCGCGAGCGCGAGCAGATGGGCCCGATCGTCGATCATGCCGACGTGCGGCGGATGCTGGCGACGATGAAGGCCGAGGTCTTCGCGGCCCGCGCCATCGGGCTGGCCTGCGCCGTGGCGCTGGACATGGGCCGCGCGACCGGCGCGGCCGACTGGCAGGCCCGCGCCGCCTTCCTCACCCCGATCGCCAAGGCCTATGGCACCGATACCGGCGTGTCGGTGGCCGAGACCGGGATCCAGGTGCATGGCGGGATGGGTTTCGTCGAGGAGACCGGGGCGGCGCAGTTCTATCGCGACGTTCGGGTGACGACGATCTACGAGGGCACCAACGGCATCCAGGCCGCCGACCTGGTCGGCCGGAAGATGGCCGACGGCGGCGAGACGGCGTTCCGGCTGTTGCAGGAGATCGAGGACGCGGCGGAGGCGGCGCGGCCGCATCTGCCCGACCTGGCCGGCGAGGTCTGGGCGGCGGCGGAAAGCCTGCGCGAGGCGACCGAGGCGCTGCTGGCCCGGGCGATGCCCGACCGGCTGGCGGGATCGGTGGCCTACCTGCGGGCCTTCGCGCTGGTGCTGGGCGCGCATTTCCACCTGCGCGCCGCGCGGGCCGAGGGCGACGGCGGCCGGCGTGCCGCGCTGGCGCGTGTCTTCATCCGCCGGCTTCTGCCCGGCCATGCCGCGGCGCTGGCCGAGGCGCGGGCGGGGGCGGAGGATATCTTCGCGCTGTCGCCCGACGATCTGGCCGCGTGATGGACGGCGGCGGCCGGATCCGGCACCCGTTCGCGGAGCCGCCCGCCGAGGGCCGGGCGATCGAGGTCGCCGAGGGCGTGCTGTGGCTGCGCCTGCCGCTGCCGATGAAGCTTGACCATGTCAACGCCTACGCGCTGGACGAGGGCGACGGCTGGACCGTGGTCGACACCGGGTTCGACACGAAGCGCGGCCGCGCGATCTGGGAGGCGCTGCTGGCCGGGCCCTTGGCCGGCCGCCCGGTGCGGCGGGTGGTGGCGACGCATCACCATCCCGATCACGTCGGGCTGGCCGGCTGGTTCCAGGCGCGCGGCGCGGAGCTGGTCACCACCCGGACAAGCTGGCTGACCGCGCGGATGCTCACGCTCGACGAACAGGATCGGCCGGTGCCGGAAACCGTGGATTTCTGGCGCGCGGCGGGGATGGAGGCCGGGCTTCTGGCGCAGCGGATGGCGGAACGGCCGTTCAACTTCGCCGATGTCGTGCACCCGCTGCCGCTGGGCTACACCCGGGTGGCCGAGGGCGGGCAGCTCCGCTTCGGCGGGCGTGGCTGGCAGGTGCGCTGCGGCGACGGGCACGCGCCCGAACACGCGACGTTCTGGAGCATGGAGGATGATGTCGTGCTGGGCGGCGACCAGCTTCTGCCCGGCATCTCGGCCAACCTCGGCGTCTACGCGACCGAGCCGATGGCCGACCCGGTGGCCGACTGGATCGCCTCGTCGCGCCGGTTCATGGCGGTTGCGGAGGATCGGCACCTGGTTCTGCCCGGTCACAAGCTGCCGTTCACCGGGCTGCCGTTCCGGCTGGTGCAGATGGTGGACAACCATCTCGCCGCGCTGGACCGGTTGCGGGCGTATCTCGCCGAACCGCGCACCGCGGCGGAATGTTTCGCGCCGCTGTTCCAGCGCGGCATCGGGCCGGGGGAATACGGGCTTGCCCTGGTCGAGGCGGTGGCGCATCTCAACCACCTGTTCCTGCGGGGCGAGATCACGCGCGAGCGGCGCGACGACGGGGCCTGGGCATGGCGCGCCGCGTGACGCCGCCGACCGGACCGCAAGCCGATCCGGCGCCCGGGGAGGAGGCGCAGGACCGCGTCGAGGGGTCGGACTGCCTGGCGAGTTCCGCGCATGTCCGGCTGATCGCGGCGATCGCGGAGTTCGAGGCGGGGCTCGACGACACGCAGGAGGTGGCGCTGGGTCTGGCCGGCGGATCGGCCGGGGTGTTGCAGATCGAGGCGCTGGGCTGGATCGAACCCGACCTGCTGACCTTCGACGGCATCGATGCCGAGGGCATCCGCACCCGGATGATCCAGCATGTCACGCAGCTCAACGTGCTGCTGGTGGCGCTGCCGCGCGAGGACGAGGAGGGCGCGCCGCGGCGGATCGGCTTCCGGCTGGCCTCCGCGCGCGCACCCGGCGAAGCGACCTGACGGACCGTAAGGTCGTGACAGCGTCACACCGATGCGCTAAGCGATGCTTTGACATTCGTTTGACGGAGCGCGCAGATGGCCAATCACAAGCATGGCGAGATGGATATCAAGGATCAGGAAAAGACCTTTGCGGGATTCGTGAAGTTCACGCAGGTTTCGGTGATCGTGATCCTCGGCCTGCTGATCTTCCTCGCCCTGGTCAACGGCTGAACCGGCCCCACCATGCGCCGCATTCTGCTGGCCATCGCGCTGCCGGTCCTGCTGGCCGGGTGCGGCGCCGAACCCGTCTGGGCGCCGCAGGAGGTTGTGAGCCGGGCGCTCTACACCACCGGTGACGAACCCTCGATCACGCTTTACACCGTGATCCGCACCGCCGGCGGCGAGGGCGCGCATTCGGCGCTGCTGGTCGACAACGACCACCGCGCGATCTTCGATCCGGCCGGCACCTGGCGGCACCGCGCCGCGCCGGAACGCAACGACGTGCATTTCGGCATGACGCCGCAGATGCTGGAGTTCTACATCGACTACCACGCGCGCGAGACCTACTACGTGGTGGAACAGCGGGTGCCGGTTTCGGCCGAGGTCGCGGCCATGGCGATGCGCGAGATCCAGGCCTACGGGGCGGTTCCCAAGGCGATGTGCGCGGTGTCCGTCGCGCAGGTCTTGCGCAAGGTGCCGGGATTCGAGGACATCGGCAGCACCTATTTCCCGCGCCGGCTGATGCGCGACTTCGCCCGCCGTCCCGGCGTGCAGGAGCGGATCATCACCGATGACGACGCCGACGACAACACGACCCTGCTGGCCGTGCAGGCCGTGCGCGCCGCGCCCGGCTGAGGCCCGCCTGCGCGGCGGCTGGGAAGCACCCGATGACCACATCCGCGGCGCAGCGCGAAGGCGCGACGGTGCAGGTGACGGCCGGCTTCGCCGACGCCGAGCGGCCGAAGATCGCGCGGCTTTGCTGGCAGGCCTTCGGCGGCAAGCTGGGCAGGGTTCTGGGCCCCGGCCCGCGGGCGGAGGCCTACCTGGCCCGCGCGATCCGGCCGGATCATGCCCTTGTCGCCCGCGACGCGGCCGGGCGGCTGCTGGGCGTGGCGGGGTTCCGCACGGCGCGGGGCAGCTTCCTGGGCCCCGACCGGGCGGCGATGGCGGCGGTCTACGGCCGCGCCGGCGCGGCGCTGCGCGCGGGCCTGATGGCGCTGCTGACCAGCGACACCGACAACCACCGCTTCCTTGTCGACGGGATTTGCGTCGCCGCGCCGGCGCGGGGCCGGGGCGTCGGCAGCGCGCTGATCGCCGCGCTGGTGGCCGAGGCGGGCCGGCGCGGTCATGCCGAGCTTCGCCTCGACGTCGCGGCGGGCAACGCCCGGGCCCGCGCGCTTTACCAAAGAACGGGGTTCGCGGTGACCGGCACGAGCCGAAGCCGGTTGTCGGGCCTGCTGTTCGACCTGCCCGGCTGGGTCACGATGGTGCGCCCGGTCTGACGCCTCAGTCGAACGTGCCTGTCACCCGGCCGAGCAGCATGAAGGCCCGCGCGGTGCGGGTTTCGGCCAGCGCGGCGATCTCGGCATCGCTGATCTTGCCCTCGAGGCCGGCGAAGGTCTGGTCGAACTGCCGCAGGAAGTGGTGCACGGCGTCGCGGAACACCGTGTCCTGGCGCATCCGCGCCGCCGACAGCGCCAGCGAACTGCGGTCGCGCACCCCGCCCAGCCCGGCGATCCCGCGCCCGCGTTCGCCCTGCGCGAAGCGCCGCCAGACCTCGGGCCGCGCGCGGTCGGGCGCGAGATCGTCCATGTAGATGCCGTCCTGGCTGAGCAGGGTCAGCACGTCCTGCGCGGCCCGGACGAGCCGGGCGGTGCCGCGATCGTCCAGCGCCCGGCGCAGGGCCCGGAACCCCTCGCGGTCCTCGGAACTGTCGGGAAAGTTGAGCGCGCGGATCAGGTCGCCGGTGGCGACCGGTTCGCGCAGCGCGTCCGCCGGGGTGCCCAGCGCCAGCGCGGCCTGGTCCTCGCCGGCGGGCGGCGCGGTCTCGGGCGCGGCCAGCGCGGACTTGCGGTCGGCCGACGGCACGGTCTGACTGCCGTCGCGGCGCGAGGCGAAGGTCGCCCGCGGGTCCGCCGCGCCCTGGCCCGCCTCCCCGGCGCCGGGTTCCCGGCGCGGCTGCGTGACCCGGCCAAGCCCGCCCTGCGCCTGGGTCACGTAGACATGGCGCATCGAATCGATCGCGGCCTGCAGCCGGCGCGCCTCTTCGCGCATGCTGCGGGCGGTGCGCGCGGTGATCGCGGCGATCCAGATCATCGCCACCGGCAGGAACACCGCGACGAGGGTCAGCACCGTTCCAAGGTTGCCGCCCGCCCCGCCGCCGCCGAGAATCCGGATCAGCGCGACCAGCGCCAGCCAGGCAAGGCTGAGGATGCCGGCGGCGATCTCGGTTCCGGTCACCGTCCTGCCGTCGCCCGGCCGGGAATAGAGGCCCGTGTCAAGCGGCGGGTCGTCCCGTTTTTCCGACATGGCCGTTTCGCAACCTCCGGCTCAGACGTACCTGACCTGCACCACCTCGTAGGACTTCTCGCCGCCGGGGGTGCGCACCTCCACGCTATCACCCTCGTCCTTGCCAATCAGTGCACGCGCGAGCGGCGAGCGGATGTTCAGAAGCCCGCGTTCGATATCGGCCTCGGCCTCGCCGACGATCTGGTAGGTCTTTTCCTCGTCGCTATCCTCGTCGACCAGGGTCACCGTCGCGCCGAACTTGATCGCGCCGGACAGCCGCGCCGGGTCGATCACCTCGGCCCGCGACAGCATCGCCTCGATCTCCTTGATCCTGCCCTCGATGAAGCTCTGCTTCTCGCGCGCGGCGTGATACTCGGCGTTTTCCGACAGGTCGCCATGTTCGCGCGCCTCGGCGATCGCCCGGATCACCGCCGGGCGTTCCACGGACTTGAGCGTCTTCAACTCGTCGTCAAGCGCGGCATGCCCCGCGCGGGTCATCGGAATCTTGTCCATCTCGCTCCCGGGCAACAGGATGCCCCGGCCCTTGCAAGGACCGCGGCAGGGTTCGTCACGTCGGCCCACCTCAACCGAGAGCGGCCGCGATTGCAAGAGGGTCGCGCGGCCCGCGCGTCGCGAACCGGCGGCTTTGCGCCGCACCGGCGTTGCCTGACCGGTTCATTCACGCTAACGATCGCCGGACTTTGCGACACCAAGCGCCCGCCCGCGGCCAGCCGGAGGACCAGATGAGCGAGATCGCCCGCGAAAGCATGGAATACGACGTCGTGATCGTGGGCGCCGGGCCCGCCGGCCTGTCGGCCGCGATCCGGCTGAAACAGCTCGACGCCGATCTGAACGTCGTGGTTCTGGAAAAGGGCTCCGAGGTCGGCGCGCATATCCTGTCGGGCGCGGTGCTGGACCCGTCCGGGCTTGACGCGCTTCTGCCCGACTGGCGCGACATGGGCGCGCCGATCCACACCGAGGTGACGCAGGACAACTTCTACATCCTCGGCGAGGCCGGGCAGCTGCGGATCCCGAACTGGCCGATGCCGCCCTTGATGAACAACCACGGCAACTACATCGTCTCGATGGGCAATGTCTGCCGCTGGATGGCCGAGGTCGCCGAGGGGCTGGGGGTGGAGATCTTCCCCGGCATGGCGTGTTCCGAACTGGTGATGGACGGCGACCGGGTGGCCGGCGTCGTGGCCGGCGAATTCGGCAAGAACCCCGACGGCACGACCGGCGACGGCTACGAGCCGGGGATGGAACTGCTGGGCAAGTACGTGTTCCTCGCCGAGGGCGTGCGCGGCTCGCTCTCCAAGCAGGTGATGGCCAGATACGACCTGTCGAAGGGCAAATGCCCGCAGAAGTTCGGCATCGGCATGAAGGAGATCTGGGAGGTCGACCCGGCCAGGCACCGGCAGGGCACTGTCACCCACACGATGGGCTGGCCGCTGGGGTCGAACGCCGGCGGCGGATCGTTCATCTACCACCTCGAAAACAACCAGGTCTACGTGGGCTTCGTGGTGCACCTGAACTACGAGAACCCGCACCTTTACCCCTACATGGAATTCCAGCGCTTCAAGCATCATCCGATGGTCGCGGAGCTTCTGGAGGGCGGCAAGCGGGTGGCCTATGGCGCGCGCGCGATTTCCGAGGGGGGCTGGCAATCGATCCCGAAGGTGGTGTTCCCCGGCGGGGCGCTGCTGGGCTGTTCGGCCGGGCTGGTGAACGTGCCGCGGATCAAGGGCAACCACAACGCGATGCTGTCGGGCAAGGCCGCGGCCGAGGCCGCCCATGCGGCGATCGCGGCCGGCCGCGCCGGCGACGAACTGACCGGCTACGAGGATGAACTTCGCAACGGGCCGATCGCGAAGGATCTCAGGCGGGTGCGCAACGTCAAGCCGATGTGGTCGAAATACGGGCTGATGGCCTCGCTGATGGGCGGCGGGATCGACATGTGGATGGCCAATGTCACCGGCTGGAACCCGTTCGGCACGCTCCGGCACGGCAAGTCTGACGCCGAGGCGACGGGCTCGGCGGCGGATTTCGCGCCGATCGACTATCCCAAGCCCGATGGCAAGCTCAGCTTCGACCGGCTGACCAACGTCTCCTTCGCCGCAACGAACCACGACGAGGGCCAGCCCTGCCACCTGCAACTGCGCGACGGCTCGATCCCGATCTCGGTCAACCTGCCGAAATACGCCGAACCCGCGCAGCGCTACTGCCCCGCCGGGGTCTACGAGGTCGTGCAGGACGAGGCCGGCGCGCCGCGGTTCCAGATCAATTTCCAGAACTGCGTGCATTGCAAGACCTGCGATATCAAGGATCCCAGCCAGAACATCGACTGGGCCACCCCGCAGGGCGGCGACGGGCCGAACTATCCCAACATGTGACGTTCCGGTGAGCCGCGGCGCCGGGGCCACGCGCCGGATGGACAGGATCGGGGGCGGGGGCTAGGTTTCGCTCCATTGAGGAGGACGAAACCTTGCCGATGCCCCCCCGCGCCCATGCGCTGATCCTTGCCGCCGGCCTTGCGCTGGCCTCCCTGCCGGGCAGCCTTGCCGCGTTCGAGGGCAACGCCGGCGCCTATCTCGCCGGCCAGAGCGCGAGCGGGCACAACGACTACCGCGCCGCGGCCAGTTTCTACACCCGCGCGCTGATCGAGGATCCGCGCAATCCCGGCCTGATGGAAAACGCGATCCTGGGCAACATTGGCCAGGGCGCGATCGACCGCGCGGTGCCGATCGCGATGCGGCTGGAAGGGATCGGCGGGCAAAGCCAGCTGGCCGGGCTGGTGCTGCTGGCCGAAGCCGCCGGCAAGGACGAGTGGGAGCGGGTGCTGGAGCGGCTGGACGCCGGCGACAGCGCCGTCGGCCCGCTCGTCGTCGGCCTCGCACGGGCCTGGGCGCTGCTCGGCGCCGGCCGGATGTCGGAGGCGGCGACGGCCTTCGACGAAATCGCCGAAAGCGACGGGCTGCGCAGCTTCGCGCTGTATCACAAGGCGCTGGCGCTGGCCTCCGTCGGCGATCTCGAGGGCGCGGACGCGATCCTCGGCGGCGATGCCGGCGGCCCGATCCGATCCACCCGGCGCGGCGTTCTGGCCCATGCCCAGGTGCTCAGCCAACTGGAACGCGGCCCCGACGCGACCGCGCTGATCGACACCGTCTTCGGCGTCAACCCCGACCCGGACATCGCCGCCCTCAGGGCGCGGATCGCGGCGGGCGAGACCGTCGGCTTCGACGTCGTGCGCGATGCCGGCGACGGGCTTGCCGAGGTCTTCTTCACGGTGGCCGGCGCGCTGAGCGGCGAATCCTCGGATACCTTCACGCTGGTCTATGCCCGGCTGGCCGAATACCTGCGCCCCGACCTTGTCGATGCGCTGCTGCTGAGCGCCGGCATCCTCGAGGACCAGGGCCAGTTCGAACTGGCGACGGCCGCCTACAACAGGATCCCGCCCGGCGATCCCTCCTACCCCTCGGCCGAGATCGGCCGCGCCGATGCGCTGGTGCAGGCGGGCCGGATCGAGGCGGCGGTGGAGGCGCTGGAACAGCTCACCCGCTCGCATCCCGACCTGATGCTGCCCTGGGCTAAGAAGGGCGACGTGCTGCGCCGCGCGGAACGCTACGGCGAGGCGGCGGCGGCCTATGACGAGGCGATCGCCCGGCTCGGCCCGGAAGAACCCGGGCACTGGTTCATCTACTACGCCCGCGGCATCTCGCACGAGCGCGAGAAGGAATGGCCCGCGGCCGAGGCCGATTTCCGCAAGGCGCTGGCGCTGAACCCCGACCAGCCGCAGGTGCTCAACTACCTCGGCTACTCGTTCCTCGAGTTGCAGACCAATCTCGACGAGGCGCTGGAGATGATCGAGCGCGCGGTCGCGGCCCGGCCCGACAGTGGCCATATCGTCGATTCGCTGGGCTGGGCCTATTACCGGCTGGGCCGCTACGACGAGGCGGTGGTGCAGATGGAGCGCGCGATCTCGTTGATGCCCGACGACAGCATCGTCAACGACCATCTCGGAGACGTCTACTGGGCCGTCGGCCGCAAGCGCGAGGCGGAATTCCAGTGGCGCCGCGCGCTGTCCTTCGGGCCGGAGACCGAGGACGAGGCCGACCGCATCCGCCGCAAGCTGGAGGTCGGGCTGGACGCGGTGCTGGCCGAGGAAGGCGCACCGCCGCTGCAAGTGGTCAATGACGACGGTTAGCGTCTTCGCCCCGGCGAAGGTCAACCTGACCCTGCATGTCACCGGGCGGCGCGACGACGGCTATCACCTGCTCGACAGCCTCGTGGCCTTCGCGCCGGTGGGCGACCGTGTCACCCTCCGTCCCGGCACCGCCCTGTCGCTGACGGTGGAGGGGCCGGAGGCCGCCGGCGTGCCCGCCGACATGGGCAATCTCGCGCTGCGCGCCGCGGCGCTGGCCGCGCCGGGGCGCGGCGCGGCGCTGGTGCTGGAAAAACACCTGCCGGCGGCCTCGGGGATCGGCGGCGGATCGTCGGACGCGGCGGCGGCGTTTCGCGGCATGCTGGCGCTTGCCGCGAGGGATGCGCCGGCCGCCCGGCCCGGGGCGATGCCCGACGACGCGATCGAACCCCACGCCCGCGCGTTGCTCGCGCTGGGGGCCGACGTGCCGATGTGCCTTTGCCCCGCGCCGCAGCGTGCCCGCGGCATCGGCGAGCGCCTGCAGAGGGTTGACCTGCCGCCGGTGCCCGCCGTGCTGGTCAATCCGCGCGTGTCGGTCGCGACCCCTGCCGTCTTCGCCGCGCTGGACCGGCGCGACAACCCGGCGATGCCGGACACGCTGCCTGACCTGCCCGACCCGGCTGCGCTGATCGCCTTCCTCGCCACCTGCCGCAACGACCTTCAGGCCCCGGCCATATCGGTCGCGCCGGTCATCGCCGAGGTGCTGGACCGGCTGGCGGCGACCGGGGGCTGCGGGCTGGCGCGGATGTCGGGTTCGGGCGCGACCTGTTTCGGGCTTTACGAAACCGAGCTCGCCGCGCAGGCCGCGCTGGAGCGGCTGCATCGCGACCATCCCGGCTGGTGGGTGGCCGGCGGCGTTCTGGGCGACCAGAGCCGCGCGGCCCTGCCGCGGATCGGCGATGCCTAGCTGATCCGCGCCACGACGTAATCGGCGAGGTCGATCAGCGTGTCGCGCAGGTCGTGGCCCGGCAACTGCCGCATCGCGGCCTTGGCCGTTTCCGCCCAGGCCAGCGCCTCGGCCCGCGTCTCGGCCATCGTGCCATGCCTGTCGATGATCGCCAGCGCCGCGTCGAGATCGCCGTCGCGCTGATCGCCCTTCTGGATCGTGCGCTGCCAGAAGGCGGTTTCCTCGGGCGTGGCGCGAGCGACGGCCTTGATCACCGGCAGCGTCAGCTTGCCCTCGCGGAAATCGTCGCCGACATTCTTGCCGGTAGCCGCCGCATCGCCGCCGTAGTCCAGCAGGTCGTCGACGATCTGGAAGGAAATGCCCAGCGCGTCGCCATAGGTGCGCAGCGCCGCCACCTGCGCGTCGGGCAGCCCGGCGATCACCCCGCCGACCTCGGTCGCCGCCGCGAACAGCGCCGCGGTCTTGCCGCGCACCACCTTGAGATAGGTGTCCTCGGTGGTGGCGAGGTTCTGCGCCGCGGTCAGTTGCAGCACCTCGCCCTCGGCGATCGTCGCGGCGGCGTCGGCGAGGATGTCGAGCACCCGCAGGCTGCCGGTCTCGACCATCAGCTGGAACGACCGGGCGAACAGGTAATCGCCCACGAGGACGGAGGACTTGTTGTCCCACAGAAGGTTCGCCGTGGGCCGGCCGCGGCGTTGCGCGCTTTCGTCCACCACGTCGTCGTGCAGCAGCGTCGCGGTATGGATGAACTCCACCGTCGCGGCCAGATGCACGTGATAGGGCCCGGCGTAGCCGCACATCCGCGCCGTGGCCAGCGTCAGCATCGGCCTGAGCCGCTTGCCGCCGGCCTCGACCAGATGCGCGGTGACCTCGGGGATCCGCGGCGCGTGGTCCGAGGCCATGCGCTCGCGGATCAGGGCGTTGACCGCGGCCATGTCGCCGGCCAGCGCCCCGGCCAGCCGGTCCTGCGGTTTGTGCGTGGCGTCGGCCAGTGCCATCGGCGTTCCGTGATTGCTCGACAAACCCATGGGTTTGTCCTTAAGTCCCAGTCATGAGAGAGCTTCTGCGCACGACCGACCCCACGAAGATCGCGTTCGCCGAGGCGCTTCTCGAAGGCGAGGGTATAGCCGCCTTCCCGATGGACGTCCATATGAGCGTGCTGGAAGGCTCCATCGGCATTTTGCCGCGGCGGCTGATGGTGCGCGAGGCCGACCTGTTCCTGGCCCGCGCGATCCTGCGCGACAACGGGATCGACGCGGGGGAATGAGCTTTCCGCCCGAGGCGCTGACCGACGACGCGTTCCTGGACGGCAGGCTGCGCCTTTGGCAGCCGCGCACGGGCTACCGCGCAGCGATGGACCCGGTGCTGCTGGCCGCCGCCGTGCCGGCGCAGGCGGGCGAGGCGGTGCTGGACCTGGGCTGCGGCGCCGGCGCGGCGGCGCTGTGCCTGGGTACGCGGGTGCCGGGGCTTTGCCTCACCGGGCTGGAGCTGCAACCCGGCTACGCCGGTCTCGCCCGTCGCAACGCCGCCCGGAACGGGATTGCGCTTGAGGTGGTGGAGGGCGACCTTGCCGCGATGCCGGCCGGGTTGAAGGGCCGGGCCTTCGACCACGTGATCGCCAACCCGCCCTATTACGGCACTGCCGCCCCCCCCGCCGCCGATCCCGGCCGCGACCGGGCGCTGCGCGAGGCCACGCCGCTGGCCGAGTGGATCGCGGCGGGGCTGAAACGGCTGCGCCCCGGCGGGCGGATCACGCTGATCCAGGCGGCGGACCGGCTGCCCGATATCCTCGCGGCGCTGGGACGCGGCGCGGGTTCGATCGCCGTGCGGCCGGTCGCGCCGCGGGCCGGCCGGCCGGCGCGGCGGGTGATCGTGGCCGCGCGCAAGGGCGGGCGCGGCGCGTTCCGGCTGCTCGCGCCGCTGGTGCTGCACGCCGCGCCCGCGCATTCCGGCGACGGCGAGGATTTCACCGGCGAAGCGGCCGCCATTCTGCGCGATGGCGCGGCGATTTCGCTGTGACGCCGCCGCCGGGTAGGCAGTTGTTCATCGCGGCCGCCGGTTTGTGGTGACACGACTCGGGGTTTGTGATGGAATCGTGACAGGTATCCATTGGAGAGGAGGAGTCCATGTCGCTCGCGTCGCATCTTCAGGAACTGCGCAAGAAACATCAAAGCCTGTCCGAAGCCGTCGAGCAGGCCCAGCGCAGCCCGGGCGCCGACGATCTTCAGATCTCCGAAATGAAAAAGCAGAAGCTGCGAATCAAGGAAGAAATCACCCGGCTCAGCCAGGCCTGACGCGGCGGCCCGCCCGGGCCGCAAGCACGGCGCCGGCGGTGATCAGCACAGTCGCCGCGGCAAGGTGCAGGCCCGGGTCGGCCGCCCCCGCGGCGACAAGGATCAGCGTCGACAACAGCGGCGCGGCATAGGAGGCCGTGCCAAGAAGCTGGATGTCGCCGCGCTTGACGCCGACGTCCCAGGTGTAGAAGGCCAACCCGACCGGGCCGAGGCCAAGCCCCGCCACCGCCGCCCAGCCCAGCGCCGTTTCGGGCCAGGCGGTGGTTTCGGTGGCCAGATGCGCCGGCACCGACAGCGCCGCGGCGGCAAGGCAGAACACGGTGACCGAGGCGGTGGGCACCGCGCCCAGTCGCCGCGACAGGACCGAATAGCCCGACCAGGTCAGCGCGCAGGCCAGCGCCAGCGCGTAACCCTGAAGCGCGGCGGCATCGGCCGCGCCGGTCGCGCCGCGCGCCACGATCAGCGCCGCGCCCGCGAAGGCCACAAGCGCGCCCAGAACATGGCCCGGCCCCAGCCGTTCGCCCGGCAACAGGCCGGAAAACAGCACGATCAGCAGCGGCCAGAGATAGGCGATCAGCCCGGCCTCGGCCGCCGGCGCAAGCCGCAGCGCCGAGAAGTAGAGCGCGTGGTAGCCGAACAGCCCCGCGGTGCCGAAGGCATAGACCGTCCAGCGCACGCGGGCCAGTTGCCCCAGCCCGCCGTTCCGCGCCGTCCACCAAAGCCCCATCGCGCCGCCCAGTGCGAAACACATCGCGTTGAGCTGGAACGGCGGCACCGGGGCGGACCCCACGGTGAACAGCGCCAGCAGCGCCCACATCAGGATCGCGGAAAAGCCGATGGCGGTGGCGCGGGCGCGGGCGCGGGACAAGGCGAAACCTCCGGGGAACCGCGCGCTGATTGCCCGAAGCCGCCGATCGCGGCAAGGCCAAAGCAAGGGGCCGCCCCGAAGGACGGCCCCGAACCCCGGCTGTCGCCCGGATCAGACGAAGAACTGTGCGCCGTTCGCCGAGATCGTCGAGCCGTTGATGAAGCCCGAGCCCTCGGCGGCAAGGAAGGCCACGCAGCGCGCGATTTCCTCGGGCTCGCCCAGCCGGCCGGCGGGAATGCCCTTGATGATCTTCTCGCGCACGGATTCGTCGATCGCCATCACCATCTCGGTCGCGATGTAGCCCGGGCAGATCGCGTTGGCGGTGATGCCGAACTTCGCGCCCTCCTGCGCAAGGCTCTTGACGATGCCCAGATCGCCCGCCTTGGTGGCGGCGTAGTTGACCTGGCCGGCCTGGCCCTTCTGCCCGTTGATCGAGGAGATCACGATCACCCGGCCGAACTTGCGCTCGCGCATCCCCGGCCAGACAGGGTGGACGGTGTTGAACACGCCGGTGAGATTGGTGTCGACCACCTCTTTCCACTGTTCCGGCGTCATCCGGTGGAACATCGCGTCGCGGGTGATGCCGGCATTCGCCACCACCACGTCGATCGGGCCCAGATCGGCCTCGACCTGCGCGATGCCGGCCTTCGAGGCCTCGTAATCGGCAACGTTCCACTTGTAGGTCTTGATGCCGGTGGCCTCGGTGAAGGCGGCGGCCTTCGCGT
>CAYUXM010000027.1:0-19531 GCA_964448765.1 uncultured Rhodobacterales bacterium
GGCCCGAGGTCGGGGCATGGACCCCGGCGATCACGTTGAACAGGGTCGACTTGCCGGCGCCGTTCGGGCCGATCAGCCCGGTGATCGATCCGGTCGCGATGCTGAGCGACGCGCCGTCGACGGCCCGGAAGCCGCCGAAATGCTTGTGCAGATCCTCGACGGTGATCATGCGCCCCCCGGCATCCCGCCCGGCGCCCGAGATGCGCCCGCGAACGTCTTGTTATCGTTGTAAAAGGCAGCCCGGGGGTGCCCCCGGGCTGCCGCATGGGTCGCATCGGATCAGCGGAAGTTCACCGTGTCGTAGGTGCCATCGATGAACTCGATCTGGCGGTAGCTGCCGGCGGATTCGCCGGGGCCGATCAGTTCCACCGCCGAGGCGCCGACATAGTCGATGTCGGTGCCGGCCTTGATCAGTTCCAGCGCCTTGGCCAGTTCGCCCGGAAAGATCGGCTCTCCCGGCGCGTTGGCCACGTCCATCACGTGATCCTTGAGATCGGCCGAGGCCGAGGACCCGGCGGCCTGCATCGCCAGCATGATCAGCGCGGCGGCGTCGTAGCTTTCCGGCGCGAAGGCCGAGGTGCCATCGATCCCCGCGGCGGTGGCCATTTCCTGGAACTTCGCCGCGCCGGGGCTGTCGGTGCCCGGATAGGCGCCGATCGAGCCGTTCAGCTCGGCCCCGAAGTTGGTGTTGAGCGCCTCGCCGACCATCCCGTCGGGGAAGTAGAACAGGTCGAAGGCGGCGGTGTCGAGCGCGGCACGCACCACGCCGGAACCGCCCTGGTCGATATAGCCCGCGACGACGAGGATATCGCCGCCGGCCGAGGCCAGCGCGCCGACCTCGGCGGAATAGTCGCCCTTGCCGTCCTCATGCGCGGCGTTGATCGTGACCGTGCCGCCGGCCGCCTCGAAGGCGGACTGGAAGCTGTCGGCCAGGCCCTTGCCGTAGTCGTTGTTGGTATAGGTCACGGCGGCCGAGGTGATGCCCTTCTCCATCAGGATGTCGGTGATCACGACGCCCTGGCGCGCGTCCGAGGGCGCGGTGCGGAAGAACAGGCCCTGATCCTCGTTGTCGGTGTGGCTCAGGCCCGGCGAGGTCGCCGAGGGCGAGATCATCACGACACCGTTCGGCACGGCGACATTGGTCAGGATCGCGCCGGTCACGCCCGAACAGTCGGCGCCCATGATCGCGTTGACGTTGTCGGTCGTCACCAGCCGTTCGGCCGCGGCGGTGGCGGCGGCCGCGTCGATGCAGGTCGAATCGCCGCGCACCGGGGTCACGGTCGCGCCGTCAAGCAGCATGCCCGACTCGGTCACTTCCTGCATCGCCAGTTCGGCGCCGGCGCCCATCGCCGGGGTGATCGATTCCAGCGGCCCGGTGAAGCCCAGGATCACGCCGATCTTGATCTCTTCGGCCGAGGCGGCGCCGGCGGCAAGCACGGCGGCCGTGGAGGCCAGAAGCAGCTTTTTCATTGTCAACTCCCATGTTGGCACAGTGTTCTGTCCGGCGAAATTAGTGGCCCGCTTGGCAAAAGGAAAGCGCCTCGCGCGCGGGATCGTCGCCGCATCGCAGCACCGGGGATCACGCCGTGCTCACGCAGCCGCGACTGGCCGCGCGCCGGTCGTGCCCCTATGTCATCGCGAAAGCCCCGACAGGAGGTTGCCATGCGCCCCGCACCCGTCCTCGCCGCCGCCCTCGCGCTGGGTCTGTGCCTTGCCACGGCGGCGCCCGCGCGCGCCTTCGAGGCCTCGGTGGGCCGGATCGCCGTGGACCGGGTGGTCGAGGGGCTGTCCGAACCCTGGGCGGTCGGTTTCCTGCCGGGCGGCGATCTGCTGGTGACCGAGCGTGAGGGGCGGCTGTGGCGTTTCGGCCCCGATGGCGGATCGGGCCGCGAGATCGCCGGGGTGCCGCGGGTCTTTGCGCGCGGGCAGGGCGGGCTGTTCGACGTTCTGGTGCCGCGCGACCATGCCGCGACCGGCGAGATCCTGCTGTCCTTCGCCAAACCGCAGCGCGGCGGCGCGGGCACCGCCGTCGTCGCCGCGCGGCTGGAGGGCGACCGGCTGGTGGACATCCGCAGCCTGTGGGAGATGCCGCCGGGCAGCAGCGGCGGGCGGCATTTCGGCGGCCGTCTGGCCGAGGCGCCGGACGGCACGATCTTCCTGACCACCGGCGACCGGGGTGATCCGCCGCGCGCGCAGGATCCGACGGACGGTGCCGGCAAGGTGATCCGGATCGCCCGCGACGGCAGCGTGCCGCCGGGCGGCCCGGCGATCGACCGCGCGGTGACGGGGCTGTGGAGCCTGGGCCACCGCAATCCGCAAGGGCTGGCGATCGCGCCGGACGGCGCGCTCTGGGCCTCGGAACACGGCGCGGCGGGGGGCGACGAGGTCAACGACGTGGCGCCGGGGCTGAATTTCGGCTGGCCGGTGATCTCTTACGGGCGCAACTACAACGGCACGAAGATCGGCATCGGCACCGAGGCACCGGGGATGGAACAGCCCGCGCATTTCTGGGATCCGTCGATCGCGCCCTCGGGCCATGTCGTCTATTCCGGCGCGCTGTGGCCCGAATGGCGGGGCCACCACCTGATCGGATCGCTGAAGTTCGATTACATCGCGGTGCTGGACCCGCAGGCGGGCTGGGCCGAAGAGAAATTGCGGTCGCGCGAGACCGGGCGGGTGCGCGACATCCGCGAAGCGCCGGACGGGGCGATCTGGTTCCTGTCGGTGGACCGCGGCGCGCTTTTCCGGATGACGCCGGGCTAGCCCGCCGGCCGGTCAAGCGCGAGGTAGACGCTGCCCGACCAGACGCCATCGACGCAGACGGTGCGTTCCGCCCGCCCGGTCTCGACGAAGCCGAGGGCGCCGAGCAGGCCCAGCGCGGCGGCATTCTCCGGATCGGTATCGGCGGTGATCCGGTCCACCGCCGGGAACCGCGCGAAGAAAAGCGGCAGCGCCGCGGCCAGCGCCTCGCGCATCAGGCCCTGACGCCAGTGATCGGGATGCAGGAAGAACCCGATCTCGGCGATCCGCCACAGCGCCACCCGGCCGATCACCCGGCCCGCGCGCGCGATCACCAGTTCCTCGCCGGCGTCGCGCGGCGTGGCGCGCATCGCGGACAGGAAATCGCGGGTCTCGGCGAGGCTGGCATGGGGCGGCGTGCCCCAGTAGCGCATCGCGCGCGGGTCGGACATGATCGCGTGCAGCGCATCGACATCACCGGCGCGCGGCGGCCTGAGCCGCAGCCGCGCGGTGTCGATCATATCGACAGCCGCGCGGGCAGGGCGCCGTGGCTGCCGCGCTCGCGGTAGGGCGTGGTGGCGTAATGCGCCCGGTAGCATTTCGAGAAATGCGAGGGCGAGGCGAAGCCGCAGGCCAGCGCCACGTTGATCACGCTCATGTCGGTCTGCATCAGCAGGTTGCGTGCCTTCTGCAGCCGCAGTTCCATGTAATAGCGTTTCGGCGAGCGGTTCAGGTAGCGCCGGAACAGCCGTTCCAGCTGGCGGGTCGACATGCCGACCTCGGCCGCCAGCGCGGCGGGGCTGATCGGATCCTCGATATTGGCCTCCATCTTCTGGATGACCTGGCTGAGCTTGGGGTGCCGCACGCCGATCCGCGTCGGGATCGACAGGCGCTGGGTGTCCTGATCGGTGCGGATCGAGGAATAGATCAGAAGATCGGCCACCACGTTGGCCAGATCCTCGCCGTGATCCTGCGCGATGATCTTCAGCATCAGGTCGATCGAGGCGGTGCCGCCGGCGGTCGACATCCGGTTGCCGTCGACCACGAAGACCGACTTGGTCAGCTTCACCTCCTCGAATTCCTCGGTGAAACTGTCCTGGTTCTCCCAGTGGATCGTGGCGCGCTTGCCGTCCAGCAGCCCGGCCCTCGCCAGCGCGTAGGAGGCGGTGCACAGCCCGCCCATCGTCACCCCGCGCCGCGCCTCGCGCCGAAGCCAGTTCAGCACCGGCCTGGTGGTCGCGGCCTGCACCTCGACCCCGCCGCAGACCAGCACCGTGTCGTCGCGCTCGATCTCGTCGAGGCCCATGTCGAGCTGGAACGACGCGCCGTTCGAACAGGTCGCGAATTGCCCGCCCTCGCCGGCCAGCCGCCACGAGTACAGCGGCCGCCCGGCCTCGCGGTTGGCCAGCCTGAGCGGCTCGATCGCGCAGGCGAAGGACAGCATCGTGAACTTGTCCAGCAGCAGGAAGATGAAGCGGCGCGGCTTCACGTCGGTCTTGCCCGCCAAGGCTCGCGTCTCGCGCATAATGCGACCCTGATTTGTCGTTCACGGCACCCAATCAGGAAATCATGGCCCCTTCAAGGTGGCTTCAACGCGAGGCGGGGGCGCGAAAACGCGCCCGGGCCCTTTGCTTTGGCGGTTTGCAAGGCGCGAACATGCCCCTATAACCGGGCGCCGAGCCACGCAACGCGAGGAGTGCGAGATGACGAAGGGCTGGACGAAATCCGACTGGCGCACCAAGCCTCGGGTGCAGATGCCCGACTATCCCGATGCCGCGGGGCTGTCGGCGGTGGAATCGCAACTCGCCAAGTATCCGCCGCTGGTCTTCGCCGGCGAGGCGCGGCGGCTTCGGGCCGAACTGGCCGATGTCGCCGCGGGCCGGGCGTTCCTGCTGCAGGGCGGCGACTGCGCCGAAAGCTTCGCCGAGTTTTCCGCCGACAACATCCGCGACACCTTCAAGGTGATGCTGCAGATGGCCGTCGTGCTGACCTGGGGCGCGAAGCTGCCGGTCGTCAAGGTCGGCCGGATGGCGGGCCAGTTCGCCAAGCCGCGCTCGGCCCCGACCGAACTGGTCGGCGGCACGGAGCTGCCCAGCTACCGCGGCGACATCATCAACGGCTTCGAGTTCACCGCCGAGTCGCGGGTGCCGGATCCGAACCGCATGCTGATGGCCTATACCCAGGCCGCGGCCTCGCTGAACCTGTTGCGCGCCTTCTCCACCGGCGGATTCGCCGACATCCACCGGGTGCAAAGCTGGATTTCCGGCTTCGTCGAGGAGGACGAGGCCGAACGCTACCGCGAGATCGCCGGCCGGATCCAGGACGCGATGGATTTCATGGCCGCCGCCGGCGTCACCTCGGACACCGCGCACGAGCTGGGCAAGGTGGATTTCTACACCTCGCACGAGGCGCTGCTGCTGGAATACGAAGAGGCGCTGTGCCGCGTCGATTCGACGACCGGCCTGCCGGTCGCGGGCTCGGGCCACATGATCTGGATCGGCGACCGCACCCGCCAGCCCGACGGCGCGCATGTCGAGTTCTGCCGCGGCGTCCAGAACCCGATCGGCCTGAAATGCGGCCCGACGACGACGGTCGAAGACCTCAAGGTGCTGATGTCCCGGCTCAACCCGCATAACGAACCCGGCCGGCTGACCCTGATCGCGCGGTTCGGCGCGGGCAAGGTGGCCGACAACCTGCCGCGGCTGATCCGCACCGTGCGCGAGGAGGGGGCCGAGGTGGTGTGGTCCTGCGACCCGATGCACGGCAACACGATCAAGTCGTCCTCGGGCTACAAGACCCGGCCGTTCGACGCGGTGCTGCGCGAGGTGCGGGAATTCTTCCAGATCCACAAGGCCGAGGGCACGATCCCCGGCGGCGTGCATTTCGAGATGACCGGCAAGGATGTGACCGAATGCACCGGCGGCGTGCGCGCGGTGTCGGACGAAAGCCTGTCGGATCGCTACCACACCGCCTGCGACCCGCGGCTCAACGCCTCGCAATCGCTGGAACTGGCCTTCCTCGTGGCCGAGGAACTGAACGACCGCCGCGCCGCCGCGCGTGTCGCCAGCGCCTGATCCGGCCGCTGCCGGCGCCCGGCGCTCGGGATGAAAAAGGGCCGGCCCGTCGGGCCGGCCTTGTCAGTTGGGTCGACAGGGAGGAAACGGATGTCGAAGGTTACTCGTCGGACTTGACCAGGCGCAGATGCGCGCCGCGGGTTTTCGGGCGATCGGGACGGGGCGTGCCCGGCGTTTCGCCGTCGCTCGCCCGGCCCGGCTGGTGCTGGCTGTCGGGCGCGGCCGGCGGGGCGGTGACATACTGCCCCGGCGGTTCTGCGAATTCGGGCGCGGCGGTGGTGTCGGCGGCCGCGCCCGGCGCGGGTTCGGGCAGCGGATCAGGCAGCGGCCGGGTCGCCGGCATGCCCAGCGGCTGGCCGGCGACGACCTTGACGATCCGCGCCTCGACCAGATCGAAGCGCCGCGGCGCGCGGCCGATCGGGCCTTCGGAAACAAGGCAACCCAGCGCCCGGCTGACATCGCCCAGGTCGCTTTTCAGCGGCAGGATCAGCATCCGCGCCTTGAGTTCGGGCTTGCCGTAGCCCTGTTCGGCCACCAGCGTCAGATCCGCCATCTCGGGGCCCTGGAACACGCCTTCGAGGATCTGCGCGAATTTCTGCCGCCAGGCCGGGGTGAAGAACGAGGTTGCGGGCATCCCGCGCACTTCCATGCCCATCAGTTCGGTGCAATGCATGCCGGCCAGCCGGAACCGCGCGATCGCGGGGGCGATCCGTTCCAGCACGAAGGCGTATTCCAGCGCGCGCTCGATCCCGCGCGGGTCGACCTCGGAGCGCAGCGGCACCTGGCGGCCGCCGCGCAGCCCTTCCCAGTAACCGAGCACTTCCGCGGGGATCGCGGTGCGAACCGTCTTGCGCATGCCGGTCAGCGAAACCACCTTGTCGTCGCCCGCCATCGTCACGTCCATCGTCAAGCTCCTTGCGCTGCGCCCCCGCGTTGCCGGAACTCGTTACATTGCCGCCGGTCTCAAGCTCTGTTAACCCTGCGGTCGTGTTCGTTACCCGTGTATTAACATACGCGAAATCCGGCCCGCGCAGAGGGAAATCTTGCCAAATGGTTAATCTTGCAACGGTGTCCATGACCGGGTTCGCGGCCCGGCAGGGCGGGATGCCGGGCTGGTCCTGGGCCTGGGATGTCCGGTCGGTCAACGGCAAGGGATTCGACCTGCGGTTGCGCCTGCCCGACTGGGTCGAGGGGCTGGAGGCCGCGGTGCGCGCCGAGGCGGCGGAGCGGATCCGCCGCGGATCGGTCAGCATCGGTCTGAAGCTCGCGCGCGAGGCCGGGGCCGAGGTGGCGCGGGTGAACCCCGCCGGGCTCGAGGCCGCGCTGGCGGCCGTGGCCGCCGCGACGCTGGCGGCCGGGCGGCGCGGCATCGATCTGGCCGCGCCGTCGGCCACCGAGGTGCTGGCGATGCGCGGGGTCACCGAACAGGGCGGCGAGACGCTGGCGCCGGAGCAGGCCGCGGCGCTGCTGGCGGCGCTGCGCGCCGACCTGCGCGCCGCGCTCGACGATCTCGACGCGATGCGCCGGGCCGAGGGTCAGGCGATCGGCCGGGTGATCGCGGGGCAGGTCGACCGGATCGCGGAGCTGACCGAGGCCGCCGCTGCGGCCGCCGAGGCGCGCCGCCCGGCCGTGGCGCAACAGCTCAGGGACAATCTGGCCCGCGTCATGGCCGGCGCGGCCGAGGCCGAACCGGCGCGGGTGGCGCAGGAACTGGCGATGCTGGCGGTGAAATCCGACGTCGCCGAGGAAATCGACCGGCTGCGCGCCCATGCCGGGGCCGCGCGCGGGCACCTCGCCGATCCCGGCGCCGTGGGCCGCAAGCTGGATTTCCTGATGCAGGAATTCCTGCGCGAGGCGAACACGCTGTGTTCGAAATCCGGCGACGCGGCGCTCACCGCCATCGGGCTTGACCTCAAACACGTGATCGACCAGATGCGCGAACAGGTCCAGAACGTGGAGTGAGCATGCCGCAACCGGCCGCGCGCAAGGGGCTCTTGCTGATCCTGTCCTCGCCCTCGGGCGCGGGCAAGTCGACGCTGGCGCGCCGGCTGATGGACTGGGATCCGACGCTGGGGTTTTCCGTCTCCGCCACGACCCGCGCGCCGCGGGCCGGCGAGGTCGACGGGCGGGAATACCATTTCACCACGCGCGAGGAGTTCCGGCGCATGGTCGCGGCGGGCGAGATGCTGGAATATGCCGAGGTCTTCGGCAACTACTACGGGTCGCCGCGCGGGCCGGTCGAACGCGCGATGGAGGAGGGCCGCGACACGCTGTTCGATGTCGACTGGCAGGGCGGCCAGCAGATCCGCGATTCCGCGCTGGGGCGCGACGTCGTGTCGGTCTTCGTGCTGCCGCCCTCGATCCGCGAGCTTGACCGCCGCCTGCGCGGCCGCGGCCAGGACGCGCCCGAGGTGATCGCCGGGCGGATGGAGAAAAGCCGCGACGAGATCAGCCACTGGGCGGAATACGACTACGTTCTGGTCAACGAGGATATCGACGAGACGGAGGCGCGGCTGAAAACCATCGTGATCGCCGAGCGGCTGCGCCGTGACCGGCAGACAGGTCTGGCGGAATTCGTGCGCGGCCTGAACACGGAGTTCGAGGACAGATGATCTACACGCTCGACGGCATCACCCCCGAGATCGCGCCGGACGCCTGGATCGCGCCGGATGCCAACCTGATCGGCAAGGTGGTGATCGGGGCCGCGGCCTCGGTCTGGTTCGGCACCACGATCCGCGGCGACAACGAGGAGATCCGGCTGGGCGACGGGTCCAACATCCAGGAAAACTGCGTGCTGCATACCGACATCGGCTATCCGCTGGTGATCGGCGCGAATTGCACGATCGGCCACAAGGCGATGCTGCACGGCTGCACGATCGGCGCGGGCAGCCTGATCGGCATGGGCGCGACGGTGCTCAATGGCGCGAAGATCGGCCGGGCCTGCCTGATCGGCGCCAACGCGCTGGTGACCGAGGGCAAGGAGATCCCCGACGGCAGCCTTGTGATGGGCGCGCCGGGCCGGGTGGTGCGCCAGCTTGACGACGAAGCGCGGGACCGGCTGCTCTGGAGCGCGGCGCATTACCGCGAGAACGCCGCGCGGTACCGGGCCGGCCTCGTCGCGGTTCAGACCTGACCGCGGCCGGGTCGCTTTGCCGCCCGCGTCGCTTCCGCCGCCACCCGCCCCGATCTCGAAGGAACGCCAGATGACAGACATCCCCGAAACCCTCGTGCGGCGGATGCCGTTCCCGGCCTCGGCCAGCCGCGCGGTCGGTACGCCGATCCAGCCCTCGGTCGTCTATGCCTCGGACGATCCCGACATGCTCGACGCGCAATATGGCGGTGGCGTCACCGGCTATACCTACGCCCGCGAGGGCCACCCGAACGCCGACAGCCTCGCGCGCCGGATCGACGCGCTGGAAGGCGCTGAGGGCGGGCTTGTCGTGGGTTCGGGCATGGCGGCCGTCACCGCCGCGCTGATGGGCGTTCTGTCGGCCGGCGACCACGTGATCGGCGGCGACCAGCTTTACGGCCGGTCGCTGCGGCTGATGACGCAGGATCTTTCCCGTTTCGGTATCCTGACCAGCCTGGCCGACCCGACCGACCCGGCCGCCATCGCGGCCGCGATCCGGCCGGAGACGAAGATGATCCTGCTCGAGGTCGTGTCGAACCCCACGCTGCGGGTGGCCGACATGCCGGCGATCCTGGCGCTGGCGCAGGACCGCGGCATCCTTGTCGCGGTCGACAACACGTTCACCACGCCGCGCGGCTACCGACCCTTCGATCACGGCGCGGACATCGTGATCCATTCGGTCACCAAGATGCTCGCCGGCCATTCCGACGCGACGCTGGGTTACGTCGCGGCGCGCGATCCGGGCCTGCGCAAGGCGATCTACGATTTCGCGGTGACCACCGGGCTGACGGCCAGCCCGTTCGACTGCTGGCTGGCGGAACGCGGGCTTTACTCCTTCCACCTGCGCTACGACCGGGCGGAAGCGAACGCCGCGGCGCTGGCCGATCACCTCGCCGGCCTGCGGGGGGTGCGCCGGGTGCTTTATCCCACGCGCGGCGACCATCCCGATCACAACCGCGCCGTCGCGATCCTCGGGGCGCGCGGCGGCCACATGGTCAGCTTCGAGATCGCGGGCGGGCGCGCGGCGGCGAACGCGCTGACCCGTGCGATGCCCGATCTCGCCTTCGCGCCGACGCTGGGCGATATCGGCACGACGCTGTCGCATCCGGCCTCGTCCTCGCACCGCGCCGTGGCGGTCGATGCGCGCGAGCGGATCGGGATCACCGAGGGGTTCTTCCGCATTTCCGTCGGGGTCGAGGATATCGACCTGCTGCGCCGCGATTTCGCCGCGGGCGTCGCGGCGGCGGAGGCGGCGGGCGGGCCCTGACCGCCGCCGGACCCGCCGCGCGGTTGCCGATTTACAAAACCGCGCCCACCGCGCAGGCTCCGGCCCGGCGGGCGGGGCCCGCAGCAGGTTGCCGCCCTTGGAGACAGGCATGGAATCCGAACTCACCCGGTCGATCCTCGCCGGGATTCCGCAACCGGTGCTGATCGTCGGCGCCGACGAACGGGTGAAGGCCGCCAACGATCCGGCCCGCGCGGTCTTCGGGGCCGAGATCGTCGGGCGGCCCTATATCACCGCGATCCGCCAGCCGGCGCTCCTGGACTGCCTCGAAGGCACGCTCCGGCACGGCCAGCCGGGTCGGGCACGGTTCATCATCACCGGGCAGGCCGGCGAGTCGAGCTACCGGGTGCTGACCTCGCCGCTGACGGGCAACGAGATGCGCGGGGCGCTCGTGGCCTTCGAGGACGTGACCGAACTGGAACAGGCGGAGGCGATGCGGCGCGATTTCGTGGCCAATGTCAGCCACGAGTTGCGCACGCCGCTGACCGCGCTCACCGGGTTCATCGAGACGCTGAAAGGCGCGGCGCGCGAGGATCCGGCGGCGCGGGACCGGTTCCTCGCGATCATGGAGCGCGAGGCGGGCCGGATGAACCGGCTGGTGCGCGACCTGCTGTCGCTCAGCCGGGTCGAGGCGGAAGAGCGGATGCGGCCCGGCGAACGGGTCGACGTGCTGGCGCTGGTGCAGTCCGCCGCGCTGTCGCTGCGGCCGCTGGCCGAGGCGGCGGGGGTGCGGATCGAGGTTACCGGCGCGGAGGGCCCGGTGATGCTGCTCGCCGATCCCGACCAGATCACCCAGGTCTTCGTCAACCTGATCGAGAACGCGGTGAAATACGGGCCGGCGGGCCAGACCGTCACGATCGAGGTCACGCGGGTGGAGCGCGAGACCAGCCTGCGCGGCCCGGCGGTGCGATTCGACGTCATCGACCAGGGCGAGGGGATCGACGCGGCGCATCTGCCCCGGCTCACCGAACGGTTCTACCGGGTCGATACCCACCGCTCGCGCGAGAAGGGCGGCACCGGCCTTGGCCTCGCGATCGTCAAGCATATCGTGAACCGCCACCGCGGCCGGTTCCGCATCGAATCGGAACGGGGACGGGGCAGCCGCTTCTCGGTCGTGCTGCCCGAGCACTGATCGGCAGGCCGCCACGGCGGAAGGCGGCGCGACCTGCCATGCGTTTCGGCAGCCGGGGCGGGCGCGGCAATAGTTCCGCCGGCGGCGGCCCGCGGGGCTTGCATCCCCCGCCGCAAGCGGCTTCGATCCACTCACTTGGACCAGTGCAGGACGGCAAGACCGATGCAGATTTCCCCCGCCGAGATGGCCGCGCCCGAGGCCGCGGCGCTCGAGGCCGACATTCTTCGACACCTGACCTATTCGCAGGGCAAGGATCCCGAGCATGCCGCGCTGTTCGACTGGCGGATGGCGATTTCGGCGGCGCTGCGCGACCGGATCGTGGCGCCATGGTTCGCCGCCACCCGCCGGACCTGGGCGGAGGACCGCAAGCGCGTCTACTACCTGTCGATGGAATTCCTGATCGGCCGGATCCTCGAGGATGCCGCGATCAACCTGGGCCTTGACGAGGTGCTGGGCGAGGTCGCGGACCGGCTCGGCCTCGATCTCGACCGGGTCGCCTCGGACGAACCGGACGCCGCGCTCGGCAACGGCGGGCTGGGCCGGCTGGCGGCCTGCTACATGGAAAGCATGGCGACGCTGGGCTGCCCCGGCTACGGCTACGGCATCCGCTACGAACACGGGCTGTTCCGGCAGCGGTTCGAGGGCGGCCGGCAGGTCGAATCGCCGGAAGACTGGCTGAGCACCCGCAACCCGTGGGAATTCGACCGGCCGGAAGTGGCGTACCGGATCGGCTTTCGCGGCACCGCGGCCGAGCGCGACGGCCGCGTGGCCTGGGAACCCGACGAAACCGTGATCGCCACCGCGCATGACATGCCGGTGATCGGCTGGCAGGGCCGCTGGGCGAACACGCTGCGGCTGTGGTCGGCGAAGGCCACCGACCGGTTCGATCTCGCGCGGTTCAACCGCGGCGACTACGCGGCGGCGGCCGAACCCGAGGCGCTGGCGCGCACGATCAGCCGGGTGCTCTACCCCGACGACACGACCTTTTCGGGCAAGGAGTTGCGGCTCAAGCAGGAATACTTCCTGACCTCGGCCGCGCTGCAGGACATCCTGCGCCGGTTCCGCGAACGCCACGACGATCTGCGCGCGCTGCCCGGCCTCGTCGCGATCCAGATGAACGACACGCATCCGGCGCTGGCCGGGCCGGAACTGATCCGGCTTCTGGTCGACGAGCACGGGATGGAATTCTTCGAGGCGCTGGAGATTGCCCGCAAGGTGCTGGCCTATACCAACCACACGCTGCTGCCCGAGGCGCTGGAACGCTGGGCGACCTACCTGATGGGCACCGTGCTGCCGCGTCACATGCAGATCATCGAGCGGATCGACAGCTGGCACCGCCGCACCTGGCCGGCGCGGCCGCACTGGGTCGGCATCGTCAAGCATCACGAGGTGCGGATGGGCGATCTGGCCTTCGTCATGTCGCACCGGGTCAACGGCGTCTCGGCGCTGCATACCGACCTTGTGAAGCAGAACCTGTTTCCCGAACTCAACGCGCTGCATCCCGGCCGGATCGTCAACCAGACCAACGGGGTGACGCCGCGGCGCTGGCTGCGGCTGGCGAACCCGGCGCTGTCGGGGCTGATCACCGACACGATCGGCCCGGGCTGGGAGGCCGAGGCCGACCGGCTGGCGCAGATCGAACCCCATCTCTCCGATCCCGGCTTCGTCGAACGCTTCGCGGCGGCCAAGCGCGACAACAAGATCCGCCTGTCGCACTGGCTGGAGGCGCAGGGCTTCGCGCCGCTCGACCCCGACGCGATCTTCGACGTGCAGGTCAAGCGCATCCACGAATACAAGCGTCAGCTGATGAACATCCTGCAGACCGTGGCACAGTGGCACGCGATCCGGCAGCACCCGTCGGGCGACTGGGTGCCACGGGTGAAGATCTTCGGCGGCAAGGCCGCGCCGGGCTACCATGTCGCCAAGGAAATCGTGCGGCTGATCAACGATGTCGGCACGGTGATCAACGCCGACCCGGTGACGCGCGACCTTCTGCGCGTGGTCTACCCGCCGAACTACAACGTCACCATGGCCGAACGTGTGATCCCGGCGGCCGACCTGTCGGAACAGATTTCCACCGCCGGGAAAGAGGCCTCGGGCACCGGCAACATGAAATTCGCCCTCAACGGCGCGCTGACGATCGGCACGCTCGACGGCGCGAACGTGGAAATCCGCGAGCGGGTGGGGGCCGAGAACTTCTTCCTGTTCGGCCTGACCGCGCCCGAGGTCGCCAGGCGGCGCGAGAATCCCCGTCACGCCCGCGACGCGATCGAGCAAAGCCAGCCCTTGCAGGACGTGTTGCAGATGATCGCCGAGGGCCGGTTCAGCCCGGACGAACCGGGCCGCTACCACGGGCTGGTCCACAACATCTGGCATTCGGACTATTTCCTCGTCGCCTCCGATTTCGACGCCTATGCGGGCGCGCAGGCCGAGGTCGACGCGATGTTCCGCGACCCGGCCGACTGGATGCGCCGCGCCGCGCTGAACACTGCGCGAATGGGATTCTTTTCGTCAGATCGCGCGATCCGTGGTTACATGGCGGATATCTGGGGCATCGCGCCGGCGATCCCGGGGCCCACGGAAGCGGAGTAGCGGATGCCAACGCCAAGCCTCGCCGAGACGATCGAACCGGCGACGGCACGCGCGCTGGCCGAGGGCCGGGCGGGCGACCCGTTCGCCCATCTCGGCCCGCATCTGCGCGACCGGCGCGGCTGCGTCGCGGCGCTGATCCCCGGCGCGGCGCGGGCCTGGGTGCTGGCCGAGGGGCGCGACCCGGCCGCGATGATCCGTCATCCGGTGGCGGAGGATCTGTTCGTCGGCCCGCTGCCCGGCCTTGGAGCCTACCGGTTGCGGGCGGAGGGGCAGGGCGGCGAGAGCTGGGACTGGGACGATCCCTATCGCTTCGGCCCGGTGCTGGGCGAGATCGACGAATACCTGCTGGGCGAGGGCACGCACCGCCGGCTGTGGCAGGCGCTCGGCGCCCATCCGGTCACGCACGAGGGCGCGGCGGGGGTGCATTTCGCGGTCTGGGCCCCGAACGCCCGGCGCGTCTCGGTGGTGGGCGAGTTCAACCACTGGAACGGGCTGGTTCACCCGATGCGGCGGCGCGGGGCCACCGGGGTGTGGGAAATCTTTCTGCCCGGCGTGGCCGAAGGCGCGGCCTACAAGTACGAGATCCTCGGCGCGGACGGCCATGTCGGGCCGCTGCGCGCCGATCCCGTCGGCTTCGGCGCCGAGCATCCGCCGGCCACCGCCTCGGTCGTGCGGCATCCGGGCTGGGACGGCTGGGACGATTCCGGCTGGATGGCCGAACGGGCCGGGCGCGGCGACGTGACCGCGCCGGTCTCGATCTACGAGGTGCATCTGGGATCGTGGCGGCGGGTGCCGGAAGAGGGCGGGCGCTACCTGTCCTACGCCGAACTCGCGCGCGATCTCGTGCCCTATGCCGCCGACATGGGCTTCACCCATCTCGAACTGCTGCCGATCACCGAATACCCGTTCGACGGTTCCTGGGGCTACCAGCCGATCGGGCTGTTCGCGCCGACGATCCGGCACGGCACGCCACAGGAATTCGCCGCCTTCGTAGACGCCGCGCATCGCGCCGGGCTGGGCGTGATCCTCGACTGGGTGCCGGGCCATTTCCCCACGGATGCGCACGGGCTCGCGCGGTTCGACGGCACCGCGCTTTACGAACATGCCGACCCGCGCGAAGGCATGCATCGCGACTGGAACACGCTGATCTACAACTACGGACGGCGCGAGGTGGCGAATTACCTGATCGCCAGCGCGCTCTACTGGCTGCGCGACTACCATCTCGACGGGCTGCGCGTGGATGCCGTGGCCTCGATGCTCTACCGCGACTATTCGCGCCCGGCCGGCGACTGGGTGCCCAATGTCCACGGCGGGCGCGAGAATTACGAGGCGATCGATTTCCTCAAGCGGATGAACATCCTCGCCTATGGCGACTGCCCCGGAATCCTGACAGCGGCGGAGGAAAGCACCGCCTTTCCCGGCGTGACGCGGCCCGCCCATGCCGGCGGCCTCGGCTTCGGCTACAAGTGGAACATGGGCTGGATGAACGACACGCTCGACTACATCCGCCGCGACCCGATCCACCGCCGCTATCACCACAACCAGATGACCTTCGGCATCACCTATGCCGGGACCGAGAACTTCATCCTGCCGATCAGCCATGACGAGGTGGTGCATGGCAAGGGATCGCTGCTGTCGAAGATGCCCGGCACGGCGTGGCAGCGATTCGCCAACCTGCGCGCCTACCTGGGCTTCATGTGGGGCCATCCGGGCAAGAAGCTGCTGTTCATGGGCCAGGAATGGGGCCAGGGCCGGGAATGGAGCCATGACGGCAGCCTTGATTGGCATCTTCTGCGCGAGCCCGCCCATGCCGGGGTGCAGGCGCTGGTGCGCGATCTCAACCGGCTTTACCGCCGCCTGCCGGCGCTGCACCGGGGCGACGCGCGGGCCGAGGGCTTCCGCTGGCTGGAGCCGGACGATGCCGAACGCTCGGTCTTCGCCTGGATGCGGTTGGGCGATGCGGGCGACGCGCCGGTTGTCGTGGCCGCGAATTTCACGCCGGTGCCCCGGCCCGACTACCGGATCGGGTTTCCCGCGCCGGGGCGCTGGCGCGAGGTGCTGAACACCGATGCGGCGGTCTACGGCGGCGGCGACCGCGGCAACCTTGGCGGGATCGAGACCGAGGCGCGGGGCTGGCACGGGCAGGCGCACTCGGCCGCTGTCATGCTGCCGCCACTTTCGGTGGTGATGTTCGAACACGCCGGGGCGGCCGGCCCGGCGGGGGAGGCGGAATGAAACCCAGACCGATCACGCGGCTGTCGTCGCAGGCGATGGCCTTCGTGCTGGCAGGCGGACGCGGCAGCCGGCTGAAGGAACTCACCGACACCCGCGCGAAACCGGCCGTCTATTTCGGCGGCAAGACCCGGATCATCGATTTCGCCCTGTCGAACGCGGTCAATTCCGGCATCCGCAAGATGGCGATCGCCACCCAGTACAAGGCGCATTCGCTGATCCGGCACTGCCAGCGCGGCTGGAACTTCTTTCGCGCCGAGCGCAACGAGTATCTCGACATCCTGCCCGCCAGCCAGCGGGTGAGCGAAAACAAGTGGTATCTCGGCACCGCCGACGCGGTGATGCAGAACATCGACATCGTCGACAGCTACGACATCCGCTATGTCGTGATCCTCGCCGGCGATCACGTCTACAAGATGGATTACGAGATCATGCTGCGCCAGCATGTCGATACCGGCGCGGACGTGACGATCGGCTGCCTGACCGTGCCGCGCGCCGAGGCGCAGGCCTTCGGGGTGATGGCGGTGGAGGCCGGCGGCCGGATCACCGGTTTCCTCGAAAAGCCCGCCGATCCGCCCGGCATTCCCGGCGATCCCGATCACGCGCTGGCCTCGATGGGGATCTATGTCTTCGACTGGGCGTTCCTGCGCGACCTCTTGATCCGCGATGCCGCCGATCCGAATTCCAGCCACGATTTCGGCAACGACCTGATCCCCGAGATCGTGAAGAGCGGCAAGGCGATGGCGCACCGGTTCTCCGAATCCTGCATCACCTCGGGGCTGGAAACCGAACCCTACTGGCGCGATGTCGGCACGCTGGACGCGTTCTGGCAGGCCAATATCGACCTAACGGATTTCGTCCCCAAGCTCGACCTCTATGACAACGCCTGGCCGATCTGGACCTATGCCGAGATCGTGCCACCGGCCAAGTTCATCCATGACGAGGACGGGCGGCGCGGCTCTGCCGTGTCGTCGCTTGTCTCGGGGGATTGCATCGTCTCGGGCTCCGAGGTGCGCAACACGCTTCTGTTCACCGGCTGCCGCACCCATTCCTTCTCGACCCTCGATCACGTCGTGGCGCTGCCCTATGTCACCGTCAACCGCCGCGCCCGGCTGAAGAACTGCGTGATCGATCGCGGCGTGGAGATCCCCGAGGGGCTGGTGGTGGGTGAAGACCCGGAAGAGGACGCGCGCTGGTTTCGCCGCACCGAGGGTGGAATCGCGCTGATCACCCGCAAGATGATCGCGGCGCGGGCCGCGGCGCTGGGCTAGGCGATGGCCGGGCGGGTTCTGTCCGTCGCCTCGGAATGCCTGGGGCTGATCAAGACCGGCGGGCTGGCCGATGTCGTCGCGGCGTTGCCCGCGGCGCTGGCCGGGCAGGGCTGGCGGATGCGGGTGCTGCTGCCGGCCTATCCGGGGCTGGCCGCGCGGCTTGACGCGGCCGCCGAGGTCTGGGCCGAGGCCGATCTGTTCGGCGGGCCGGGCCGGGTGCTGGCGGGCCGGGCCGCGGGGCTCGACCTGCTGCTGCTGGACGCGCCGCATCTTTATGACCGGCCCGGCGGCCCCTATGCCGGCCCGGCGGGCGACCATGCCGACAATGCCGAACGCTTCGCCGCGCTCAGCTGGGCCGCGGCGGCGCTGGCGCGCGACGGAACCGCCGATGGCTGGCGGCCCGACATCCTGCATGCCCATGACTGGCAGGCGGGGCTGGCCCCGGCCTATCTGCGCTACGGGCCGGACACACCGGTGCGCAGCCTCTTCACGATCCACAACATCGCCTTCCAGGGCCTGGCCCCGGCGCCCAAGCTGGCCGCCCTGCGCCTGCCGGCGGAGGCCTTCCACCCCGAGGGGCTGGAATACTGGGGCCAGCTGTCGGCGCTGAAGGCCGGGCTGGTGACGGCGGATGCGATCAGCACCGTGAGCCCGACCTACGCGGCCGAACTGATGCGGCCGGAATACGGCATGGGGCTGGAGGGCGTGATCGCCCGGCGCGCCGGGGTGATGCACGGCATCCTGAACGGCGTCGACACCGCGCTGTGGAACCCCGAAACCGATCCCGACGTTCATCCCTATACCGCGCGCAAGCTGCAAGGAAAGGCGCGCAACCGATTGGCGTTGATCGAGGAATTCGGGTTGGACGAGGTTCCCGGTCCGCTGGCGATCCTGGTCAGCCGGCTGACCTGGCAAAAGGGGATCGACCTGATCCCCGCCGCGCTCGGCCCCTTCGTCGAGGCCGGCGGCGGGCTGGCGGTGCTGGGCTCGGGCGACCGCGAGCTGGAGGCCGCGCTGCAAGACGCCGCGGCGCGCCATCCCGGCCGCGTCGCGGTGCGGATCGGCTATGACGAGGCGCTGAGCCACCGGATGTTCGCCGGCGGCGACGCCGTGCTGGTGCCGTCGCGCTTCGAACCCTGCGGGCTGACGCAGATGTACGGGCTGCGCTACGGCGCGGTGCCGGTGGTGGCCGGCACCGGCGGGCTGGCCGACACGGTGATCGACGCGAGCCCCGCGGCGCTGATCGCCGGCGCGGCGACCGGCATCGTGTTCCGCCCGGTCGATCCGCTCGGCCTTGACCAGGCGCTGCGCCGGCTCGTCCGGCTTCATGCCGACCGCCGGCAATGGGCGGTGATCCGGGCGCGCGGGATGAAGGCCGATTTCGGCTGGGACCGGCCGGCGGCGGCCTATGCGGCGCTTTACGCGCAGCTTCTGGCATGAGCCTGCGGATGCGCGAGGGCCGCCCCGGTGCGCCGGGGGTGACGATCCTGCGTGACGGGCTGCGCTTCGTCCTGCCCTCGGCGCATGCCACGCGGGTGGAACTGTGCCTGTTCGATCCCGGAGACGGCCGGGAAATCCTTCGCGCGGACCTGCCCGGCCGCGAGGGCGACCTGTGGTTCGGCGAGCTGGCCGGCGGCGGGCCGGGGCTGCAGTACGGCTACCGCGTGCATGGCCCATGGGCGCCCGGGGCCGGGCACCGCTTCGATCCCGCCAAGCTCCTGATCGATCCCTGGGCGCGGGCCTGGTCGGGTGAGATCGGCCATGGCCCGGCGCTCTATCCCGGCCCGCCGGGGGCCGCGCCGGACGGGCGCGATACCGCCGCTTTGGTTCCGAAAGCTGTCGTCACCGGGCCCGACGGGTTCGACTGGCAGGATGACGAGCGCCCGGCAACCCGCTGGTCGGACACGGTGATCTACGAGGCGCATCCGCGCGGCCTGACGCTGCGCCACCCCGATGTGCCGCCGGCGCTGCGCGGCCGGCTGGCCGGCCTTGTCGCCCCGGCGATGCTGGCGCATTACCGGCGGCTGGGGATCACCGCGCTGGAACTGATGCCGGTGGCCGCCTATGCCGACGAAC
>CAYUXM010000028.1:0-19475 GCA_964448765.1 uncultured Rhodobacterales bacterium
CGCAACCCGGCCGCCGATCCGGCGCTGGAGACCGAGCGGCTGCAGATGGCGATCGACGCCAACGTGCTGACCGACTACGTCAAGGCAAACGGCATCGGCGGGATCGACGCGGGCCGCATGGCCACCGCGATCGAGCAGACCAGATCGGTCTACGAATTCCAGGCGGAGCCCGACGCGGGCCTCTATTTCGACGCGAGCTTCCTGCCCGCGGCCGACGCCCGGATGCTGCAGTGATGCCGGCCCGGCCCCGGCAATGCCGGGGCCGGCGCCTTCAGACGCCAGGACAGCCATGACCAATCTCATCGAGATCAAGGGCGTGACCCACGCCTACAGAACCGCGCATGGCCCGCTGCCGGTGCTGGATAACCTCGACGTCGCGGTGCCCGAGGGCGAGTTCTGCGCGGTCGTCGGCCCGTCGGGCTGCGGCAAGTCCACCCTGACCCGGCTGATCGCCGGGCTGATGAAGCCCGACCGCGGCGAGGTCTGGCTGCACGGCGAACTTGTGAAGGGGCCGAAGAAGACCGTCGGCATGGCGTTCCAGAACCCGGTCATGCTGGAATGGCGCACGATCCTGCAAAACGTCATCCTGCCGCTGGAGATCGTCGCGCCGACGATGCCGAAGGCGCAGAAGGAGGCCCGCGCGGCGGAACTGCTCGCCCTCGTCGGGCTGGAAGGGTTCGAGCACAAGCGCCCCTCGGAACTGTCGGGCGGGATGCGGCAGCGCGCCTCGCTGTGCCGCGCGATCGTGCACAAGCCCGAAGTGCTGATCATGGACGAACCCTTCGGCGCGCTGGATGCCTTCACCCGCGAAGACCTGTGGATGACGATGCACGCCCTGCGCCGGCAGGAGCCCTTCACCTGCGTGCTGATCACCCATGACCTGCGCGAGTCTGTCTTCCTGGGCGACCAGGTGATCGTGCTGTCGGGCCGGCCGGCGACCACGCAATACGTGCTCGACGTGGCCTATCCCGGCCCGCGCGAACTGGACGGGCTCTACACGCCCGAGTGCACCGACATGCTTCACCTGCTGCGCGACCAGATCAAGATCGCGCAGGGCCGGCAGGACGCGACGGAGGATGCCGCATGAAGGGGCTGAAATCCGCCGCGGTGCCGGTGGCCGCGATCCTGCTGTTCCTCGCGTTCTGGGAATTCATCGTCTGGGCGAACGACTGGCCGAACTACAAGATGGCCTCGCCGTCGGACCTGCCGCCGGCGTTCTGGAAGTTTCGCGAGCTGTTCCTCGAAATGTCGTGGCAGACCTTGTGGCGCACCGTCGCCGGGCTGGGAATCGCGGTGATCGTCGGCACGCTCTTGGGCATGGCGATGGGGTTTTCAAGGATCGCGCGCGACGCGCTCTACCCGCTTCTGGTGGGGTTCAACGCGATCCCGAAGGCGACGCTGGTGCCGGTCATCGCGCTGATCTTCATCGGCCAGCACGATTTCAACACGGTGCTGATGGCGTTCCTGATCTCGTTCTTCCCGATCGCCGTTTCGGTGGGCATCGGCCTGTCGACGCTGGAGCCGGAATACCGCGACATCCTGCGCTCGCTCGGCGCCAGCCGGGTGACGATCTTCTGGAAGATCGCCCTGCCCAAGACCTTGCCGGAATTCTTCGGGGCGCTGAAGGTGTCCGTCACGCTGGCCTTCATCGGCACCAACCTGGTGGAAATCGTCTCGCCGCATGGCCGGGGGCTTGGCGCGCTGTTCAAGTCCGGCGAGACCAACGGCGACTATCCGCTGATGTTCGCCGTGCTGATCGCGCTCGCGGCGCTGGGCATCGTTCTCTACTACGCCGTCGTCTACCTCGAGAAGATCTTCGCGGGCTGGGCGGAGCGGCCGGCGCACTGAGGGCTTGACCGGGATCAAGGCGGCGGGCCGGGCCGTGCCTACGATCCGGCCATGCTGGCGCAAGGGGCATCGTTTCGTCTTTGGCTCTGGGCGGTTCTCGCCGCGGTTCTGGCCTGCCTGGCCGCGTCCGCCGGCCCGGCGCGGGCCGCGGAAATCCCGGTCTTCGTCTTCTGGCAGGAGGGCTGCCCGCATTGCAGCCGCGCCAAGGCCGCGCTGGCGGAGATCGCCGGGCAATCCCCGGATGTCCAGATCGTCGAGATCGAGTTGGGCGCCTCGGAGCATCAGGACGCCGTGTTCGACGCCACGCTCGACCGGCTCGGCATCGACCGCGCGGCGGTGCCCTTGGTCGTGGTCGGCGGCGACCATGCCATCGGCTTCGCCCGGAGCGGAATAACCGAGGCGCGCTACCGCGAGATGATCGCCCGCTGCCGCGAGGTGCCCTGCGTCGATGTCGTCGGGCCGATTCTGGCCGGCGCGGCCCCGGTCGCGGCGGCAACGGCGGACGGCGCGCAGGGCCCGCTGCCCGGCCAGATCACCCTGCCCGGGATCGGCGCGGTGGAAACCGGCATGCTGTCGCTGCCGCTTCTGACGCTGGTGCTGGCGGCGGTGGACGGGTTCAACCCCTGCGCGCTTTGGGTGCTGGCGCTGCTGATCGGGCTGCTGCTGGGCACGCAGGAGACGCGGCGGATGTGGGTTCTCGGCGGCGTGTTCCTGGCGATGACCGGGGCGATGTACTTCGCCGTCATGGCCGCCTGGCTCAACGTCGTGCTGTGGCTGGGCGCGGTGGGCTGGATCCGGATCGCGATCGGGGCCCTGGCCGTCGCCGCGGGGCTCTACTACCTGCACGAATACCGGACAAACCCCGAGGGCGTGTGCCGGATCACCGCGGGCGCGCGTCGGCGGTCGGTGTCGCAATCGCTGCGCGCGATGGTCGAACAGCCGAACCTTGCGCTCGCCGCCGTGGGCATCGCGGCGCTGGCCGTCGCGGTGAACCTCGTGGAACTGGCCTGTTCGGCCGGGCTGCCGGCGATCTACACCCAGGCGCTGGCGATGCACGACCTGCCCGGCCCGGCCTATTACGGCTTCCTGATGCTTTACATCGCGATCTTCCTGCTCGACGACACGCTCCTGTTCGTCGTCGCGATGGTCAGCCTGCGCGCCGTCGCCACCACCGGCCGCTTCGCAAGGGTGTCGCATCTCGTCGGCGGCGCCGTGCTGCTGGCGCTCGGCGCGGTGATGATCCTCAGGCCCGGTCTTCTGGCCTGACGGCCGGGGGCCCGGCGCTACTGTTCGCGGAAGGCCCGCGCCATGCTGTCGATGATCGGCTTGGCGATGTATTGCGCGAAGGTCCGTTCCTCGGTCTTGATCATGATCTCGACCGGCATGCCGGGCTTGGGCGAGAAGCCGGACACGCGGGCCAGTTCCTCGCCCGTCAGGGTCACGCGCACGACATAGACCTCGCGCGAATAGGCCTGTTCGCCCGAGGTCACGGCATCGGCCGAGACGTAATCCACCGACCCTTCCAGGATCGGCGTGGTGCGCTGGTTCAGCCCGGTCAGGCGCACCGTCGCCAGCTGGCCGACCTGCACGTTGTCGATATCGCTGCGCGGCACCAGCGTCTCGATGATCAGCGGCGCGTCGTCGGGCAGGATCTCGGCGATCGGCCGGCCGGTTTCGATGACCCCGCCGGCGGTATGGTAGTAAAGCCGCACGACGATGCCCGAGACCGGGGCATGCACCTCGGTGCGCAACAGCACGTTCTCGGCCCGGCGCACCTGTTCGCGCACGCTTTCCAGTTCGGCCTGGATCGCCTGCAATTCGGCCAGGGTGGCGCGGCCGTATTCGTCGCGGGTTTTCTGGATCTGGGTTTCGAACTTCAGCCGCATCTTGTCGATCTCGGCGATCTCGGCCTCAAGCCGGGCGATCTGGCCGCCGGCGTCCAGCATCGAGCGCCGGAGCGCGGAGACCTCGTCGCGCAGGCTCAGCCCTTCGGCGAGAAGATCGTCCTTCGCCGCAAGCTCCTCCTCGATGATCCCAAGCTGGCTTTGGACCGAGGCGAGTTGCTGTTCATAGCCGATCCGGCGCGCGTCGATCGCGTCGATGTTGCGCTCGATCAGCGCGATATCGCTGGCAAAGCCCGACTGCGCCACGTCGAAGGCCAGGCGCTGGCCATCGAGGATCGACGCGATCTCGGGATCGTCGTCAAGCGCGCGCAGCGCGGCCGGGAACACCAGCTCGTCCATTTGGTTGTTCTGGGCCAGCAGCCGCGCTTCCGTCGCCTCCAGCCGGTGGCGACGGACCAGAAGCTCGCGCTTGCTGGCCTCGGCCAGCGTCTCGTCCAGCCGCAGGATCGTCTCGCCCTCGGCGACCGCCGCACCCTCTGTCACGAGGATATCCGAGATGATCCCGCCTTCGAGGTGCTGCACGATCTTGTTCTGCCCGGTGGCCACGAAACTGCCCTGGGCGATGACCGCGGCGGCCAAGGGCGCCCGCAGGGCCCACAGGCCGAAGCCGCCGAAAGCGACAAGCATCAGCGTCAGGCCGAACACCGCGTGCCGGGTGATCGAGCGCGGAACCCCGGAATACCAGTCCGTTTCGCCGGTGAGATTGGTCATGTCAGCCATTGATCGCCCTCGCCGCCGGAGCCTGTGCCACCTGCCCGGCCGGTGCCGGCGTATTGCCGCCGTTGAGCTTGGCCAGCACCTGGTCGCGCTGCCCGAACAGCGCGACATTGCCGTTGTTGAGCAGCATGATCTTGTCCACGACGCTGAGCAGCGCGGGCTTTTGCGTGATCACGATGGTGGTGATCCCGCTGTCGCGGGCATGTTCGATCGCCCGCGCCAGCGCCTTGTCGCCCGCCACGTCGAGGTTGGAATTCGGTTCGTCCAGCACCACGAAACGGGGGGTACCGAAGAACGCGCGGGCCAGCGCGATCCTTTGCTTCTGCCCGCCCGAGAGCGGCGCTCCGTCGGCGGCGACCATCGTCTCGTAGCCCTGCGGAAGCTGCGCGATCATGTCGTGCACATCGGCCAGCACCGCGGCGTCGTGGATCTGTTCGTCGGTCGCGTCGGCGCGCATCCGGCCGATGTTCTGCTTGATCGTGCCGGGGAACAGCTGCACGTCCTGCGGCAGGTAGCCGACATTCTCGCCCAGCTGCCGCGGATCCCAGTTGCGCAGGTCCATCAGGTCAAGCCGGACATTGCCCGAGGTCGGCAGGATCGAGCCTACCAGCATCTTGCCCAGCGTCGTCTTGCCGGCGCCGGAATTGCCGATCACCGCCAGCGTCTCGCCCGGCTTGAGCGAGAAGCTGATGCCGTTCAGGATCACCTGCTTGGTGCCGCCGGGCACGTAGAGCAGCCGCTCCACGTCCAGCCGGCCCTCGGGCCGCGGCAGGCGCAGCCGTTCGAACTGCAGCCGCGACCCGGTCAGGAGCCGCACGATCCGGCCATAGGCGGCGCGGCTGAGAAGGAACGCGTGCCAGCCCTCGATCGCGCCCTCGATCGGCGCCAACGCGCGGCCCGCGATGATCGAGGCGGCGATCACCATGCCGCCGGTCATCTCGCCCTGAAGGGCCAGGTATGCGCCCCAGCCCAGCATGCCCACCTGGGTCAGAAGCCGGATCCCGCGCGACACGGCGGCGGAAATGATGTTGCGATCCTGCGCGCGGACCTGCGCGGTCAGCGAGGCGGCGGTGTCACGGCCCCAGATCGACACCGCCTCGGGGATCATCGCCATCGCGTTGATCACCTGGCTGTTGCGCGCCATCGAATCGAGGTGAAGGTTGGCGCGCGACTGCGCGGCCGTCGCGTCCGCGAAGGGTTGCGCCGTCATCCGCTGGTTGATCAGCGCGATCACGAACAGCACGACCGCGGTGACCATCACGATCATCCCGATGTCGGGATGGATCAGGAAGATCACCAGCATGAACAGCGGCGCGAAGGGCACGTCGAGGAACGAGATCAGCGTGCCCGAGACGAGGAAGCTGCGCAGCTGCTGCAAGTCTCCCAGCGTCTGGTATTCGCGCCCGGAGCCATTGAGCGAGGAATGCGCCGCCGCGCTGAGGATCGACGCGCCGAGCCGGGCGGCGACCTCGACCGCGGTGCGCATCAGCATGAAGCGGCGCACCGCGTCGAGGATCGATTGCAGCACCACCGCGCCGACGATCACCACCGTCAGCATGATCAGCGTGTCGACCGAGCGGCTGGTGAGCACCCGGTCGGAGATCTGGAACAGGTAGATCGGGATCGCGAGGACGAGGAAGTTCGTCGCGCAGGTCAGCGTGAAGACCAAAAGCAGGTTGCGGCGCACCGCGGCGAGCCCCTGCTTGAGCTGGCCGGCGAAATCCTCGGGCCCCAGCCGCTTGTGGAATGTCGCCTTGTCCTTCGGGCCCGCCTGCGGATCCGCCTTGCGCAGGACCGGGCCGGTCGATCCCTCGATCGGCGCGTCGATGGTGACCGGGCGCGACTTGCCCTCCGGCACCTCCGCCTTGCCGGCGAAGCGGCCGGAGGGGTCGGGCCCGCGGTCTTCCTCGGCCTCCGTCACCTTGCCGGGCGCGGCCGCGTCCGGTCCGGCCGTGGGCCCGGGCTGATCCGGCGCGGCGCGCTTGGTGGCCTCTTCCGTCTCCGTCGCGGCGGCCGGCTTGACGGTCGCGTCGCCGGCGGTCGCGGCCTGCCGTTCCGTCGCGGCGGCCGGCTGCGCCTTGTCCGCCGGCGCGATGGTCGCCGGCTTCGCCTCGGGCCCGGTCGCGACATTGGCGGCCGCGGCCGGCTTGGCCGGGGTGTCGGTCCCGGACGCGGCCGGAGCCGCCGGCTTCGGGGCGGCCGGCTCGACCTTCGCAGGCGCGGCGCCGGTTGCCGGCGTCGCCGGTTTCGCCTCGGGCCGGGTCGCGGCCGGTGCGGGTGTGGCGGGTTTGGCTTGCGGTTCGGTGGCGGACGGTGCCGCCGGCTTCGGGTCGGCCGGCTCGGCCTTTGCCGCCGCGGCGCCGGTTGCCGGCGTCGTCTCGGGCGGGGTCGCGGCCACGGCGGGCGCAGCCGGCCTGGCTTGCGGTCCGGCGGTGGCCGGTGCCGCCGGCTTCGGGGCGGCCGGCTGGGCCTTCGCCGCATCGGCACCGGTTGCCGGCGTCGCCGGTTTCGCCTCGGGCCGGGTCGCGGCCACGGCGGGCGCGGCCGGCTTGGCTTGCGCTTCGGCGATGGCCGGTGCCGCCGGCTTCGGGGCGGCCGGCTCGGCCTTCGCCACCGTTGCGCCGGTTGCCGGCGTCGGCGGTTTCGCCTCGGGCCGGGTCGCGGCCACGGCGGGTACGGCCGGCTTGGCTTGCGGTCCGGCGATGGCCGGTGCCGCCGGCTTCGGGGCGGCCGGCTCGGCCTTCGCCACCGTTGCGCCGGTTGCCGGCGTCGGCGGTTTCGCCTCGGGCCGGGTCGCGGCCACGGCGGGTACGGCCGGCTTGGCTTGCGGTCCGGCGATGGCCGGTGCCGCCGGCTTCGGGGCGGCCGGCTCGGCCTTCGCCACCGTTGCGCCGGTTGCCGGCGTCGGCGGTTTCGCCGCGGGCCGGGTCGCGGCCGTGGCGGGCGCGGCCGGCTTGGGCTGCGGTTGGGCGGCAGCCGGTGCCGCCGGCTTCGCGCCGGCGGCGGGCATCGCCACTTTCGCCTCGGGGCGGGGCGCGGCCGTTGCCGGCTTGCCTTGGGTTGCTGTCCCGGTCCCCGTCGATGGCGACGGCGTCGGGGCGCGGGTCTCCGCCTTGGCGGGCGCGGCGGCGGGCGTGACCGGCGTCGCTGCCGCCCGGGTCGCGGCCGTGGCGGGCGCGGACGGCCTGGCCTGCGGGGCGGTCGCCGGCGTGGCGGTCTTCGCCATGGCCTCCGGGGCGGCCTTGCCGACAGCTGCCGCCAGGCCTTGCGGGCGGGTGCCGGCCGGCCGGGCCCAGGGCGTCGCCTGCTGGCTGTCCGGTCGCGACGGTGCCGATTCGGCCCTGCCCGGGGCCGCGGCGGCGGGCTTGCCGGCGGCATCCGCGGGCTTCGCGCCAGAGACGGCGGCCGGCATCGCCGCTTGCGCCTTCGCCACCGGCCCGGCCTTGTCCTCGGCCGCGGCCTTCGGGCTCGCCCCGGTCGCGCGGCCGGGCGCGGCGGGCGCGAGATCGCGCGGCACGACCTTCAATCCCGCCTGCGGCCTGTCGGACGGCGGCGCAAGAAGGCCGCCGTCGGCCTCCGCCAGACGGTCCAGCTTGGCCGCGAACGAGTCCGCCTGCCCGTGTTCGGCGGACACGCCGGGATCGCCATAGTCCTTCATCAAGCGCTCCTGCGAAAAACCGATACCGGGCCCATCAGGCGAGGACGGATTGCATCACGTCGTAGCTGCCGCCATCCGACGTCGTCGGCGCCGGCCCCATGCTGTCATCCTCGGTCGCGGGATCGATCATGTCGTTTGCGAGGAAGGCGACCGCCTCGTTCGCCAGCCCGGGCATCATCACATCCGCCGGTGCGGCCTCGGTATCGATCAACCCGGCCTGGTGGATCAGCGCGTCGCTATAGGCCTCGCCTTCCACCATCACCGTCGAATCGAGCCCGACATCGACGATCTTGGCGGCGTTGAGCAGCGCGTTCGCCCCGGTCGAGACCGTCATCTGGTCGTCCATGCCGGCGACGAGTTCCTGCATCGCCAGGTAGACCTGATCGGAATCGCCCACGACGTTCTGCTGCCGGATGACGTTTTCCTCGATCAGGTCGCCGGTGATGTAGAGCGCCGAGAGCATCTCCTTGCCGGCGAACAGGTCGTCCTTGGCCACCTCTTTCGAGATGTTCTTCTGGCCCTTCGCCATGTCCCTGAGATCCTCGCGGAACTCCTTGGTCATCTCGGCGATCGTGTCGATGCCGGTGGCCATGATCTCGGCGCTGTTCTGCAGGTAGTTCCCGCTGGTCTCCACCGCGTCGAACGGTGCGCCGGCCCAGCCGATCGTGTCGTCGTCAAGCAGGACGTTGATCTGTTCGATCATGTTCAGCTTGATCATGTTGCCGCCGACGATGATCAGATCGTAGTGGAAGCCCAGTTCGAAGATCTGCGCCATGTTGGCCAGAATGTTGCCGCCCATCACGATCTCGGAGGCCGCGGCGGTGAACACCACCTCGGCGGAATCGTGATCGGCGGCGAAGATGTACTGATCGACGTAGTTCTTCAGCACCACGTCACCCTCGATGGTGACGGTATGCCAGAACGACGGCAGTTGCAGATCCCCGGCGTCTGTCTCGGCCGGCGCATCCTTCGGCGCGGCGGTTTCCTCGGAAATCCTCGCGGCATTCACCGCGCGGGTGGCGGACTGTTCGCCGATCACGCCCGTGTCGCGATCCGACACGACGTTGACCTGGCTGACGACGTCGAGCCGCATGTAGTCGCCGGCCACGGCGATCACCCCGGCGTCGATCCAGTTCGTCGCGATCACCGCCTCGTTGATCGACAGGTTGCCGCCGGTGCCGAGATGGTGCCCGTCCGGCACGGCCCAGGGGTTCGGCGCGTCGTCCTCGGCGTCGTCATCCTCGTCGGGATAGAGGCCCGCGGGGGCATTGTCGCGAAACACCGGCATGTCCCCGGCGGCCTCGCCATCGACGAAGGTTCCCTGCGCCGCCTCGCCGCGCAGGACGGCGACCTTGGCCCCGGACCCGTCCGCAACGGCGCCGGCCTCGGCGCTGTCGAGCAGTTCGCGGGCGCCGTCCACCGTCGGCAGGTCGCCCGACGCGAGGTCGAGCGCGAGATCGAGCGACAGATCCTCGGCCTGCGCCACCATCGCGTCGAGCCGCGCGGCGAACACCTCGGGCGGCAGGAACGGGGCGCCGAGGCCGAAGCTCAGCACGTCGTTGTCGTAAAGCACCAGCTGCTGAACCGTGACCGTCGCGATCGAGTTCGGCAGCGGGATGTCCCATTCCGGGATCGGCGGGGGCACGCTCAGCGACGCGCCGGGCGCGCCCGGCAGGGGCTGGCCCGGAAGTGCGAGCGGTTCGGGGGGCGTGAGGCCGGACATGCCGTCCGGGAACAGCGGCGCGGTCTCCGCGGCGGCGGCCGGCAGCAGCCAGGCCGGAACCTTCAGCCCCGGATCGAACCCCTTCAGGTCATAAGGCGCGCGGACGGTAAAGCTGAAGCTGGGCAGGTCGGCGACCTCGTCGGCCTCGCGCTCGGCGGCGCGGAAGGCATCGTAGCCGTCGCGCATCCGCACGGCCTCGATATCGTGATGCAAAGCGCCGATGAAATGCGCAATCGCGTCGGTCGTACGATCCAGCGCCATTTCCCCTGCTCCTCTCAACTACACAACTTGCGGGCCGCCGTTACCCCGGCCCCGGGCAAGTGAGGGGGCCGGCGGACCGGCCCCCTTTCGACTGATCGGTTCCGATCAGGTCAGGTCATCGTCGCCGACGACCGACGAGTTCAGGTTGCCACCGACAACCGTCATGTCGACGGAGTTGCCGAGGATGTTGGCGCCCATCACGATGCTCTGGTTGAACGCCGTGACGTCGATCGCCGCGTCCGCCGAGGCATAGGATTCGCCGGTGACGTAGCCGTCGTCGCCGTTGTTCGAACCCCAGGTGCCGCCGGCGCCGCCGCCGCCGCCGCCGCCGTTGGTGGCGTCGCCACCGTCGCCGCCGGTCGCCGCGCCGACCGCGGTGTCGACCAGACCCGCGCCGCCGGTCGCCTCGGCAGCCGCGCCGCCGGTGGCGTTGTTGGTGCCACCCGCGCCGGTGCCGGCGATGTCGGAGGTCGCGTTGCCGGTGCCGTTGGAGGTGTTGGTCGCGTCGTCATCCGACGAACCCGAACCGCCGAAGCCGGCGATCGCCTCGGCCATCGAGTCCGAGCTTCCGTCGACGTCCTGACGGGCGAAGACATCGGCCAGGCCGCCCGCGCCGCCGGTGGCGTCGGTGGTCACCGTGCCGTCGGTGCTGGCATCCGAATCCGAGTCGGCCTCGTTGCCGGCCTCGCCCGAGCCGGTGTCATCGACGCTGCCGGTGCCGGTGCCATCGCCAGTGACGTCGAGATCGGCGTCGTTGGACCCGCCGGTGCCGGCGGTCGAGGTGCCGGTGCCGGCGCCGTCGGCGGTGCCGTTGGCATTGCCCGCGTCACCGTCGACATAGCCGCTGTTGCCGGCATCGGCGCCAGCCAGACCCAGGCCGCCAGCTTCGGCTTCCGCCTCGCTTTCGGCCTCGCTGTCGGCATCGGCATCCTCGGCATTGGCCGCCGCAAGGGTGAGCGGCGCGATCGTGCCGGCCCCCGCGAGATTGGCCGCACCCGCCGCGCTGTCAGCCGGGGCGCTGTCGGCTTCCGCGCCGGCAAGGCCGACACCGACCGCACCGGCATCGCCGGCATCGCCGCTGTCACCTTCGGCTTCGCTTTCGGCTTCAGCGCCGGCCAGACCGACACCGAGCGCGCCGGAGTCGCCACCGTTGGCATCTTCCGCCTCGGCTTCCGAGTCCGACGGCCCGACGCCGAGACCAGCGGCCAGCGCGCCGGCATCGCCGGAATTGGCATTGCCGGTTTCCGAACCCGCGGCCGAGCCGGTCAGGCCCAGGCCGAAGCCCAGCGCACCGGCATCGCCGGCATCGCCGACCGTGCCGTCGTTGTCGCTGTCGGCCTCGGTATCGGTGTCGGCATCGCTGTCGGCATCGGACTCGCCGCCGTCACCGCCTTCGCTGTCGCTGTCGGTTTCCGACGAGCCAAGGCCAACGCCCAGACCGAACGACCCCGCATCCGCGTCGCCGCCGTTGGCGTCTTCGGCATCGGCGTCGCCGCCTTCCGACTCGGCTTCGCCGCCCGTGGCGAAGCCACCGAACGCGGTGCCGCCGTTGCCGTCGTCGCCGTTGGCCGTGGCGTTGCTGCCGCCGTCGCCGCCCGAACCGCCGGCGTTGATGCCGTCGGCGGACGTGGCCGTGCCGCCCTTGGCGTCACCGGACATGGTGAAGGCCGCCTCGTTGCTCACCTTCACGTCGCTGAGGGTGTCGTTGTCCTCGAGGTTGGCGGTCTGGGTGTTGATCGCGGCCGAGGCCGGGCCTTCACCGGTCAGCGAGTTGTTGAGCAGGTTCGACAGGTCGATGTCGTCACCCGGATCGACGTCGCCGCCGGCGGCGTAGACGTCGCCCATGCTGGCGCCGTCGTCCATGTCGACGTCGACCATGTCGTCGTCGCGCGGGATCCACTCGCCTTCGCCGAAGTCGATGTTGATCTCGCTCGAGTTCGAGTTGTCGTTGCTGTCGTCACCGCCGTTCGTGTTGGACTGCTGCTGGCCCTGCTGCTGCGCCTGAAGCTGGCCCTGGTCCTGCTCCTGGTCGCTCCGGGCGCGCGCATCCGACTGCGCGTCGGCCTCGGCCTTCGCCTTGGCATCGGCGTCGGCATCGGCGGTCTGTTCCTGGCCCTGGATGTCGGCTTCGATGTTCGCTTCGCGGACATTCACGTCCGCATTGACGTCGATGTCGGCATTGGCGACTTCGAGGTCATCGAAGAAAATGTTCGTACGTCCTTTATCCATAACGGATTTCCCTAAAATACGCACCCGACCTCGCCGCCACTCATCTAAAAGGCAGCATTCGGCAGGGTCTGTTTCGTTTGTTATCGGGCAACCGGTGACGGGTGCGTCGCTGGACTTGTCCGAACGGCGGCCTTAACCGGATGCAGTCAATCTGCGCTCGGCCTCCCCTCCTTTCCGCGCGGCTTCGCCAATGGCGTCCGCGCCCGCCAGACCATCGGTCGTTCGTGCCGAGAAAGGGCACACAGGTCCGGCTACAAAGACTTGTTCACAATCGCCGGCGCAAATCGCCGACACCGCAAGAATCTCATTGCGGGACCGCCGGCGAAAGCTAGACGAAGTGTTAATGAAGCGTTAATTCATGTTAAGATGCTGTTATGGTTAGTTTTTTTTCGTGGTTAACGCCAGGGGCGCGATTCGGGCGCCGGGATGCCGGCCTTCCTTTCCGGTTTCGGGGAAGGCGGATTTCGCGCCTCGCAAACAGCCAAACCCCCTTCAGGACTGTCATCTTTCGATAAGGCACTCATCCGAAGGGATCTGCGCGACCCGACCTTTCCGCCCGCGGCCGGCCCCCGCAGGTTCGTTCAGGCGAGATAAACCTTTGGATTATATTCCGGGGGCAATCCCGGCCACTGACCTGATCATCCGGTTAGATCGGCGAGGGGTGGCTCCGCCCGCCGGCATCGGCCGGATTCCGCCCTGCGCCGCGTCCCGCTTGACGCGAAGCGGGTTGGCCGTGACGGAAAACAGCCGCGCCAGGCCGAAGACCGGTGTCCGACCCTACCGAATCGGACTACACTGGATGTTATTGCAACGGTGTGTGCCAGGGTGCAGAAGGTATCCCGGCCGTTTTTCTATGGGTTTCAGCTTGCGTTTTCATTGTCCATTGGAAGGTCATCCTTGCCTGTGATCGATGTGATCAGTCCCCTCGACGCCGAAGTCGACGCCACGCAGCTTCTGTTCATCGGAAGCAGGTTCGCATTCCCCGATTTCGTCCTGCACGGCCTCGGCGGCGAGTTCGCCGGCCTCGTCGTCTCGCGCATGGAGGAATTCGCGGCGGCCACCGACACGCCGCTGCCGCGGTTGCGGCTGGTCGTGATCGAGGATGGCCATGCCGAGTTTATCCGGCACGGCTACGACGCGCTGCGCGACCGGTTCGCCGGCGCGCCGCTGGCGCTGGCCTATCGCGACGCGGCGCTGGCGCGCGACCTGTTCGATCAGCAGCAGCGCGCCGGCCGGTTCGACGGGCTGATGTTCGTGCCGCTCAAGGCGCCGGTGGCCGGGTTCGTGTCGATGCTGCAGATCATGCTGACCGGCGAATGCGTGGTTCCCGCCGAACTGGTCCGAACCGCGGCGCGGGCACGGTCGGACGAGGCCGGCAACGGCCCGCCGCGGCCCGATCCGGCCGTCAAGGCGGCGCTGACGCAGCGCGAACTCGAAGTGCTGGGCCTGGTCTCCGAGGGTCGGCGCAACAAGACCATCGCCTGCGAACTGGGCGTCTCGGAACACACGGTGAAGCTGCACGTCCACCACATCATCTCGAAGATCGGCGTGAACAACCGCACCCAGGCGGCGCAATGGTACCATGCGAACCGGCCGCCGGGCGGTTATGGCCGGAGCGGCCCGTGACCGATCGTGCCCCCGGCCCCACCTTCGACGAGGCGCTGCTGCTGATCGGGCGGCTGAACTACACCTGGACGAACACCGAAAGCCTGCTGGTGCATATCATCGCCGGGCTCGCGCGGACCGACAAGGATACCGCGGTCATCATCTTCCTGACCCTGAACACGATGCGCGCCCGCGTCGACCTGGTGGAACGCCTCGCCAAGCTCGACCGGACGCCCGCCGCGGATCGCACCCGGATTCTCGCCGCGACGCGGACGCTGGTGCGGCTGTCGGCGCCGCGCAACCGCTACAATCACTCGCTCTACGCCTTCGATGCCGACAGCGGCAATGTCCGCACCATCCTGATGCGGATCGCCGACCGCAAGGACGAGATCAGGATGGGCCAGAGCACCGACCTCGACGCCGCCGCAATGCAGGAAATCCGCGACGTGATCGGAGAACTGGCCGAGCTGAACCGCGAGGTCTGGTCGATCATCCGCGATCTGGGCTACCCGCACTGAGCCCGCGCCGGCCGTCGCGCCGCGCGATCAGAAACCGGCTGACGGGCGGGCGGATCGCGCGCTATGCTCCACGCGGAACGTTTCGCCGGACCAAGCGCAGGGCAACGCTGCGCCAAGGGCCGGGGTTCCGGGGCGAGGACAGGCAGGGACCGGACGCGCAGGTCAACGGACCAGCACGGGAGGTTCCAGAATGTGCGACATTTGCGTGATGAACTCGGTGAAGGAGCGGATGCTGTCGCGCCGCGACTTCTTTCGCGGCACGGCCGCGGTGGCCGCCGGCGCCGGCATGGCCGGTATCGCCGCACCGACAAGCGCCTTCGCGCAGGCGCCGCGGCAGGTCGTGGACATGACCCACGAACTGTCCGAGGAGTTTCCAACCTTCGGCGGCGTGCCGGGGATCAGCTATGACAAGCAGTTCGACTTCGCCGAGAACGGCTACAACCTCTACGTCCTGACGGTGAACGAGCATACCGGCACCCATATCGACGCGCCGTTGCATTTCTCGGCCGATGGCGCCTCGGTCGCCGAGATCCCGGTCGAAAGCCTGGCCTGCCCGCTGTGCGTGATCGACATTCGCGCCCGCGCGGCCGAGGATCGCGACACCCAGGTCACGCCGGACGACCTGAAGGACTGGATCGGGGCGCATGGCCCGATCCCCGACGGCGCCTGTGTCGCGATGAATTCCGGCTGGGCCGCCAAGGTCGGCAGCGACGCGTTCCGCGGGGCCGACGCCGCGCGCGGCGGGTCGCTGCATTTCCCCGGCTTCCACATCGAGGCCACGCGGATGCTGCTGGAGGAAACCAACGCGGCGGCGATGGCGGTGGACACGCTGTCGCTCGATCACGGGCCCTCGGCCGATTTCGCGACCCATTACGCCTGGCTGCCGGCCGGGCGCTACGGGATCGAATGCCTCGCCGGGCTCGATGCGATGCCACCGGCGGGCGCGACGCTGATGGTCGGCGCGCCGAAGGTGCGCGGCGGCACCGGCGGCCCGGCCCGCATCACGGCCCTGGTCTGATGGGAACCGTGCCACTGCTGGCCGACGAAGACCTCGCGCCGGAGGCGGCCGAGGTCTTCGCCGAAATCCGTGCCCTGCGGGGCACGGATTACGTCAACAACTTCTGGCGCGCGATGGCGCACGATCCGGCCGGCCTGCGGGCGCTTTGGGATCGGCTGAAGGTGGTGATGGCCCCCGGCGCGCTCGATCCGCTGGTCAAGGAGATGATCTATGTCGCCGTCTCCACCGCGAACGGCTGCGACTATTGCATCCACTCCCATACCGCCGCCGCGCGCGCCAAGGGCATGACGCCCGAGATGCAGGCCGAACTGCTGGCGGTGATCGGCATGGCGATGCAGACCAACGGGCTGGTGCAGGGCCTCGGGGTGGAGGTGGACGCGGCGTTCAGGGCCTGACCGGGCGGCAGCCTCACGGCTGCACGAAGCGCATCCAGCGCCCGTCGGGCATTTCCCGGCGGGTGTAGAAATAGGGCACCGCGTCCCAGCACAGCAGCTCGTCATGGAGGTTGTCGAGCACCCAGGTGCCGCGGGTGGTTTCGACCAGAAGCACCGCATGCGGAAAAAGCTGCACCTCGTGGAAGGCGATGGCGCAGGTCAGCGCCGCGCCGGGCAGCCCCGCGGCAACCAGCCGCCGGCGCTTTTCCAGCGCGAAATCCTCGCAATCGCCGGTGCCGTCCTCGGGATAGCTCCACCACTCCTCGCGGCCGCTGTTGTCCGGGTCCGCGATGAACTCGACCTCGGCATTGACCGCGGCGTTGAGGGCCTCGATCTCGCGGTGCAACTCGATCGTCCAGTCGAGCACGGGATCGCCACCCAGGATGCAGGCGCCGGCCTGCCGCGCGCAGAAATCGGTATACTGGCTGGGTGGGTTTTCGACCCGCGCGACGGGCAATGCCATCTGCATGCAGTAGGGTATTTCGGTCGTCGCGGCCGGCCCGGCCAGACAGCAGGCGCAGGCAAGGGCCGCGAAACCGGTGATCGGGGCGCGCCGCATCCGCTAGCCGGCCCAGTCGCCGTCGTCGCGCGCCAGCGCCCAGCGCACGATCAGCGACGCGACGGCCATCTCGATCCAGGTCAGCGGCAGCACGATCGTGACCAGCGCCACGGGCGCAAGCTGCATCAGGTGCATCGCGGTCCACAGGCTGGCATGGATCATCGCCCAGACGGCGGTGCCCGACATCAGCGCGATGACGAGGCCGGCCCCGAGCTGCCGCATGACGAACCAGGACAGAAGGCTGACCGACAGGACAGGTATCAGGATCCAGCCGCCCCAGCCAAGGAACACCGGCAGGCTCATGGCCGCGACATCGGGCAGGGATGACTGTGCCTCGCGCAGCATCGGGCGCACGAAAAGGAAGTAGCGAAAGACCGTCGCGGCATTGATCCACACGACATTGGCAATGATCGCAATCAGAAGGAACCGGCTCATGAAATGCCTCGCAATCCCGCGCCGCAGGGGCGCCGCAATCCGCGCGATCACCGTAACGGCGCGCGCGCCCCGGCGCCGTTGACATGGATCAGATCGCGCGACTGCGGGCGTGGCCGCCGCTCAGCCCGCCGGGGCGGCCAGCCAGCCATCGACGAGCACGTCGAGTGCGGCCCAGTCGGTATATTCCCGGTCAAGGTCGGGATCGGCATCGGGATCCTTCGCGGCAAGGATCCGGCGCATCACGAACCGGCGGAAGATATCGTATTTCGAGGGCCTGTAGGCCCCGGCCACCTGCGACACCCTGCCCGGCTGCCAGCCGGTTGCCGCCACGAGATCGTCGACGATCCGGTCGAGCGCCCGCCAGTCGTCCGACTCGTGGCCGGCGGCGGCGAGCGAGACCGAAAGAAACAGCGTCGGCCGTTCCGCCAGCCGTTCCGCATGGGCGGCGGCGAAATCCGACAGCGCGCGCTGGTAGTGACCGACATGGACCGAGGCGGCCAGGATCACCCGGTCGAAGCGCGCCGGGTCCAGCCCCTCGGCATCGGCCAGCCCGGCCAGTTCGACGGCCGCGCCAGCATCGGCGAGGCGATCGGCGACATGCCGCGCGATCCTGCGCGTCTGCCCCTCGCTGCTGGCATAGCCGACCAGAACCTTCATCGCCGCCTCCCCGGATCGCTTCTGACCGATTGCAGCCGATGATCACACCACCCGCCTTGACGCGGGTCAAGGCGCGGCCGGCGGGCCGCCCGGAAACAACCCGAAGGCGAAGGTTCCGGCATGGAAACCATCCTGACGTGGCGCGACTTTCCTTTCCATTCGCGCTCCGGATGCTGCCGGTTTTCCCGGATTCCGCCTCAATTCGATCACATTGCGCGCGCCATGGTGCCGAAAAGGACAGGAGTGGTGCCATGCGGTCTTCTTCTAAGTGCAACATGTTCTTCAAGCGGTTTCGTCGAAAGGATGACGGGGCCGCCACGGTCGAGGCGGTGATCTGGCTGCCGCTGTTCATCTTCCTGCTGGCGCTGGCCGTCGACGTGTCGATGACCTTCCATGCCCACAGCCGGGTGCTGCGCGTCGTGCAGGACGTCAACCGCGCCTATTCGGTGGGCCGGATCGAAACGGTCGAGGAGGCCGAGGCGATGGTTGCCGCGCTCCTTCCCGACATCGCCGCCAACATCGTCGTCGACACATCGGTCACCGACGGGATCATCGGCACGCGCGTGCAGGTTCCGGTGGCCGACATCGTCGTTCTCGGCGCCGTCCCGGACTGGGCCGACCTCGCCATCAATGTCGAATCCTACCATTACGCCGAACTGTAGGAAGGATGCCATCATGCTGAAACGATTTGGAAAATCAGAACACGGCGGGATCACGGCGCTGGCGATCTTCCTGGTGCTGATGATCTTCGTCCTGATCGGGATCACGGTCGACGTATCGAACGCCTACAAGGTGCGCACGCAGTTGCAGATCGCCGCCGACGCGGCCGCGCACGCCGCGCTTTACAACCGCGAGACCGAGGGCGAGGCCGGCGCCCGGCAGAAGGCGGTGCAACTCGCCGCCGAGATCCTCGAGGTCGAGCCGGAGAACTCGATCGTCCGGGCCGAGGATATCCGCTACGGCAACTGGAACCCGATGACGCGCAGCTTCACGGAAAGCATCTTCGACGTGTCCGCCGTGCAGGTTCTGGCCTCGCGCGATCATGGCCGCCAGAACCCGGTGCGAACCTTCCTGCTGGGCTTCGTCGGCCTCGAGGCCTGGGACATCGGCGCGCTCGCGGTGGTCGAAACCGCCCATCCCGTGTGCCTGCGCGAGGGCTTCGCCGGCGAGGGCGTCGTCGACATCCAGTCCAACAACGCCTTCTACAACGGCTTTTGCCTGCATTCGAACACCCATGTCTCGGTCAACCAGAACAACACGTTCGAGGAAGGCACGGTGGTGTCGATGCCACTTTACGGCGACGAATCCCTGCTTGAGAAACTCGATGCGCCGGCCTCGGCCTGCGAATCGAACGACGGGCTGTGCGAGGCCCTGACGGAGGATTTCTATGACATCCGCGTCCTGAGCCGCGTCGACGATATTCTCGCCGACATGGAATCCGCCGATACCGACAAGCTGCCCGACTACATCTCGGACGCGGGCAAGGCGGCGCAATGGGTCTCCGGGTCGAAGCTGTCGATGAACGACCTGTCGCCCGGGCACGTCTACCGGCTGGCCTGCGACCAGGGCAAGAAGGTGACGCTGCAGAACGACGCGGTGTTCACCCAGGTCGTGCTGATCGCCGATTGCGAACTGGCCTTCGCGCAGGGCGTCGAACTCAACGACGTGGTGATCGTGAATGAGGATACATCCACGAAGTCGATCAACGCGCCCTCGGGTCTGCAACTGGGCAAGAACGACAACTGCGCCGAACACGGCGGCGCGCAGATCGTGACCAAGGGCGGGGTCGACGTGGCCTCGGATCTCAGGATGTACGGCGGCCAGATCATCGCCCGGGGCAACGTCTACTTCGCGGCCAATGCCGATGGCCTCGCCGGCGCCTCGATCATCTCCGGCGGCGAGATTTCGG
>CAYUXM010000029.1:0-19056 GCA_964448765.1 uncultured Rhodobacterales bacterium
GGTTGCGCACGGTGATCAGGCCGCCGGCATGCTGGATCAGCGTTTGCGAGATCGAAAGGCCAAGGCCGGTGCCTTCGCCGGTCTTGGTGGTGAAGAACGGGTCGAAGACCGCGCCGATCCTGTCCTCGGGGATGCCCGGGCCGGTATCGCGAACCGACAGCACCACGCCGGCCCGCCCGTCGCGCGACTCCGGCGCGAGGGCAAGATCCAGCCGGCCGTCCCGCCCCATCGCCTGCACGGCGTTGACGATCAGGTTGATCACGACCTGCTGCAGTTCTCCGGGATCGATGCGCACGGCATCGACAGGAACGAAGTGGCCCTCCACCTCGATGTGGTTTTTTGACAAGAGGTGTTCGACAAGCACGAGGCAATCGGTCACCAGAGATTGCAAATCCACAATTTCGTCACTGCCGGAAAACTCGCTGGGGCGGGCGAACTTGAGCAGTTTTCCGACGATCGCGTCGATCCGCATGACCTGCCGCTCGATCAGCGCCAGTTCCGTCTCGACGGACGCGCCGGCCTCGCCCAGCGCCTCGCGCATGACCTCGACATTGCCCTGGATCACCGCGACGGGATTGTTGATCTCGTGCGCCACGCCGGCGGTGATCTCGCCGATCGCGGCCAGCTTCTCGCTCATCACCAGCTGCTTGAAGGTCTCTTCCAGCTTGGCGTTGGCGGCGCGCAGTTCCGCCGTGCGCTCCTCGACGCGGCGGTTCAGCTCGTCCGCCCAGGCCCTCAGCCGGCGGTCGCGGTCCTGCACCTGGTCGAGCAGTTCGTCGAGATGCGCCGCCACCTGCCCGATCTCGTCGCGCGCGCCGACCGCGCCGTTGCGGGCCGACAGGTCGCCGCGTGCGACCCGGTCCATCGTGCCGGTCATCCGCTCCAGCGGCGCGAAGATGCCCTTGGCCAGCCACAGGAAGGCCGGCGCCGACAACAGCAGCACCGCGGTGAAGGCGCCGAACATCCACAGGATCGCCTCGCGCTTGACCGCGGTGAACGGCGCTTCGAGGAACCCGACGTAAAGCATGCCGACGCGCCGGCCGAAACTGTCGGTCAGCGGCAGGTAGCCGGAAATGTACCAGTCGTTGACGACGAAGGCGCGGTCGAGCCAGGTGCGGCCCTCGTCCAGCACCGCGCCGCGCACCGCGGCCGAAACCCGCGTGCCCAGCGCCCGGACATCCTCGAACAGCCGCACGTTGGTCGACACCCGGACATCGTCGAGAAACAGCGTCGCGGTGCCCTGGCGGTCACCGCCGGTAACGGCGTTGAGGTAGACCAGCGCGTTGATCGTGTCGATGAACTGCAGGTTGCGGTTCAGCAGGATGCCGCCCACCAGCACCCCCGGCCGGCCCGCCACGTTCACCGGTGCGGCCGAGTGCACCACCATGCCGCGGTCCTCGACCGTCCGGTCGGTGGGCACCGCGGCCTCGGTCTCGATCAGGTCGATCCGGGCGCGGTCGGCCAGCCCGCCGGGCAGCGCCGCGAGGGTTTCGGCCGGGAAGATGTCGATCTCCGTCGCCGGGCGGCCGGCGGCGGCGGCGGCGATCACCGGCCAGCGCCCGGCATCGCGGGCGGCGGCGTCACCGTCGAGGAAGACCAGGAAATCCAGCTCCAGCGCCCGCCGCTTGGCGTTGAAGAACGCGGCCCGGTCGGTCTCCGGCCGCGCCAGCATCCGCGCGAATTCCGCCGAGGCCGCCAGCGCCGACAGGTCGTCGCCCGTGGCGGTCATGATCCGGGCGAGGTATTGCTCGGCGATCCTGAGATCGCTTTCGACATTGGCGATCAGCACCCGGTCGTAATCCGCCGTCCAGCGGTTCATCCCGACCAGCAGCAAAAGCGGCATCAGCACGACGAGCGGCGCGAGCGCGAGGACGAGAAGGCGAAGGCGAACCGAGGTCATGACGGTTTCCGGGGCGGCGGCGACCGGCCCAGCCTAGCCGGGCCGCGGGCGCATCACAAATCCGGCCATGGCGCCCCGAACGGCCGGGGCCAGGCGCGCATCGCCCGCCTGGCCCCGGAAACCGGATCGTGACCCGAAAGCGGCGTCAGGCGGTGCCGAGAATGCCCTGGACATCGCCGTAAAGCGCGCTGACCACGTCATAGGTGGACCGCGCTTCCTGGCCTTCCTGGATCGTCTTGAGCGCCGCCTCGAAGGCCGCGATCACCCGCTCCTCGGCGCTCATCGCCGGCGAGACGTAGTAATCGACCGTCTCCATCACGTCGATCGGCGCCGTCCCGGCCTCGGCCGGCGCGGCATCCGCCGGCTCCGCCGCAATGGCCGCGTCGGCGGTCTCGGCCGGGGCCTCGACCGGCGCCGCTTCGGGCTCGGCCACGGCGGCTTCGGGCGCCGCGACCGGCGCTTCGGCCGGGATCTCTGCCGGGGTCTCTGCCGGGGTTTCGGCGGCCTCGGCATTATCCTCCGGCACCTCGCCGGGCACCGCCTCCGCGACGGACTGGTTCTTCAACTCGTCGAGGATGAAACCGTAAAGCTCGTCGACATCGAGCGTGCCGGTCTTGTCGCCGTCGAGCCCGTAGAAACCTTCGGCGATCTTCTCGGCCAGTCGGGTGCCGGCGATCTCCTCGGAATTCAGCTGGCCGTTCATGTCGGAATCCAGCCGCCGGATGATTTCCTTGGCGACGTCCAGCGATTGTTCCTCGATCGTCGGCGCGGTCGCGACCTTCTCGGTGTAGTAGTCGGCCATCTTCGCGGTGACGGCGCTTTTCATCGTGTCGGCGGCGGCATACTTGCCCCAGCTCTTGGTCGCGCCCTCGGCGGGACCGGCGGACTTGGCCATGTCGGCGGACTTGGCGGCCTTCTTCGCGGCCTGCGCGACATCGGACTTGCCGTCCGCCGCCTTGGACTTGCCGTGGTGATGGTGGTCGGCGGCGGCATGCTTGGCCATCTTTGCGGTCTTGGTTTTCCACGCGGCGGCGGAAACCTCGGTCGTAGCGATCGTCATGGCGGTGTTCCCGGTCCAAATTGCAACGATGAATCTGACCCCAGACTCGCGCCGCGGCCTTAACAATCCGTCTGGAAACAAGGCCGAAATGTGGCCGGATCGGGGAAAAATCCCGCGCATTCGAGTCACATTCCAACGATCTCCGCGGCGCGCCGGGCCGGCAAGACTTTGTCCATCTCTTGGGCGCAGGATCGGGCATCCGCACCAAGCCAGTGCCGCGACGCGACGAGAGCCGTTCATGGAACATTTTGCCCCGCGCCGGAAATCGACGGACCCGGTCAAGCGCCGTTGCCACCGCTGCCGGGGCACCGGCCGCGCCCCCTGCCCGATCTGCAACGGGTCGGGCCAGGTGCCCGGCGGCACCGACCGGCAGGGCAATCCGCAGTTCGTCCGCTGTTCGGGTTGCTTCGGGGCCCGCGCGATGCGCTGTGCGCAATGCGGCGGCGACGGCTACCTGTGACCGGCGCGGTCAGCCCGGCAGGCCCACCGCCGCCCGCCCCTCGGGCGATTTGAGCGAGAAATCGGTGCCGCGCCACGCGTCGGCCTCCGGTCCGCACAGCCAGGCGATGGCGCGGGCCACCCAGTCGGCCGGGATGTGAACCGAGGGGTCGAGCTGGCTGACCGGGTTGATGCCCGAGGCCCTGATCTGCACCTGCATCTCCGTCGCGACGGTGCCGGGGCTGAGGCCGATCACCCGGATGCCGCTGTCGCGGTATTCGAGGTCGGCCACCCTGGTCAGCGACAGAACCCCCGCCTTGGTCGCGCAGTAGTGGCTCCAGCCCTCCAGCGCGCCGGTGGCCGCGCCCGATGAAATGTTGATGACGGTGCCGCCGCCGGCCTTCAGCATCTCGGGGATCGCGAAGCGCAGCCCGTGGTAGACCCCCTTGAGGTTGATGTCGACGACCGTGCCCCAGGCCTCCGGGTCGCTGTCGGCCAGCCGCGCGACCGGTTCGATCACCCCGGCGTTGTTGACGAGGATGTCGATCCGCCCGGTTTCGGCCTGCGCGCGATCGATCAGGGCGCGCATCTCTGTCACGCTGGCCACGTCGCAGGGCAGCGCCAGCGCCCGGCCGCCGGCCTGCACGATCTCGGCGGCGATTTCGGCGATGGCGGTCTCGCTGCGCGCGGCCAGAACCACCGTGGCGCCAAGGCCGGCGATGTGGCGGGCCGCGGCCGCGCCGATGCCGCGGCTGGCGCCGGTGATGATCGCGGTCTTGCCGGTCAGGTCGGTCATGATGTCCTCCGTGTCGTTGTCCGCGCCTCAATCCCGCGGCGGGATCAGGACGAGCTTGCCGGGATGGGTCTTTGCCGTGAAATCGGCCTGGGCGCGGGCGATCTCGGCCAGCGGATAGGTTTGCGAGACGCGGGGCCGCACCCGGCCCGCATTCACCAAAACGATCAGCCGCGCGAAGACCGCGCGCGGGGTGAAGGTGCAGCCGTGAAGGGTGAGGTCCGACAGGTAGATCACCCGCAGATCGGCCTCGACGATCGGCCCCGCGATCGCGCCCGAAACGGCATAGCGCCCGCCGGGCTTGAGCGCGTCCAGCAGGCCCTGGAACCCCGGCCCGCCGACCACGTCGATCACCGCGTCGAAGCTGCGCGCCGGCGGGGTCGCGCCACGGTCAAGCACGGCCTGCGCGCCCTCGTCCCGCACCGCCGCCTGCTTGGCCGGGCTCGCCACCGCCGTGACCCGCGCGCCCAGAAGCCGCGCCAGCGCGACGGCGGCCAGCCCCACGCCGCCCGAGGCGCCGGTGATCAGCACATGTTCGCCCGCCGCCACGCCGGCGCGGGTCAGCAGGTTGAAGGCGGTGCCATGCGCGCAGGGGATCGCGGCGATTTCCACGTCCGACAGCGGCGCGGCGCTCACGTCGAACAGCTGATCGGCCGGCAGCCGGCAGAACTGCGCGAAGGCCCCGTCGTATTCCGACCCGAGCGCCATGAAGCGCAACGGCTCATCCCCGGTGGGCATCGGCTGGTTGATCGCGCAGGTGACGCGGCTGCCCGGCGCCGGTCCCGCAGTATCCGGCCCCAGCGCCACCACCTCGCCGCACAGGTCGCCACCCTGGATCAGCGGGAAGCGCAGGGCGCCGGCCCAGCCGCCGGCCTCGATCCCGGCCCCGGAACCGACCGCATCGGTGGCGCCGGTGACCTCGCGCGCGTACCAGCCCAGCCTCGTGTTGATGTCGGTGTTGTTGACCCCGGCGGCGAGAACGCGCACCAGCGCCTCGCCCGGCCCCGGAACCGGCACCGGGATCGCCGGGTTCCAGACCAGCTTCTCCGGCCCGCCATGGCCGACAAGCTGCACACCCCGCATGAGGTCGGGGATCGTCATCGCCCGGCCTGCCGCGGCCCGGTCAAAGCGCCGAGCGGCGCAGCAGCGCGGCCTTGGTCCAGTCGATCTCCAGCGTGACGAGGGCGCCGGGATCGAGCTGCATCAGCCCCGCGCTTTCGGCCGCGTCCTCCAGCACCTGGACGGAGCGGCCATCGGCCAGCGTCACCTCGACGATCGAACTGTCGCCCTGAAAGGCGACATCGCCCAGCGTCGCCGGCACCCCCGGCCCCTCGCCCGGCGTCAGGCGGATATGCTCGGGCCGGATCGCCAGCATCAGCGCCTCGTCCTTCGGATAGGCGGCGGCGGCCGGCAGCACGACATCGCCCAGCGAGGCCACGGTGGCATCGGTGCTGCCCGGTTCATGCGCTGTCACCTCGAACAGGTTCACCCGGCCGATGAAATCCGCGACGAAGGCGTCCGACGGCTTGCGATAAAGCGTCATCGGATCGGCCAGTTGCCTGAGCCGGCCCTGGTCGAGCACCGCGATCCGGTCGGCCATCGCCAGCGCCTCGGACTGGTCGTGCGTGACCATGATGAAGCTCACCCCCACGGTCTGTTGCAGCTTCACCAGTTCCAGTCGCATCGCGTCGCGCAGCTTGGCGTCGAGCGCCGAGAGCGGTTCGTCCAGCAGCAGCACCCGCGGCCGCTTGACCAGAGCGCGGGCCAGCGCCACCCGCTGCCGCTGCCCGCCCGACAACTGGTCGGGCATCCGGCGCGCGAAGTCCGACAGGTGCACCTGCTTCAGCGCCTCGGCCACCTTCGTCGCGATCTCGGCCGCCGGCAGCCTGTCCATCTTCAGCCCGTAGGCGACGTTGTCGGCCACGCTCATGTGCGGAAAGACCGCGTAGGACTGGAACACCATGTTCACAGGCCGCTTGTTCGGCGGCACCTCGGTCATGTCCTTGCCGTCGATCAGCACGTCGCCCTCGGTCGGCGTCTCGAACCCGGCGATGATCCGCAGAAGCGTGGACTTGCCGCAGCCCGACGGGCCGAGAAGCGCGAAGATCTCGCCCGGACGGATGTCGATCGAGATGTCCTCCAGCGCCGTGAAGCTGCCGAACCGCTTGGTGACGTTGCGGATCGAGATGATCGGGGTCTGGGTCACTGTCTGTCGTCTCCGAAACTCTGGTAGCGCATCGCGATCGCGGTCAGCACCAGCGTGATCAGGATCAGCACGGTCGAGGCGGCGTTGATCTCCGGCGTCACCGAGAACCGGACCATCGAATAGACCTTGACCGGGAAGGTCACGGTGTCCGGCCCCGAGGTGAAGAAGGTGATCACGAAATCATCGAGCGAGAGCGTGAAGGCCAGAAGCCCGCCGGCGATCAGGCCGGGTTTCAGATGCGGCAGGATCACGTCGCGGAACACCTGGAATTCCGTCGCGCCAAGATCCTTCGCCGCCTCCTCCATCTCGCGGTTGAAGCTTTGCAGCCGGGTGCGGATCACCATCGCCGCGAAGGGGAAGGAGAAGGTGATATGCGCGATGATGATGTTGGTCAGGTTGAACGGCCAGGGCGTGCCCGGCGGCACGTAAAGGCCGAAGTAGGAAAAGAACACCGCCACCGCGACGCCAAGGCAGATTTCCGGGATCACGATCGGCAGCGCCACCAGCCCCTCGAACCCCGGTTTCAGCGGGAACCGCCAGCGCCACAGCACCACCGCCGTGATCGCGCCGAGGATCACCGAGAAGATGGTGGAGATCACCGCGATGGTCAGCGAATTGGTGAAGGCCTCGATCAGCGAGGCGTTGTTGGCGGCCTTGACGTAGTAATCGGTGGTGAAGCCGCGCCAGATCACGTTGCCGCCGCGCCGCGAGTCGTTGAACGAGAAGATGATCAGGACGATGATCGGCGCGTAAAGGAAGATCGTGGCCAGCACGAAGACCAGCTGCAGCGACAGCTTGCGGCTGTAGTCGAAGGGGCCGGGCCGTTGCCTGCGCCGTCTAGCCATGGTCGCGCCCCTGCAGCCGGGACCGGCGCATCGCGACGATCGCCTGCAGCGCCAGGATGATGAAGGTGACGTAGAGCAGGAACAGCGACATCGCCGCGCCGAACGGCCAGTCGTTGGCGCCCTTGAACTGCCGCTCGATCACGTTGGCGATCATGTCGACCTGGCCGCGGCCCAGCAGCGCGGGCGTCAGGTAGGAACCGAGCATCGGGATGAAGGTGATGATCGCGGCGGTGATCACGCCGACCATCGTCATCGGCAACAGGATCGAGCGGAAGGTCCGCCACTGCCCGGCGCCAAGGTCGAGGCTGGCCTCCAGGTAGGAGCGTTCCAGCCGTTCCAGCGCGGCGTAGATCGGCAGCACGGTGAACGGCAGGTGGACATAGACGAGGCCGATGATCACCCCGCTCCAGCGGCCGAGGAACACGATCGGCTCGTATTCCTCGCCCAGAAGCTGATACTCCCCCAGCCCGACGAAGCGCAGCGCGCCGTCGGCCTGCACCCAGATCCATTCGAACAGGTCGTTCACCCGGCCGCGCGTGCCCAGGATGTTCAGCAGCGCGTAGGTGCGGATCAGCAGGTTGGTCCAGAACGGCAGGATCACGATCAGCAGCAGCCACGGCTTCCAGCGCGGCGGCGCGGTGGCGATGACCAGCGCCACCGGGTAGCCCACGACAAGGCAGATCACCGTCGAAATCCCCGCCAGCCACAAAGAGCGGACGAACAGCGTGACGATCTCGGGTTCGGTCAGGCGCGCGTAGTTCGCGAAGGTCCAGGTCGTCTTGACCTCGGTGAGCGAGACGGTCTCGCCGACGCTGTAGAGGAAGATGATGACCAGCGGCGCGACGAAGAACAGCGCCAGCCAGCCGAAGCTTGGCGCGAAGAACGCCAGGAAGACCCTGAGGCTGCGGCGAAAATCTTCCATGCGGAAGTGTGGCCGGCCGCCCCGTCGGGCGGCCGGCCCCTGTCCTCAGCCCGCCGCGCGGACCTTGGTCCAGGCGGCGTCGATCTTGCCGAGCACCTCCTGGCCCGGGAACACCGAAACCTCCGACTTGGCCACGACCTCGGGCGGCGGGAAGATCGCCGGGTTCTCGTTGTAATCCGCGCTCAGCAGTTCGCGCGCGGCGGCGTTCGGCGTGGCGTAGTAGATGAAATCGGCGATCGCCGCGCCGGCCTCGGCATCGAGGATGTAGTTGATCAGTTCGTGCGCGCCCTCGGGGTTCGGCGCGCCGACCGGGATGCACAGGTCATCCTCCCACAGCAGGCCGCCCTCCTTCGGCACGACATAGCCGATGTCGTCATCCTCATCCATCGCCTGCAGGATGTCGCCGTTCCATTCCTGCGCAAGATCGACCTCGCCGGCCAGCAAGAGATCCTGCCCGTTGTCGGGTGCGAAAGCGGTGATCCGGGGCTTTTGCGCGATGATCATGTCGGTCGCGGCCGCGATGTTCTCGTCCGACCAGTCGTTGATCGACTTGCCCATCAGCTTGAAGGCCATCTGCAGAACCGTCGTCGCCTCGCCCAGAAGCGCGATGCGGTTGGCGTATTCCTCGGAGGTGTAGAGATGCGCCCAGCTGTCGGGCACGCCGTTGACCTCCGACTTGCGGTAGCCGATGCCGATCGTGCCCCACATGTAGGGCATCGAGTAGCGCCGCTCCGGGTCGTGCGCGGGGGCCATGAAGGCCGGATCGACGTTCTTGAGGTTCGGGATCCGCGAATGATCCAGTTCCTCCAGAAGCTCGGCGGCGATGAAGCGTTCGACGAAATCGTTCGTCGGCACGATCAGGTCGTAGCCCGGGTTGCCGCCGCGGAACTTGGCGAACAGTTCCTCGTTGTCGGCGAACAGGTCGTATTGCACGTTGATGCCGGTCGCCGCGGTGAAATCGGCCAGCGTGGTCTCGCCGATATAGGTGTCCCAGTTGTAGAAGTTCACCGTGTTGCCCTGGGCGCGCAGGCCCTTGGGCAGCGAGAAGCTGAGCCCGACCGCGCCGATCCCCTGAAGGGCCGCGCGCCGGCTGAGCGAGAGGTTCGGTCGTTTCATTGTCATCTCCCTGGTTGGTTGCCGCGCCTGCCGGGGCGTTGGTGCTATAACACCTTTACGACGGCGCCCACGTGATATAACACCGTATTCATCGCATCGTTCCCCGGCAAGTCAACAGGCTCGCGCAGGGCTCGGCAAGCGGGAACGGCGAAAAAAGCGACAGGATGAACCCGCAGATGACCAATTCGGCGGCACATCGCGGCGGCAAGGCATGACCGAGGCACGGCCCGCCCCGCCCATCCGGGCCTTCCAGCCCCGCACTGCGGCGGACGATCTGGCCGCGCGGCTGCGCACGGCGCTTCTGGAGGGCCGGTTCGCGCCGGGCGAGGCGATCTCGATTCGCCGCATCGCCGAGGCCGAGGGGGTCAGCATCATCCCGGCCCGCGACGCGCTGCGCGCGCTGGTCGCCGCCGGCGCGCTGGAATTTCGCGACAGCCGCACCATCGCCGTCCCCGCGCTCGACCCCGACACGCTGGGCCAGCTGCGCCACGCCCGGCTGGCGGTCGAGGGCGAACTGGCCGGCCGCGCCTTCGCCGCGCTGGCCGGCGCGGCCGACCGGATCGCCGCGATCGACGCCGAGGTCACACGCGCGCTTCTGGACCGCGACATCCCGGCCTACATGCGCACCAACCGGGCGCTGCATTTCTTCGTCTACGAGGCCGCCGCCGCGCCGCTCTTGCTGGCGCTGGCCGACGGGCTGTGGCTGCGTTTCGCGCCCAGCATGCGGATCCTGTGCGAGGCCTTCGGCGGCCAGCCGCCGCGCGCCGACCATCATCAGGGCGCCATCGCCGCGCTGCGCGGCGGCGACGCGGCAGCGTTCCGCGCGGCGATCGAGGCCGACATCGACCAGGGCATGGCGATGCTCGCCGACCAGGCCCGGAACCCCGAACCGAAACCGTCCCAGCAAGCGAGGTCGACATGAACGTCCGAGTGAACCATCCGCCCACCAAGGAAATGCAGGCGCTCGACGCGGCGCATCACATGCATCCCTTCACCGACGGCGACGCGCTGGCAGAGCGCGGCGTGCGGGTGATCACCGGCGCCAAGGGCGTGATGCTGACCGATTCCGAGGGTGTGCAGATCCTCGACGGGATGGCCGGCCTTTGGTGCTGCAACATCGGCTACGGGCGCCGCGAACTGGCCGATGCCGCGCATCAGCAGATGCAGCAGCTGCCCTATTACAACACCTTCTTCATGACCTCGCATCCGCCGGTGATCGCGCTGTCGACGAAGATCGCGGAACTGGCGCCCGATCACATGAACCACGTGTTCTACGCCTCCGGCGGCTCGGATGCGAACGACACAAACATCCGGCTGGTGCGGCACTACTGGGCGGCCAAGGGCAAGCCCGAGAAGACCGTCATCATCTCGCGCAAGAACGCCTACCACGGCTCGACCATGGGCGGGGCGAGCCTGGGCGGGATGAAGCCGATGCACAAGCAGGGCGGCCTGCCGATCCCCGACATCGTGCATATCGACCAGCCGAACTGGTGGGCCGAGGGCGGCGACCTGTCGCCCGAGGAATTCGGGCTGGAACGCGCCCGGCAACTGGAGGCGAAGATCGCCGAACTGGGCGAGAACCGCGTCGCCGCCTTCATCGCCGAACCGGTGCAGGGCGCCGGCGGCGTGATCATCCCGCCCGACAGCTACTGGCCGGAAATCCAGCGGATCTGCGACGCGCACGAGATCCTGCTGATCGCCGACGAGGTGATCACGGGGTTCGGCCGCACCGGGCGGATGTTCGCCTCGGAAACCTACGGGATCCGGCCCGACATCATCACCATCGCCAAGGGGCTGAGTTCGGGCTACGCGCCGATCGGCGGCTCGATCCTGTCCGACGAGGTCGCGCAGACGATCAACGCGGGTGGCGAGTTCTACCACGGCTACACCTATTCCGGGCATCCGGTGGCCTGCGCCGTGGCGCTGGAAAACCTGCGCATCCTCGTCGAGGAAGGCATCGTCGATCGGGTGCGCGAGGATATCGGGCCCTACATGGCCGAACACTGGCACACCCTGACCGACCATCCGCTGGTCGGCGAGGCGAAGATGGTCGGGCTGATGGGCTCGATCGCGCTGACGCCCGACAAGGCCCGCCGCGCGAAATTCGCGGCCGAGGAGGGCAAGGTCGGCCTGCGCTGCCGCGAGCGCTGCTTCGCCAACCACCTCGTGATGCGCCATGTCGGCGACCGGATGGTGATCGCGCCGCCGCTGGTCATCACCCGCCACGAGGTCGACATCCTGATCGAACGCGCGCGCCGCGCGCTGGATGAAACCTATGACGGGCTGAAGGCCGACGGCATGCTCGTCGCCGCCGACTGACCGCGCGGCCCGGTGCCCCGCCGGGGCGCCGGGCCCGCCGTCAGGTCTGCAAATCGCCCGCAGAAGTCGCTTTCGGCGCAGCATCCGGCGGCGCAGTTCCTAGGTTGGGCCGGCGTGAATGGAGGGGCGACGATGATCCTGTATCCGACGATCGAATTGCAGAACGGCCGCTGCGTCAGCCTGTTTCGCGGCCGCATGGAAGAACCGCAGATCTGGCATGTCGACCCGGTGGAAAAGGCGATGGACTTCGTCGCCGCCGGGGCGCGCTGGCTGCATGTCACCGATTTCGACGCGATCGAGGGCGGCGAGGGCAACACCGCCATCGTCGATGCGATCATCCGCGGGGCCGGCGCGGCGGTGCAGCTGGGCGGCGGGTTCCGAACCCTGAACGGCATCGCCGAGGCGATCGACCGCGGCGCGGGCCGGATCGTGATCGGCACCCAGGCGGTGGTGCAGCCCGATCTGGTGAAACAGGCCGCAAAGGCCCATCCCGACCAGATCGTGCTGGCCGTCGATGTCTACCAGGGCCGGGTGATGAGCCATGGCTGGCGCTCGCCCAGCGTCTTCGAGCCCGAGGATTTCATCGCCACCTTCGAAACCGACCCGCTGGCCGCGATCATCGTCACCGATATCGACGCCGATCTCGAGGAGGCCGACGATGCGCTGGCGCTGGTCACCCGGCTGGCCGGGATCGCCCGCGCCCCGGTCATCGCCCGCGGCCTCGCCCGGTCGCTCGACGACATCTCCAAGCTGAAATACGTCCCCGGCATCTCGGGCGCGATCATCGGGCGGGCGCTGTTCGACCGCTCCGTCGACCTCGAAGAGGCGCTGGCGATCGCCGAGGCCCCGCTGGAACCGGCGGCCGATTTCATCTGACCCCGGCGGCGGGCGTCACGGATCGGGAAAGCGCCGCGGCGCAAGGCCGGACTGGAACCAGCTGACGAAGCCATGCGCCGAGAACACCGGCAGGCCCACGGCCTGCCGGATCGCATGGGCATAGGGCGCCATGTTGGTGCATTCCAGCACGAGCGCGCCAAGATCGGGATGCGCGGCAACGAGCGCCCGCGCGGCCTCGACATTGTCGGCGCGGGCCGCGGCGATATCCAGCTCCGGCGCGTCGCCGAGGATCGCGCGAGTGAATTCTCGCCCGCCCTCCGTCGTGCCGATCGGCGTGTCGGCCGGCACGCCCGCCGCCTCCAGATGCGCCGGCGTCAGCGTCGAGGCGGAGATCGTCAGGATCCCCGGCCGCCGCCCCGGCGGCAGCAGCGCGGCGACCGGCGCCACCTGCATCAGCGAAGAGGCCGCGACCGGCACGCCCACCGCCGCCGCCAACTCGCGCTGGAACAGCGACAGGAAGCCGCAATTGGTGGTGATCCCGTCCGCGCCCGTCGCGACAAGGTCCTGCGCCGCCGCGACGAAGGCCGGCAGCAGCCCCTCTGCCGCCCGGCGCACGACCCGGTCGGGCGAGGCGTCGCGCACCACGCGGTAGTGCACCGGGAAATCCCAGCTTGCCGCGTTGCCCATGTCGCCGGGGATGCGGGGAAACCGCGCCTCGAGCATCAGGATGCCGACCGCCGCCCCGTAGACCGCCTTGCCGCCCTCGACCTTCATCACCGTCTCCCGCCGCTGCCGCGCGCCGCAGTATTGCCGCCCGCCGGCGCCAAAGCCAAGCCGGCCCGGCGTCGGCCTCAGCCCGCCGCGGGGTCCGCCATCGCGGCCATCCGCGGCAGCACCCGGTCGAGGAACTGCCGCCCGACCGCCGACAGCGGCCGGTCCTTGGCCGTGACCACCACGATGTCGAGCAGCACCGCCGGTTCGAAACGCCGCAAGACATAGCCGCGCCCGTCGTCGGCGGCCAGCGTGAACGGATCGATCAGCGCCGCGCCAAGGCCCTGCTTGACGAGGTTCAGCGCGTTGTGGAACAGGTCGGTCTGGCTGCGGATGCGGAAATCCGCGCCCTGCGAATGAAACGCCTCGCGCGCGCGCCGGCTGACCATGTGATCGGCGCCCATCACGATGAACGGATAGCCGTCGAGCCGTCCGGGGGTGAGCGCCCCGTCGCCCGCGATCCCGCTGCCCTCGGGAACGGCGCAGAGCGTTTCGAAGTAGAAATGCCGCTGGTCCAGCCCCTGTTGCCGGACCGGCAGTTCGCAGATCCCGATCTCGAACAGCCCCGCCGCGACCCATTCCTGGATCTTGCCGGAATACTGTGACTGGAAGGCGATCGTCAGGTTCGGCCGGTCGCGCGCGAAGGCGGCGATCTCGGCGGGCATGAAGCCGAACGCGAGGGCATGGTTGGTCGCCACCTGCAACTGCCCGGCCTTGCGGTTTTGCAGGTCGGTCACCGTCTGGTCGACGTGGTCGAGGCCGCGGACCACCGTGTCGATCTCCTCGAACAGGACGGTCGCCTCGGGTGTCGGCACCAGCCGGCCGCGGGTGCGTTCGAACAACCGCAGGTGGGTGCGCCGTTCAAGCTGCGCCAGCAGGTTGCTGATCGCCGGCTGGGAAATGCCCAGATGCTCCGCCGCCGCGGTGACGGTGCCGCGCTGCATGATCGCGTGAAAGGCCTGGAACTGGCGAAACGGCGTCGACATGCCGCATTCCTATCACGCCAGGTTATGAACTCCGAAGAACAATGTATTTGGAATGATGATCGACCGGCGGCAAGCTGCAACAGGGCGAGGGCCCGCCAGACATGGTTCGGGAAACATGCAGCAGGATGCGCGCAGAACCATCGCCGTGATCGGCGCCGGTATCGTGGGGGTTTCCACCGCGATCTGGCTGCAACGCGACGGGCACGAGGTGATCCTCGTGGATCGCGAGGGGCCGGCGGCGGGGGCGAGCCACGGCAACGGCGGGGTGCTGGCGTCGTGCTCGATCATCCCGGTCACGGTGCCCGGCCTGCTGGCCAAGGCGCCGCGCATGCTGTTCGATCCGGGCCAGCCGCTGTTCCTGAAATGGGGCTACCTGCCGCGGCTGGCGCCCTGGCTCGGGCGCTACCTGCGACACGCCAACGCCGCCGACATGCGCCGCCGCGCCGCGGCGCTGGCGCCGATCATCGGCGACAGCCTGGCCGATCACCAGGCGCTGGCCGAGGGCACCGGGGCAGAGCGCTGGATCGTGCCGTCGGACTACCTGTTCCTCTACCGCGACCGCGCGCATTACGAGGGCGATGCGCTGGGATGGTCGGTGCGGCGCGAGCACGGGTTTGACTGGGACGTGCTGGAAGGCGCCGACTGGCGCGACTACGACCCGGCCTTCGGCCCCGAGATCGGGCTGGCGGCGCGGCTGGGCGGGCATGGCCGGATCAGCGATCCGGGCCGCTACGTCGCCGCGCTGGCCGCGCATCTGGAGGCAAGCGGCGGGCGATTCGTGACGGCCGAGGTCGAGGACGTGGTGCGCGAGGCCGGCCGCGTCACCGGGCTGCGCGCCGGGGGCGAAACCATCGCCTGCGACGCCGCCGTGCTGGCGACCGGCGCATGGTCCGGCCCGCTGGCGCGCAAGCTGGGCCTCGCCCCGGCGCTGGAAAGCGAACGCGGCTACCATCTGGAACTGTGGGAACCGTCGGCGATGCCGCGCTCGCCGGTGATGGTCGCTTCGGGCAAGTTCGTCGCCACCCCGATGGAAGGACGGCTGCGGCTGGCCGGGATCGTGGAATTCGGCGGGCTCGACGCGCCGCCCTCGCGCGCGCCGTTCCGCCTGCTGGAGCGCAACATCCGCGCCGCGATGCCGGGCCTGAGCTGGAAGAAGACGGTGGAGTGGATGGGCCACCGCCCCTCGATGGCCGATTCGATCCCGGTGATCGGCACGGTGCCGGGGCTTTCGGGCGCCTATTGCGCCTTCGGCCACGACCATGTCGGGCTGACCGGCGGGCCGAAGACCGGCCGCCTGCTGGCCCAGATCGTCGCCGGCAAGACGCCGAACATCGACATGACCCCCTATGCCCCCGCGCGGTTCACCGCGTGAGGGCCCGACCCGACAGGCAAGAAACCACGAAACCAAACAGGGAGACTGACATGACCAAGATCACCACGCTTCTGGCCGGCACCGCCATCGCCGCCGCCGTCGCCGGCCCCGCCACGGCGGAGAAATGGGACATGCCGATGGCCTATGCCGCGACCAATTTCCATTCCGAGGTCGGCGCGAACTTCGCCGCCTGCGTGACCGAGGGCACCGGCGGCGGGCTGGAGATCGTCACCCACCCGTCGGGTTCGCTGTTCTCGGGCAACGAGATCAAGCGCGCGGTGCAGACCGGACAGGCCAACATCGGCGAACGGCTGCTGTCGGCGCACCAGAACGAGAACCCGCTTTACGGTGTCGATTCGATCCCGTTCCTCGTCTCGTCCTTCGACGAGCACGAGAAGCTGTGGGGCATCGCCGGGCCGAAGGTCGCCGAGGTGCTGGCCGAGGACAACCTGCATTACCTCTACTCGGTGGCCTGGCCGCCACAGGGCCTTTACTTCAAGAAGGAGGTCACGTCCGTCGCCGACATGGAAGGCATCAAGTTCCGGTCCTACAACACCGCGACGGCGCGGATGGCGGAACTGACGAAGATGCTGCCGGTGCAGGTCGAGGCCGCGGAACTGAGCCAGGCGCTGGCGACCGGCGTGGCGGAATCCTTCATCTCGTCGGGCGCGACGGGCTATGACCGCAAGGTCTGGGAACACCTGACGCATTTCTACGAGGTCGACGCCTGGCTGCCGCGCAACGCGGTCTTCGTCAACATGGACGCCTGGAACGGGCTGGACGACGCCACCAAGGCGGTGATGGAGGACTGCGCCGCCAAGGCCAAGGCCGAGGGGCTGGCGCGGTCGAAGGACTACACCGCCTTCACCCTCAACGGCCTGAAGGAAGGCGGCATGTCCGTGCAGCGCGCCGGCGACGCGCTGGTGGAGGAGCTCAAGGCGATCGGCGCGACGATGACCGAGGAATGGCTCGAAAGCGCGGGCGAGGTCGGCCGCGAGATCGTGGACGCCTACAACGCCATGTAAGCCAAGGCGCCGGGCCGGGGCCCCGCCCCGGCCCGGTCTCTCCTGTCGAAAGGACGTAGCGATGGCGGCGGCGCGCGCGCTCAGGCGCATACTCGATTCCCTCTACCTTGCCGGCGGGATCATCGCCGCCGTGGCGATGGTGGCGATCCTGTGCATCATCGTGGCGCAGATGCTGGCGCGCTGGACCGGGCAGGTGTTTCCCGGCGCCACCGATTACGCCGGCTACTGCATGGCCTCGGCCTCGTTCTTCGCCTTCGCCTATGCGCTGAACCACGGCGCTCATATCCGGGTGTCGCTGCTGTTGAGCGCGATGGGGCGGTTCCGCTGGTGGGGCGAGTTGTGGTGCTTCGGCATCGGCGCGATCATCGCCACCTGGTTCGCCCGCTACGCGATCAAGGGCAACTACTGGTCGTGGAAACTCAACGAGATCAGCCAGGGGCTGGACGCGACGCCGATCTGGATTCCGCAACTGGCGATGTCGGCCGGGGCGGTCCTGCTGGCGGTGGCGTTCTGGGATCACCTGATCCGGCTGCTGTTCTTCGGCAGCCACGGGATCCGCGCCGATCTCGTCGATCAAAGCCACGCGGAATAGGAGGGCCGGATGGAACAGCTTCTGCCGATCGGCATCTTCCTTTTCGTTCTCTTCCTGCTTCTGGGCTCCGGCGTCTGGATCGGGCTGGCGCTGATGGGCGTGGCCTATGTCGGGATGGAAATCTTCACCTCGCGCCCCGCCGGCGACGCGATGATCACCAAGGTCTGGTCCTCGTCCTCGTCCTGGACCCTGACGGCGCTGCCGCTGTTCATCTGGATGGGCGAGATCCTCTACCGCACCCGGCTGTCGGAGGACATGTTCCGCGGCCTCAGCCCGTGGATGGCGCGGCTGCCCGGCGGGCTGGTGCACACCAACATCGTCGGCTGCACCGTCTTCGCCGCCGTCTCCGGCTCCTCGGCGGCGACGCTGACGACGGTGGGCAAGATGTCGATCCCCGAACTGCGCAGCCGGAACTACCCCGAGACCATGGTGATCGGCACGCTGGCCGGCGCGGCGACGCTGGGGCTGATGATCCCGCCGTCGCTGACGCTGATCGTCTACGGCGTCACGATCAACGAATCGATCACCAAGCTGTTCATGGCCGGCGTGTTCCCCGGCCTCGTGCTGGCGGGGATGTTCATGGCCTATGTGGCAGTCACGTCGCTCGTCTCGAAGACCTTCAACCCCGATCCCGAACCGCCGATGTCCTTCGCCGAGAGGGTGAAGAACTCGCGCTTCCTGATCCCGGTGATCCTGCTGATCATGGTGGTGATCGGCTCGATGTATCTCGGCTACGCCACCGCGACCGAGGCCGCGGCCTTCGGCGTGATCGGCGGGCTGTTGCTGGCCGCCAGCCAGGGCTCGCTCACGCTGTCGACCTTCTTCGAAAGCCTGATGGGCGCGGTGCGGACCTCGGCGATGATCGCGCTGATCCTCGCCGGCGCGGCCTTCCTGTCGCTGTCGATGGGCTTCACCGGCCTGCCGCGCGGGCTGGCGAACCTGATCGCGGATCTGGAACTGTCGCGGTTCGAACTGCTGATGGCGCTTTTGGTGTTCTACATCATCCTCGGCATGTTCCTCGACGGCATCTCCTCGGTCGTGCTGACCATGGCGGTGGTGGAGCCGATGATCCGGCAGGCCGGGATCGACATCATCTGGTTCGGCATCTTCATCGTGGTCGTGGTGGAAATGGCGCAGATCACCCCGCCGATCGGGTTCAACCTGTTCGTCCTGCAGGGCATGACCAAGCACGAGATGAACTTCATCGCCCGCGCGGCGGTGCCGATGTTCCTGATCATGGTGGTGATGGTCTTCGTGCTGATCGCCTTTCCCGAACTGGCGACCTGGCTGCCGGAAAACATCCGCCAGCGGCCGGGCTGACCGGCCCGGCCCTCAGGGCAGAAGGCTCGGGCCGGGTTCCAGCGCCGCGATCTCGCGGCGGAAGGCGGGCCTGTCGTTCGGCCGCGGCGGCGCGTCGATCTCTTCGGCGAACCGGCGGCCGGCATAGGTGGCCCAGGCGATCGGGCCGGGCGCGGCGGCATCGCCGATGGCCTCGATCCGGGCGATCCCGGCCTCGGCCCAGTCGGCCTGTCGCGCCGCAAGCGCCTGCCACAGCCCGTCCTGCGGCACCCGCGAGGTGACGAGGACGACGGCATCGGCCTCGATCCCGGTCTCCGCCCCGCCCCAGGTGCAGGCCAGCCGCACCGCGCCGGCCTCGATCCCGGCCGGCGCCTTCGACAGGTGGAACCGCACGCCAAGGCCCACCAGCCGGCGCATGATGACCCCCTGCTCCAGCGTGTTGTCCGTCCATTCCGCGACCTTGGCGGCGGGGGTGACGAACGCCACCGTGCAGCCGCGCGCGACCAGCCATTCGGCCAGCACCGAGCCCATGTAGAAATGGTCGTCGTCGTAAAGCGCCACGCGGCCGCCCGCCG
>CAYUXM010000030.1:0-11852 GCA_964448765.1 uncultured Rhodobacterales bacterium
AATGCAGCCGCGCGCCATCCCATTCGGCATAGGCGCCGCGCGGTTCCATCGAATTGGCGATGACCCGGTTGTGGTCGGTGCGCAGCGTGACGCGGTGGGCGGCGGCGGCAAAGGCCGCCTCGGTCGCCGCCGCGTCGCCCAGTTCCCAGGTATAGGCGACGTTGTCGGGCGTCTCGTCATGCAGCGCCGGCCCGCCGGGTGCGAGTTCGACATGCGCCGGCAGATCGTCGTAATCGACCATCACCGCCTCGGCGGCGTCCTTCGCCTCGACCAGGCTGCGGGCGACGACACAGGCCACCGGCTCGCCCACGAAGCGCACCCGGTCGCGGGCCAGCACGGGCCGTTCCGGCGCCGGGGCGTTTTCGCCGCCGGGCTGCTTGACGGTCGCGTAGCGCATCGCGACGGTGAGGCCGGCGGCCTCCAGATCGGCCAGCGTGAAGATCCCTTCGACGCCGGGCATCGCCCGCGCATCTTCGGCGTCGATCCCGGCGATCGTGGCATGGGCGACCGGCGCGCGCACGAAGACGGCATGCAGCGCCCCCGCCGGCGCGATATCGTCGACGTAACGGCCGTGGCCGGTCAGGAACCGGATATCCTCCACCCGCCTGACCGTCTGGCTTTTCCCGAATTCCGACATCGCCCGCCTCCGATTTGCCTCGGGGCGGAGCCTAGCTGCCGGGCGGGCGATGTCCAGCCCGCCCGGCCGGTGCGCGCCGTCAGGCGCGCAGCCGCATCGCGGTGGCCAGTTGCAGGTCGCCGAAGCCGTTGAACCGGGTGTTGGTGACGGTGGTATAGGCGCCCATCCCGTGCACGAGCAGGTAATCGCCCTCGGCGAGGTCGGCGGGCAGCGCGATCTCGCCCGGCAGCCGGTCGACGCTGTCGCAGGTCGGCCCGAAGACGACGCGGCCCACGGCCGCGCAACTGCGGGCCTGCCCGTCGGGCGCGAGCGCCTCGATCCGGTCGACCGCGCCGATCAGCGGCATCTCGGCCAGCCCGCCATAGACCCCGTCGTTCAGGAACACGTGGCAATCGTCGCGAATCGCCTTCACGCGGGCGGCCAGCGAAAACGCCTCGGCCACCATGCCGCGCCCCGGTTCGCAGACCAGCGCCGGACGGTCAGCGCCGAACGCCTCGGTCGCGCCCCGGTCGATCAGGGCGAAGATCGCGTCAAGCTGCGGGGCATGGGCCGCCGCGCGATGCGCCGGGAAGCCGCCGCCGACATTGAGCCGCGCGGCGCGCACGCCGGCGCGGTCGCAGATCTCGGCCGCGGTGCGGATATAGGCGTCCCAGGCCATCGGATCGGTGCACTGGGTGCCGGGATGGAAGGTCAGCGACGGGGTGAAACCGGCGCGCGCCGCCTCGGCCAGCAACGCGGCGGCCAGATCGGGCGTGGCGCCGAATTTCGCGCCGAAATCATAGGCCGCGCCGGCGACCGGCAGCTTGAAGCGGGCCGAGATTTCCGCCCCCGCCGGCACCAGTTCCGCCAGCTTGGCCAGTTCCGACCGGCTGTCGACGGAATAGGACCGCACGCCATGCGCCACCGCGACGGCGATCTCCGAGCGCGCGCGCACCGGGTTGTTGTAATGCATCGCCGCCCCCGGCGCGAGCCGGGCGATCAGCGCGATCTCGGCGGGCGAGGCGACATCGAAGCCGCGGATGCCGGCGGCGGCGAGATTCTCGATCACCATCTCGTCGGGATTGGCCTTGACCGCATAGGTCACCAGCCCCGGAAAGCCGGCCAGGAACCGCCGCGCGGTCGCCTGCAACACCGAGGGTGCGAAGAACAGCACCGGGTGGTCCGGCTGCTGCATCCGCAGGTATTCGGGCGGGTCCGCCCAGATCGTTTTCGTCAGTCCCATCGGCCATGCTCCCTTGCCAACAGAACGCAGCCACCTCTTGCCCCTGCACGGGTCGGGAGACGCTTGCGCGTGCCATCCAACCAGGCCAGGTGCGTATGAGCCGCCCTTTTCCTGAAAACGAGGATGCGGGATATGGGGCACAAATTCACCGATCAAAAGTGTGGATTTGCGGCGTCCTGTCGTTAGAATGACGAAACCATCGGTCAAATCGACGGGCATGCCATGGACGACCTCGATCGCAGCATCCTGGCGCTTCTGGGCGCCGACGCGCGGATGTCCGTCGCGACGCTGGCGCGGCGGCTGAAGGTCGCGCGCTCGACGATCCAGGCGCGGCTGGAACGGCTGGAAACCGGCGGGATCATCGCGGGCTATACCGTGAAACTGGGCGAGGCGGCGCGCGAGGGCCGGATCCGCGCCACCGTTCTGCTGACGATCGAACCGCGCGCCCAGGCCGCCGTGCTGGCGCGGCTCAAGGCAATCGCCGAGGTCGAGCGGGTGCACACCACCTCGGGCCGGGTCGACCTGCTGTTGCAGGTGGCCGCGCCGTCGACCACGGTTCTGGACGGCGTGCTCGACCGGGTCGGCGACATCGCCGGGGTGAAAGGCAGCGAAAGCCTGATCCACCTGTCCACCAAGCTCGACCGCGCGCTGTAACGGCCGCCCGCCTCCCTTTCCCTTCCCGCGCCCGCGCGCTAAACACCGCCCGACAAAGACGGGACGCCAGACCATGCCGATGGAAAAGACCTTCGACGCCGCCAGTGCCGAACCGCGCCTTTACGAGACATGGGAGGCGCAGGGTGCCTTCGTCGCCGGGGCCAACGCGACGCCGGATGCGGAACCCTTCTGCATCATGATCCCGCCGCCGAACGTCACCGGCAGCCTGCATATGGGCCATGCCTTCAACAACACGCTGCAGGACGTGCTGGTGCGCTGGCACCGGATGCGCGGCCACGACACGCTGTGGCAGCCCGGAACCGACCATGCCGGCATCGCCACCCAGATGGTGGTCGAACGGGCGCTGGCCAAGGCCGGCGAACCGGGCCGGCGCGAGATCGGCCGCGCCGCCTTCGTCGAGAAGGTCTGGCAGCAGAAGGAGGCCTCCGAAGGCACGATCCTGGGCCAGCTCAAGCGGCTGGGCGCGTCCTGCGACTTTTCCCGCACCGCCTTCACGATGGACGAGAATTTCCACGACGCGGTGCTCAAGGTCTTCGTCGACATGTATCGCAAGGGGCTGATCTACCGCGGCAAGCGGCTGGTCAACTGGGATCCGCATTTCGAAACCGCGATCTCCGATCTCGAGGTCGAGAATGTCGAGACCGCGGGCCAGATGTGGCATTTCAAGTATCCGCTGGCCGGCGGCGAGACCTATACCTATGTCGAGCGCGACGCCGACGGCGCCGTGGTGCTGGAGGAGGAGCGCGACTACATCTCGATCGCCACCACCCGGCCCGAGACGATGCTGGGCGACGGCGCGGTGGCCGTGCATCCCGATGACGAACGCTATGCGCCGATCGTCGGCAAGCTTTGCGAGATCCCGGTCGGCCCGCGCGAACACCGCCGGCTGATCCCGATCATCGCCGACGAGTACCCCGATCCGGCCTTCGGTTCGGGCGCGGTGAAGATCACCGGCGCGCATGATTTCAACGACTACGCGGTGGCGAAACGCGGCGGCATCCCCTGCTACCGGCTGATGGACACCAAGGGCCACATGCGCGCCGACGGCGAGGCCTATGCCATCGCCGCCGCCCATGCCCAGGGCATCGCCGAGGGCGCGGCCTTCACCGAGGACGAGGTCGACATGCTCAACCTCGTGCCCGATCACCTGCGCGGCCTCGACCGGTTCGAGGCGCGCCGCCGCGTGGTCGACGAGATCACAGCCGAGGGGCTGGCCGTCATGACCCGCGCCGACGATCCGCGGCTGGGCAAGGCGGCGCTGAAGCCCGGCGCCGAGGGCGCCGAAGCCCCGGTGCCGCTGGTCGAGGCGAAGATGATCATGCAGCCCTTCGGCGACCGTTCGAAGGTGGTGATCGAACCGATGCTGACCGACCAGTGGTTCGTCGATACCGCCCGGATCGTCGGCCCGGCGCTCGACGCGGTGCGCGACGGGCGCACCACGATCCTGCCCGAGCAGCACGAGAAGGTCTATTTCCACTGGCTGGAGAATATCGAGCCGTGGTGCATCTCGCGCCAGCTGTGGTGGGGCCACCAGATCCCGGTCTGGTACGGGCTCGACCTTGCCGCGCCGCATTTCGCCGATGACGAGGGCGACGGCGCGCTCGACGAGGTCGAGATGCTGCGGCTTCTGGTGGGCGATCTCGTCGGGCGCGGCGAACATGCCGAATGCGCGCATGATTTCACCGCCGTCAGCGCCCGGTTCGCCGACATGCTGGCCGGCCTGCCGGTGCCGCTGAACCACGCCCGCATCGTCGAGGTCGAGGATCGGCACGCCGCGATCGAGGCCTTCGCGCAATCGCTGGCGGCCTACGAGGTCGGCCAGGACCCCACCGCGCTGGTCTACCCGGTCTGGCGCGATCCCGATGTGCTGGATACCTGGTTCTCTTCCGGCCTGTGGCCGATCGGCACGCTGGGCTGGCCGCACGACACGCCCGAACTGCGCCGCTACTTCCCCACCGACGTGCTGATCACCGGCTTCGACATCATCTTCTTCTGGGTCGCGCGGATGATGATGATGCAGCTCGCCGTGGTCGGCGAGGTGCCGTTCCACACCGTCTATGTCCATGCCCTCGTGCGCGACGAGAAGGGCAAGAAAATGTCCAAGTCGCTGGGCAACGTGCTCGACCCGCTCGACCTGATCGAGGAATACGGCGCCGACGCGGTGCGCTTCACCCTGACCGCGATGGCGGCGATGGGGCGCGATCTGAAACTGTCGAAGGACCGGATCGCGGGCTATCGCAACTTCGGCACGAAACTGTGGAACGCGACCCGCTTCGCCGAGATGAACGGCGTCTTCGACGCGCCGCGCGCCGAGGGCATTCCCGCGCCCACCCGCACCGCCAGCCGCTGGATCATCGGCGAGACGGCGCGCACCCGCGAAACCGTCGATGCCGCGCTGTCGGCCTTCCGGTTCAACGACGCGGCCGGGGCGCTTTACGGCTTCGTCTGGGGCAAGGTCTGCGACTGGTACGTGGAATTCGCCAAGCCGCTGCTGGCCGATCCCGAGGCGGCGGCGGAAACCAGGGCGACGATGGCCTGGGTTCTGGACCAGTGCTACCTGATGCTGCACCCGATCATGCCCTTCGTGACCGAGGAGTTGTGGGGCCTGACCGCCGAACGCGCCGAGCTTCTGGCGCTGTCGGACTGGCCCGACTATGCCGCCGCCGATCTCGCCGATGCCGAGGCCGACCGCGAGATGTCCTGGGTGATCGGCCTGATCGAGGGGATCCGCTCGGCCCGCGCCCAGGTCCATGTGCCCGCCGGCGTGACCCTGCCGCTGGTCGCCACCGCCTGGGACGCCCGCGCCCGCGCCGCCTTCGAGCGCAACGCGGCGCTGATCCGCCGGCTCGCCCGCGTCGAGGCGCCGGCGGAAGGCCCGGCCCCGAAGGGCGCGATCAGCGTCGTGGCCGAAGGCGCGGCCTTCGCGCTGCCGCTCGACGGCGCGATCGACATCGCCGAGGAACGCGCGCGGCTGGCGAAGGCGCTGGACAAGCTCGACAGGGACCTGGCCGGGCTGCGCGGCCGGCTGGCGAACCCGAAATTCGTCGAAAGCGCCCCGCCCGAGGTGGTCGAGGACGCCCGCGAGGCGCTGGCGCAGGGCGAGGACGAGGCCGGCAAGGTCCGCGCCGCGCTCGACCGGCTGGCGGAACTGGGCTGACGGGCCTGGTTTTGGTCGGGAAATATCCTGGGGGGCGGCCGCCGCAGGCGGCCGGGGGGCAAAGCCCCCCGCCGCCGCCCGAGGCCCCGCACCGGCGCTGGACAAGCCCCCCCGCTTCGGGCCAGATCGCGCCATGACAGGACCGCGCTACACCGCCCTCGCCGCCTCGCTGCCCGCCACCGTGCCCTTCGTCGGCCCCGAGGCGCAGGAACGCCGCATCGGCCGGCCGTTCCGGGCCCGGCTGGGCGCCAACGAATCCGGCTTCGGCCCCTCGCCCAAGGCAATCGCCGCGATGCGGGCCGCCGCGGCCGAGGCCTGGATGTATGGCGACCCGGAAAACCATGACCTGAAGGCGGCGCTGGCCGCCCATCACGGCGTCGCGCCCGACAACATCGTCGTCGGCGAGGGGATCGACGGGCTGCTGGGCTACCTCGTGCGGCTGCTGGTCGGCCCCGGCGATCCGGTGGTGACATCGGAGGGCGCCTATCCGACGTTCAACTACCACGTCGCGGGCTTCGGCGGTGTGCTGCACAAGGTGCCCTATCGCGACGATGCCGAAGACCCGGAGGCGCTGGTCGCGAAAGCCGCCGGGACCGGGGCGAAACTCGTCTACCTCGCCAATCCCGACAACCCGATGGGATCGTGGCACGGCGCGGCGAGGATCGCCGCGATGATCGACGCTCTGCCGGAGGGCACGGTCCTGGCGCTGGACGAGGCCTATGTCGATCTCGCGCCCGAGGGTACCGCGCCGGCGATCGATCCGGGCGATCCCCGCGTGATCCGGTTTCGGACCTTTTCCAAGGCGCATGGCCTCGCCGGGGCGCGTGTGGGCTACGCGCTGGCCGCGCCCGACCTGGTCCGCGCCTTCGACAAGGTGCGCAACCATTTCGGCATGTGCCGGATCAGCCAGGCCGGGGCGCTGGCGGCGCTGGCCGATGCCGGGTGGTTCGCCGATGTCCGCGCCGAGGTCGCCGCCGCGCGCGACCGGATCGCCGCCATCGCGGCGGAGAACGGCCTTGCCGCGCTGCCCTCGGCCACCAATTTCGTGGCGATCGATTGCGGCGGCGACGGCGATCTCGCGCGCCGGGTGCTGGCGGAACTGGTCGCGCGCGGGATCTTCGTGCGCATGCCCTTCGTCGCGCCGCAGGATCGCTGCATCCGCGTCAGCTGCGGCCCGGCCGCGGCGCTCGACGCCTTTGCCGCGGCGCTGCCCGAGGCGCTGGCCACCGCCCGCGCGGGCGGCTGAGCCGTTCAGCCCGCCGCCACCACGGCGGCCGCGGCCGCCGCCCCGCCGGGCCCGTGCGGGATGCCCAGCGCGACCATCCCGGCCTCCATCGTCGCCAGCGTGCCGAGGATCGAATGGGCGTTGACATGGCCCATATGCGCCACCCGCAGCCAGGCGTGGTATTCCGGCTCCGCCGGCAGCGCCATGCCCAGCCCGATGCCCAGGGTCAGCCCTGCCTCGCGCTCGCACCATTGCCGCAGCCGCGTCGCCGCCCCGTCCGGCCCGCCGATCCGCGCCGATGTCACCGCGTGGCCGCGCGCGGCCGGATCGGCGATGTTGAGCCGGACGCCGCCCTCGCCCTGCCCCCAGGCCTCGAAGGCCGCCCAGACCGCCCGGGCCAGCGTGGCGTGCCGCGCCCAGACATGCGGCAGCCCCTCCTCGTCCAGCAGCATCGTCAGCGCCTCGCGCAGCCCGTAGATGTGATGCGTGGGCGCGGTGCCGCAGAACTGCTGCCAGTATTCCTCGGCGAAGGCACGCGGCGTCCAGTCCCAGTAGGGGGTGCGCAGATCGGCGCGACGCGAGACCTCCAGCGCCTTGTCGGAAAACCACAAAAGCCCCAGCCCCGGCGGCGTCATCAGCCCTTTCTGGCTGGCGGCCACGGTGACATCGACGCCCCAGTCGTCCATCCGGAACTCGTCACAGGCCAGCGCGGCGATGCAATCGACCGCCAGCAGCGCCGGGTGGCCCGCGTCGTCGATCGCGGCGCGGATCGCGGCGATGTCGTTTCTCGCGGTCGAGGAGGTATCGACCTGCGTGACCAGCACGGCGCGGATCTCGCGCGCCCGGTCGGCGGCCAGCGCCTCGGCGATGCGGGCGGGATCGGCGGCGGCCGAACGGCCGAAGTCCAGCAGATCGACCGCCACCCCCATCCGCCGCGCGCTTTCGGCCCAGCCGTGGCCGAACCGCCCGGTCGCGGCCACCAGCGCCCGGTCGCCGCGCGAGAACATGTTGGCATTCGCCGCCTCCCAGGCGGCATGGCCGTTGCCGATGTAGATCGCCGCATGGGCCGAGGTCAGCGCCACCCGCCGCAGGTCGGGATACAGGCTGGCCGTGACCTCGTGCAACTCGCCGGCGTAGATGTTCGGCGCCGCCCGGTGCATCGCGTTCAGCACCCGGTCGGGCATCACCGAAGGCCCCGGAATCGCCAGATAACTCCGCCCCTGTGCCAGACTCATCCGCGCCTCCCGATCCTGCCAGAGGCCCGATCCGTAGTCCCGCCCCCGCGCAAGGTCAACGGCCTGCCTTGCCAGCCCGGCGAGAAGCGGCTAGACGGCCGGCCGCAGGGGGCGGAACGGGCGGATGCTGGAGAGGTTGAACACCGCGCTGAGGCGCTTCGAGGCGCGGCTGCGCGACCGCTACGGCAGCGACATCTCGACGCCGGCGGCGCGCCGCGCGGCGTGGTGGCATTTCCAGCTGATCGACCATGCCTTCCTGCGCGTGTTCTGGACCAATCTCGACGAGATCGCCGAGGGGGTCTACCGCTCCAACCAGCCCTCGCCGGCGCGGCTGGAGCGCTACCGCGACATGGGCATCCGCGCGGTGATCAACCTGCGCGGCGCGGCGCGATCCTCGCCGATCCTGTTCGAGGCCGAGGCCTGCGCGAAGCTCGGGATCGACTTCGTCTCGGTCGAGGGGTTCTCGGCCCGGCGGCTGCCGGACCGCGCCGCGATCCGGGAACTGGAGGCGCGGTTTCGCGACCTGCCGAAACCTTTCGTGATGCATTGCAAGTCAGGCTCCGACCGCGCCGGGCTCGCCGCCGCGCTCTACCTGCTGCTGGTCGAGGGCCGGCCTGTGGCCGAGGCGGCACGCCAGCTGCACTGGCGCTACATCCATCTCAAGCGCACCGATACCGGGGTGCTGGACCACATGCTCAGGGTCTATGCGCGCGACGGCGAGGCGCGCGGCATCGGCTTTTCCGACTGGCTGGAGACGGGCTACGACCCCGCCGCCATCACCCGATCCTTCGAGGACTGGCGCGGCGGGCGCGAGGGCTAGCCTCTGGCGTCGCTGCGCGCTGCGCCTATATTCGGCCTGACGGCGCAACGGGAGACGGCGATGCAGGGCGAAGAGGCGGCAGACCGCAGCGTGATCCGGGTCGGCGGGCCGGAGCGGGTGGCGTTCCTGCAGGGCCTCGTCACCAACGACCTTGCGCGCCTGTCCGAGGGGCCGGTCTATGCCGCGATGCTCACCCCGCAGGGCAAGTACCTGGCCGATTTCATCCTCGTGGCAGAGCCCGAGGCAATCCTGATCGACGTGAAGGCGGATATGGCCGGGGCGCTGTTGCGCCGGCTGGGCCTGTACCGGCTGCGCGCGAAGGTAGACATCACGGCGACGGAGCTGCATGTGCATCGCGGCCTCGGCCCCGCGCCCGACGGCGCGGCCGCCGACCCGCGGCATCCGGCGCTGGGCTGGCGGGCCATCCGGGCGGAAGCCGGCGGGCCGCCCGCGATCGACTGGGACGCGATCCGCGTCGCCCACGCGATCCCCGAAAGCGGCGTGGAACTGTTGCCGGACGAGAGTTTCATCCTGGAAATGGGGTTCGAACGGCTCCACGGCGTAGATTTCCGCAAGGGCTGCTATGTCGGCCAGGAGGTCACGGCGCGGATGAAGCACAAGACCGAGCTGCGCAAGGGGCTGGCCCGCGTCAGCGTCGAGGGTGCGGCGCCGGTCGGCACGCCGATCCTGTCGGGCGACCGGCCCGCCGGGATGCTTTACACCCGATCCGGCGGCGCGGGGCTTGCCCATCTGCGCTTCGACCGGGCCGGGGGCGAGATGACCGCGGGCGGCGCGACGCTGCGCCTGCTGGAGGCGGCCGGCGCAACGTCCGGGTAAATTCCGTTAACGCGTGGTTGATCGAATCTCCACAACCGCTATATATGCGGTCTGACCGGGTGAGGCTGCGACGAGATACGGTATCGGTCATCAAAAGCCATGCACTGAGCGCATGGCAGCCATTACAAACGGACGATACCGAATCCCGCCGGAAAGGCCATATTCGCTCCACGCCATCAAATGCAAGAGCAATAAGAAAAGGACGCGACATGCGCGACTTCGTCGACGGCACGGCATTCAACTACGAACAGGGACAGCGGGCGCGGAAGCTCTTCGCCGCGGTGGTGCTGGCTGCGCTCGACGATGCCATCGCCGATGACAAGAAATACGGCAACGGGCCCGAGCAGATCGCACGCTGGGCGCGGTCGCGCGACGGGCGCGAGGTTCTGTCCTGCGCCGGGATCGACCCCAACGAGCGGGTCGTCACCGGGCTGATGGATTTCGTCGCGAAGGGCGTGCGCACCTCGGTGGCGCTGTCGCGCGAGGAAAGCGAGCGTCGCCAGGCCGCGGAAGAGGCCGAGGCGGCCTGATCCGCCCGGACGTCAGGCCGGCCCTGGCCTTGCGAACGCGCCCCCCGGGGCGCGTTTCGCGTTTCGGGATCGGCCCGGTCCTCAGACGTCGCGATTGAGATCGTGCGCGGCCAGCGCCGCCTCGATCTCGCGCTGCACGAGCTTGCGCAGGTTGCGGGTCAGCCGTTCGCCCAGCGCGCCGCGCAGTTCGTCGCGCACGACCCCGGCGACGAGGTCGCGCAGCGCCGCCTCGTCGATCGGCAATGCCGAACCCTCGGGCACCGCACCGGCCTCGTCCGGCCCGCCCGGCTCCGCCCCGGCGGTGCCATCCGCCGCAGGCGTCTGCGTGGCGGCGACGGCCGCTGCCGCCGGCTCCTGTCCGGTTTCCGCGCCATCCGGCGCGGCCTCGGCGGGGTCCGCCGCAGGCGCCGCGGGCTCCGGCCCATCGGCCTCCGGCGCGAAGCCGGGCTCGATGGCCTCGGACGGCGTCATCCCGGCCGGGCCGTCGATCGCGGCGGCGGCCTGCCCCACGGCGACGGCCGCAACCTCATCGGCCATGGTTTCCGGCGCACCGGCCTGCGCGGCGTCCTCCGGCGCGGTTTCCGCCTCGGGCCCGGCGACGGCTCCGCCCGCCGCTTGCCACGCCTCTTGCGCGGCATCCGGTTCGACGGCCGCGCCGGAAACCGCCTCGGCAGCCTCGGCAAGGTCGTCGGGCACGGCCTGCCCCGCCGCGTCGCCGGCGTCGGGTTCGGGCGCGGCGTCTTCCACAGCCTCTTCCACGGCCTCTTCCGGCACCGGTTCGCGAAGTCCGGCGAAGGCGACTTCCCAGATGAATCCGCGCCGCTGTTCCTGCGGCGGCACATCCGCCGCGTCGCCCTCCGCGCCGGGCTCCGGCCCCTCGTCGTCGGCCTCGCCGAAATCGACCATGAAGCCCTGACGGCCGACGGCGGCGGCCGGCGGTTCGGCGATATCGGGCTCGGCATCCTGCGCGACCACGTCCTCGGTGGCCGGGCCTGCCGCCTCGTCCCGGGCAGCCGCGCCGGCGACGGCCCCGTCGAGCGCGGGCTCATCGGCCTCGGCGTTCCCGACAGCCGCGCCCTCTTCCGCACCGGGCTCTTCGGCCTGCGAGGCGAGGGCCTCGTCCGTCCCGGATTCGTCGACCTCCACGACAGGGGCCGCGTCGGCGGCGGCCACATCGGCCCCGGTGTCCCACACGGCTTCGGCCGCGTCCAAAGCGGGCGCGTCGGCCTCCATGGCGGCGGCAACTGCGGTGTCGGCGGACCCGTCCCAGGCGACCTCGGCCTCGTTCGCACCGGCCTCGTCCTCGGCCTCAACGGCGGCGGCCCGATCGGCGGCCGCATCGTCCTCGGCAACCCCGGCCGCTTCCGGCTCGGCCGCGTCGTCCCACGCAGCCGCGGCCTCGTCCGGCCCGGACTCGTCGGGGTTTGCGGCCTCTTCGGCGGCAAACGCATCGGACTCGCCGTCCCAGGCGGCCTCGGTCGCGTCCGCAACGGCTTCGTCGGTCTCCGCGGCCG
>CAYUXM010000030.1:11952-18779 GCA_964448765.1 uncultured Rhodobacterales bacterium
CCGTCCCAGGCGGCCTCGGTCGCGTCCGCAACGGCTTCGTCGGTCTCCGCGGCCGCGTCGGCGGCGGCCAGATCGGCCCCGGTGTCCCAGGCAGCCCCGGCGGCCTCCGGCATGGCCGTGTCGGTCTCCGTGATAACGGCGTCTTCGGTATCGGCCGACCCGTCCCAGGCGGCCTCGGGCTCGTCCGCAACGGCTTCGTCGGTCTCCGCGGCCTCCTCGGCGGCGGCCAAATCGGCCTCGGCGTCCCAGGCGGCCTCCGGCATGGCATCCGTGGCATCCGGTTCGTCGCCGGCCATGGCATCGGCCTCGCCGTCCCAGGCCGCCTCACCCTCTTCCGGCACCGCCTCGGCGGCCTCCGTGTCGAGGGCCGCATCGGCGACGGGCGCACCGGCCTCGTCGGCAGCGGCAGCCTCGGCCTCGTCCACGAGGCCCTCGGCGGCGACGGGCTCGTCCACGGCAGGCGCATCCGCCGCCTCGCCCAAGGAAGCCTCGGCCGTGTCGTCAACGGTCTCGTCCACATCGGGGGCCGCATCGGACGCGGGCGCATCGGCCTCGCCGTCCCATGCTTCCTCACCCTCGTTCGCCGCCACCTCGGCGGCCTCCATGTCGGCCGCCTCATCCGCGAGGGGCGCAACGGCCTCTTCGGCCTCGGCAGCCTCGGCCGCGTCCGGTGCGGCCGCGCCGGCCTCTGCCGGCGCATCCGCCATTGCTTCGTCCGGCTCCGCCGCGCCATCGCCGGCCGGATCGCCGCCGAGCGCGGCCTCCAGTTCGGCAAGGGTCTGTTCCAGGCTCTCGGCCTCGTCGGTCCAGCCGGCCGACGCGGCCGTGCCGTCCGCAGCGTCGGCCACCGGCCCGTCAGGTTCATCGACACGCAGGGCCGGGCCCAGCAGCAGCGCCTCCGACCGCGCGGCCTCGGCGGCGGCGGGGGGGGCCTGCGGCGCATCCGGCCAGGCGGCGTCCTCGTCCGCCGCCGCTTCCGGCGCCTCTGCCGCACGCGCAGCCGCGAACGGGTCATCCGGCCCGGCCGCCATGTCCGTGTCCTGCGCTTTCTCCGGCGCGAATTCCGAAACGGTTTCGACCGGGTCATCGGCTGCCGGCCCGTCCGCCTCGGCCTGCGGGGCCGAAACGGCGCTTTCGGCGTCATCCGCACCGGGCTGCGCGGCCCCGGCCGGGTCGACCGCCGGATCGTCCGCGGCCACGAAGCCCTCGGCAACCGCCTCGGGCGGCGTCCGGTCCTCGCCCGCCTCGTCGCTCGCCTCGCCGGTCGCCGCGTCCGGCCGCGCCGGCCGCGGCCGCTCGGCCGTCCTGGTTTCCGACGCCACGAGCCGCCGAATGGACAGCAGAACGTCCTCGACCTCTGGAATTCCCCTCGGATCCGACATCGGCTCCTCCGTCTGCGACCGCGCGGGCGAGGTACCGCGCGCGGCGCCCTGACCCACCCTGATCATTCCTTTCCGATCGCCCTGAGCACGCGATCGAGACGCTCGCCCTGCACGCTGGTCAGGGGGGCGGACTTCACGGCGTCATAATAGGCCCTCGGATCGTAGGTGGCGATGCCGAGCTTGAGATGATCCGCCGTCAACAACCCCATAGCGGACAAAAGCGAATAAATGGCTACCTGCAGATTCGCCTCCGCGTCGATCCGGCTGGCCTGCGCATCCAGCAGTTCCTGTTCGGCATCAAGGACGTCGAGCGTGGTGCGAGACCCCAGCGCGGCCTCTTCCTTCACCCCGTTGTAGGCGACCGTCGCGGCCTCGACCTGGCGATCCACCGCCATGATCTGGGCGCGCGCGACGGCGATCTGCGCCCAGGCGTCGCCGACCTGCTGGGCGATGCCGACACCGGCCTCCAGAAGCCCCGACCGCGCGGCGTCGCGGCCCGCGATGGCCTTGCGGTGCGCCGCCGACAGCCCGCCGCCACGGTAGATCGGCTGGCTCAGCGTAAGCCCGATCCGCGACTGGTCGTTGCCCTCGTCGTCGACCGACAGGCTGGCGGAGCCGCTGAGGGTGGGCCCGCGCTGCGCCGCGGCCTGCACCACCTGAAGCTCGGCCACCGTGACCTGGTGCCGGGCCTGGGCGATCGAGGGATGCGTCGTCTGCGCGATCGACCGCGCGGCATCGAGCGTGGCCGGCAGCGCCGGCGGCGCCGGCGGCGCGGCGAGCGTGCCGGGGTAACGGCCGGTCGCGGCGCGATAGGCCTCGCGCGCGGCGGCCAGTTCGCCCTCCGCGGCGGCCAGCCCGGCCCGTGCCGCGGCCAGCCGCGCCTCGGCCAGCGCGACATCGGTGCGCGTCACCTCGCCCACGGAAAACCGGTCTTCCGCGGCGCGCAGCTCCTCGCCGATCACGCGCACGGAATTGCGGTTGATCGCCACGCTTTCGACCGCGCTGCGCACGTCCATGAAGGCCCTCACGGCGGTCAGCAACACGCCCTGCTCGACCCCGACAAGCCCCTCGCGCGTCGCCAGAACGGTTTCCTTGGCGATGTCGACCGCCAGCCGCGAGCGGCCGAAATCGTAAAGCGTCATCTCGGCGGACAACGACACCGACGAGCTCAGATTGTCGGCGATCGTCGGTTCGGTATAGGTGCTTTGCGCGATGAAACTCACCACCGGGCGCAGCGCGGCGACGGCCGAGGCGACATCCTCGTCCGCCGCGCGCAGCAGGGCGCGGTTCTGGTCCAGCAGGTTGGAGTTGCGATAGGCGGCGATCAGCGCATCCGCCAGCGACTCGGCCCGCGCCGGGGCCTGCGCGAGGGCAAGGGCAAGGGCCCCGAGCGCCAGGCCGCGCCCCATCCGTCCAACTAGCGTCCGCATTCGTCACTCCTGCCCGGATTCTCCGGGTCTGCCTGTCCCATCGTTATCCTGCCCGATCGGCCGGCATAAGGCCAACCGGCAGCGCGCCAGCCCGCTAAAGGGCGAAGCCGGGTTCGGCGGCGAAGCCCGGCAGCACCGGCGCGGCCGCGTTGAACGCCTGCCGCCAGGCCACGGAACCATCCGCCTTCGCGCCGATCCGCACCGTTCCGAGTGCCCCGTCCATAAACAGGCAGCCGATCCGGCCGCCGTCCTTCAATTGCGCCAGAATCGCCTCCGGCACCCGTTCGACCGCGCCCTCGACGAGGATCACGTCATAGGGGCCATGCTTGGCGCTGCCCTCGGCCAGCGGGCCGTCGATCACCGCGGCATTGTCCACGCCCTCGGCCGAAAGCCGTTCCTGCGCCTCGGCGGCGAGGCCCCGGTCCTCCTCGACGGCCACCACGGCCTCGGCCAGCCGCGCGATCAGCGCGGCGGTGTAGCCCAGCCCGCAGCCGAGATCGAGCACCAGTTCGTCGGGCTGGATGTCGAGCGCGTCGAGCATCTTGGCGATCGTGCGCGGCTCCAGCAGCACGCGGCCGGCGGCGATCTCGACATTCTCGCCGACATAGGCCGCCTCGCGCCGGTCGGCCGGCAGGAATGCCTCGCGCGGGACATCCAGCATCGCCTCGATGATCGGGAACTTGGTGACGTCGTTGGGCCGGACCTGGGTGTCCACCATCATCCGGCGCCGGGCCGCGAAATCGGTCATGTCGGGTTCCCCGAACTGGTTGTCCTGTCGGGTCTTGCCACGATTGCCGGGCAGAGGCAACGGCCCCGGCGGCGGCAGTTCGGCCCGGCCGCAGGCGGACACGGAAAATTGCGGTCCGGCCGGGCAGGTTGCGGGCCGATGCCGGCGCCGCGGGCACCCGGCGGACGCGGCGGGACAGGACGGCGGGCGCAGCCCGGGCCCCGGGCCCGACCGCGCCGGGGGATTGCACGCCGGTCACCGTTGCGCTAGGTGATCAGCACTCCGGCGGGTTGGCGGAGAGGTTACGCAGCGGATTGCAAATCCGTGTAGACCGGTTCGATTCCGGTACCCGCCTCCAGATCCCCTCGCCGGCGCGGGCCGGGTGTCTGTCAACCCGCTTTCCCCTGTCCCGTTCCGGCCGGCTCTGCTGTAGCACTCCCCTTGGGGCAGCCACCGCGTGACTGCGACCGCCAAGTCGCCGAACGCCACCTCCGCGTCGCCGACGTGACCGGCCATGCCCGCCCTGCGGCGTGGTGGACAGCGGCTATTGCCTTGACAGCGTCCGCACCACGGGGCGCACGACTGCGCCGTCCCCTCGCCTGTCGGAAATAAGAGGGCGCTTGCCATTGCGCCGTCCGTCCGGGGGCCTGACACGGGCGGAGCGGTCGGTGCCAGGCGGATCGCCGGGCTTGGCCCTTCGAACCTCGTCCCGATCGCCGGTCTGCCCGGTTTTTGCGCGCGAAACCGCAGTCGCCCGGAACAAAAGGCCGATCTGAAACGCTTTCTCTTTTCAAGAACCAGACTCTATTCTTGGGTGGTCCGAGCGGCAGACCCCCTGCGGGACATGGAGCGAACAATGTGCGGAATCGTCGGTCTCTTCCTCAAGCAGGACGCCTTGCGCCCGAAGCTCGGCGACATGCTGACCGACATGCTCATCACGATGACCGATCGCGGCCCCGACAGCGCCGGGATCGCGATCTACGGTGACGCGGTCGATGGCGTGAAGATCACCGTGCAGTCGGACGCGGGCGCGATCGCCTTCGACGGCCTCGGCGCGGCGCTGTCGCAGGCCCTGGGCGCGGAGGTGACGGTTCGGGTCATCGACACCCATGCCGTGATCGCGGTGCCGGGCGAACTGGAAGCGATGGCGATCAGCGCGCTCGAACAGCGCGGCCTTCGGATCATGGCGTCCGGAACCGCGATGGAGATCTACAAGGAGGTCGGCCTGCCGCGGGACGTCGCCGCGCGCTTCGGCCTGCGCGACATGGGCGGCAGCCACGCCATCGGCCATACCCGGATGGCGACGGAATCCGCCGTGACGACGCTCGGCGCGCACCCGTTCTCCACCGCGCGCGACCAATGCCTCGTGCACAACGGCTCGCTGTCCAATCACAACCAGATGCGGCGGAAACTGGCGCGCCGCGGCGTCACGACCCGCACCGAGAACGACACCGAGGTCGGCGCGGCCTACATCAGTTCGAAGATGGCCGGGGGGGCCACGCTCGGCGAGGCGCTCGCGGGCACGCTGCAGGATCTCGACGGGTTCTTCACCTTCGTCACCGGCACCCGGAACGGTTTCGGCGTCGTGCGCGACCCGATCGCGTGCAAGCCCGCGGTGATGGCCGAAACCGATGATTTCGTGGCCTTTGCCAGCGAGTACCGCGCCTTCGCCGACCTTCCCGGCATCGAGCATGCCCGGGTCTGGGAGCCCGAACCCGCCACCGTCTACTTCTGGGAGCGCTAGGACATGAACGCGACCGAGACCGAGGCCGACGGGATCCTTCTGGACATGGCCGAGACCCCGCTGCGCGAGGTGAACGCGACGTTGCAGGCCGTTTCGGGACAGGCCAACCAGCGCGACTTCGTCCTCGCGCATCCGCGCGGCGCGCATGCGATCGCGGTCGGCCTCGACGGCCCGATCGCCGTCACGGTCAAGGGCTCCACCGGCTATTACTGCGGCGGCATGAACAAGCAGGCGACGATCCGCGTCGAGGGGTCGGTCGGGCCGGGCGTGGCCGAGAACATGATGTCGGGCGAGATCATCGTGGAAGGGGACGCCAGCCAGTACGCGGGCGCGACCGGACACGGCGGCCTGCTCGTCATCAAGGGCAACGCGTCCTCGCGCTGCGGCATCTCGATGAAGGGCATCGACATCGTCGTGCACGGCAACGTCGGCCACATGAGCGCGTTCATGGCGCAGAAGGGAAACCTTGTCGTGCTCGGCGATGCCGGCGAGGCGCTGGGGGATTCGCTTTACGAAGCCCGGCTTTTCGTGCGCGGAACGGTCACGTCGCTGGGGGCCGACTGCGTGGAGAAGGAGATGCGGCCCGAGCATCTGGAGATCCTCGCGCAACTCCTCGAACGCGCCGGTGCAAACGCGCGGCCGGAGGAGTTCCGCCGCTACGGCTCCGCCCGGACGCTCTACCATTTCGACATCGACAACGCCGGTCAGTACTGAGGACGAGGCCATGGAAAAGAAGACCCCGCCCATGCCGCGCACCCTGCCCCGGCAGAGCTGGACGTTCTCGAACGAGGTCAATGCCGAGATCCGGCGCGCAGCCGCGACCGGCATCTACGACATAAGGGGCGGCGGCGCGAAGCGCCGGGTGCCGCATTTCGACGATCTGCTGTTCCTCGGCGCCTCCATCTCGCGCTACCCTCTCGAAGGCTATCGCGAGAAATGCGAAACCGGCGTCACGCTCGGCACGCGCTTCGCGAAAAAGCCGATTGACCTGAAGATCCCGATCACGATCGCCGGGATGAGCTTCGGCTCGCTCTCGGCGAACGCCAAGGAGGCGCTGGGGCGCGGCGCGACCATGGCCGGCACCTCGACGACGACCGGCGATGGCGGCATGACCGAGGAGGAGCGCGGGCATTCCGAGAAACTCGTCTACCAGTACCTGCCCTCGCGCTACGGGATGAACCCCGACGACCTGCGCCGCGCCGACGCCATCGAGATCGTCGTCGGCCAGGGCGCGAAACCCGGCGGGGGCGGCATGCTGCTTGGCCAGAAGATCACCGACCGTGTGGCCGCGATGCGCGACCTGCCCGCCGGGATCGACCAGCGCTCCGCCTGCCGGCACCCGGACTGGACGGGGCCCGACGACCTTGAAATCAAGATCCTCGAACTGCGGGAAATCACCGGCTGGGAAAAGCCGATCTACGTCAAGGTCGGCAGCGCGCGGCCCTACTACGACGTGGCGCTTGCCGTGAAGGCCGGGGCGGACGTGGTGGTTCTCGACGGGATGCAGGGCGGCACCGCGGCCACGCAGGATGTCTTCATCGAGC
>CAYUXM010000031.1:0-18608 GCA_964448765.1 uncultured Rhodobacterales bacterium
CCGGCGTCATCGTTCCCTGCCGCCGGCCGGGTCCTCCTCCCGCGCCGGTTGCGTGCGGGTATTGCTGGGCGGCAAAGGTTTCCTCACTTTTTCCCAATCCTAACGAAATGTAACAGCCTGCCTACCCCCTTGGCCGGGGCCCGGGCCGGGTGTACCGATGCGAGGGGGAGGACCGGATGCAGGCCGACGAGACGACCGCCAAGCTGATGCGGGCGGGGCTGAACCTGATCCAGCAGGCGCTGTCGATCTACGACCGCGACCTGAAACTCGCGCTTTGCAACCGGCCGTTCCAGGAGATGTTCGACCTGCCCGAACGCCTCGTCACCCCCGGCGCGGCTTTCGAGGACACGATCCGGTTTCTCGTCAACCGCGGCGAATACGGCCCGGTCGACGATCCGGAGGCCGCGGTGCGGGCCCGCGTCGAACAGGCCCGCGCCTTCCGCCCGCATTACATGGAACGCCAGCGCCCCGACGGGCGCACGATCTCGGTCGAGGGGGCGCCGCTGCCGCAGGGCGGCTGGGTCACCGTCTATACCGACATCACCGCGATGAAACGGCAGGAGGCGTTGTTGCGCGCCCGCTCCGCCGAACTGTCCGACCAGCTTCTGGCCCATACCGAACGGCTGGCGCAGGCCAACCGGGAACTGGCCGCGACCAATGCCGCGCTGGAGGAGGCCAAGCGCGAACTGACCGAGATCGAGGCCCGCACCCGGCTGGTGACGGAAATGACCCCGGCCCATATCGCCCATGTCGATCCCGGCCTGCGCTACACCTTCTCCAACCGCCGGCTGTCGACGGTGATGCCGGGCAGCCTGTCGGACATCCTCGGCGTGCCGGTCTCGCAGGCGCTGGGGGCGGAAACCTTCGCGCGGATCGAACCCTGGCTGCGGCAGGCGCTGGCCGGCGAGGCCAACGTGTTCGAGATCACCCACGATCCCTCCGGCCGGCGCATCCGCATCGCGCTGACGCCCGACCGGGTGGGCGAGGGGCCGGTGGCCGGCGTCTACATCCTGTCGGCCGATGTCACGGCCGAGGCGCAGGCCCGCGCGGCGCTGACCCAGACCGCCAAGCGCGAACTGGCCGCGCAGCTGACCTCCGGCCTCGCGCATGATTTCTCGAACCTGCTGACCATCATCCTCGGCCTTCAGGGCCGGGTTCTGCGCAACGGCGACCTGCCGCAGGACGTGCGCGAGATGGCCGAGGCGACGCTGGCCGCCGCGCGCCGCGGCGGCGTGCTGCTGGACAGGATCGCGACAATCTCGGGCCCGCGCGAGGTGCGCCCGGCGCCGGTGCCGATCGGCGAGGTGCTGGCCGGGCTGCGCGCGCTGGCCGCGCCCACCCTGCCCGACGGGATCGAACTGACGATCCGGCAGGAGGCGCTGGAGGCGCCGCTGATGCTGGATGCCGGATCGTTGCAGGACAGCCTGCTGAACCTGATCCTGAACGCCAAGGACGCGATCGGCGCGGCGCCGGGCCGGATCGCGCTGACCGCGCGGCCGGTGCGCGACACCTGGGTGGAGATCACGGTCGACGATACCGGCCCCGGCTTTTCCGAGGCCGCGCTGGACCAGGCGCTCGATCCGTTCTTCACCACCAAGCGCGGCGCCGGATCGGGGCTTGGCCTGTCGATGGTCTACGACCAGGCGCGGCTGTCGGGCGGCACGGTGAAACTGGCGAACCGGCACGAGGGCGGGGCGCGGGTGCGGCTGCGGCTGCCGTTGCGTCCGGCCGAACGGCCGGCGGACCCCCGGCTTGTCCTGCTCGTCGAGGATACCGACGAGATTCGCACCGACGTGCGCGAGATGCTGCGCCGGCTCGGCCACACGGTGATCGAGGCCGCCAGCGCCGACGAGGCGCTGGGCCTTGTCGACCTGCCCGGCATCGGGCTGGTGCTGTCCGACATCGGCCTGCCCGGCGAAACTGACGGCGTCGCCCTGGCCCGCGCGCTGGCCGAACGCGGCGTCGCGGCGCCGGTGCGGCTGATGACCTCGCTGCCGCCGGGCGACCGCCGGCGCGCCGAGGCCGGCGGGCTGCCGGTGATCAGCAAGCCGTTCGGCGAGGCCGACCTCGCCGCCTTTCTCGATATCGGGGGCGCGACGTGACCGCGCCGCTGGTCGCCATCCTCGACGACGAGCCGGAGATTCGCCGGCTGCTGGTCGATACGCTGGAAGAGGCCGGGTTCCGCACCGCCGGCTACGGCCGCGCCACGGAATTCGAGGCCGGGCTGAAACGCAACCCGCCCGATGTCTGCCTCGTCGATCTCGGCCTGCCGGATCGCGACGGGCTGGCGCTGGTGCACCGGCTGGCGCTGGAATCCGGCGCGGCGATCATCATCGTGTCGGGCCGCGCGCAGGTGCAGGACCGGGTGACCGGGCTGGAACTGGGCGCCGACGACTACATCATCAAGCCCTTCGACCCGGCCGAGGTGGTGGCCCGCGTCCGCGCCCGGCTGCGCAAGGGCGGCGCGAAGGAGGATCGCGCCGGCGCGACCGCGCGCTTCGCCGGCTGGACCGCGCATTTCGACCGTTACGTGCTGGAGGATGCGACGGGCCGGCAGGTGCCGTTTTCCCATGCCGAGGGCGAGGTGCTGCGGCTGTTCCTCGACAGCCCGAAGCGGCTGATCTCGCGCGCGCAGATGCAGGAGGCGCTGGGCGGCGCGGCGGGCGACAGCTTCGACCGGGCGATGGACGTGCGGATCTCGCGGCTCAGGACCAAGCTGGGCGAGGATCCGAAGAACCCGCGCCTGATCAAGACGATCTACGGCGCGGGCTATATCTTTCTGGGCGACGTGGCCTGGGGGTGAAGCCGGTTCCATGCCGTTCGCCGTGAGCATGGCGCAACGCGGCACGGGCGAAGACCTCGGCGGCTGTCGCCCCGGTTTCCGCCGCCCCTTCCCCTCGCCCGCGCCATCTGGTTGAGTGCCCGCCGCCAGACCGGAGAATGACATGACGCATCTGTGGGTCCGGGCCGAACAGCGGCCGAACGAGGAACGGGTGGGGCTGACCCCCGAGGGCGCGCGCGCGCTGATCGAGGCGGGCCTCGCCGTGACGGTCGAGGAAAGCCGCAGCCGCGCGATCCCGATCGAGGGCTACCGCGAGGCGGGCTGCGCCATCGCGCCCGAAAACTCGTGGCCCGCCGCACCGGCCGACGCCATCGTCTTCGGCCTCAAGGAACTGCCCGAGGACGGCACGCCGCTGACCCATCGCCACATCATGTTCGGCCATGCCTACAAGGGCCAGCCCGCCGGCCGCGTGCTACTGCAACGCTTCAGGGCCGGCGGCGGCACGCTTTACGACCTCGAATACCTCGTCGACGGGGCCGGCCGCCGCGTCGCCGCCTTCGGCTACTGGGCCGGCTTCGCCGGGGCCGCGGTGGCGCTGAAATGCTGGGCCGCGCAGCAGACGGGCGGGCTCTGCGGCCAGGTCGCGAAATATCCGGGCAAGGACGCGCTGCTGCACGATCTCACAGCGGAACTGGACGCCACCGGCGCCGCCCGGCCCCGCGCCATCGTGATCGGCGCGCTGGGCCGTGTCGGCACCGGCGCGGCGGACCTGTGCGCGGCGATGGACGTCGCCGTGACGAAATGGGACATCGCCGAAACCGCTCATGGCGGCCCGTTCCCCGAGGTGCTGGACCACGATATCTTCCTCAACTGCATCCTCGCGCGGCCCGGCTGCCCGGTCTTCGTGCCCGCCGGGGCCGCGACCGCGCCGCGCAGGCTGACCGTGATCGGCGATATCGCCTGCGATCCGACCTCCGATTTCTCGCCGATCAAGGTCTATGACCGGGTGACCGACTGGGCGGAACCGGCGCTGCGCGTGGCGCATGACCCGCCGCTCGACGTCACCGCGATCGACAACCTGCCCTCGCTCCTGCCGGTCGAAAGCTCGCAGGACTATGCCGCGCAGCTTCTGCCCTCGCTCCTGGCCCTGGGTGCGCTCGACGCGGGCGTCTGGGGCCGGGCGAAGGCGGAATTCGACCGGCATGTCGCCGAAGTCTGAAGGAGAGAACGATGACGATCCATTGGTGTGGCACCGGCCTGTCGGCCATTCCCGGCCTGCGCCGGCTGATCGCGGCGGGACGGCCCGTCACCGTGTGGAACCGCACGGTCGACAAGGCGCGCGAAGCGGTGGGCGACATCACCGATGACATCCGGCCCTTCGGGATGGAGGCGCTGGCGGCCGTTCTCGCGAAAAGCGACGTGGTCGTGTCGATGCTGCCGGGCGATCACCACGTGCCGCTGGCGGAGCTTTGCATCGCGAAGGGCGCGCATTTCGTCTCTTCCTCCTACATCGCGCCCGAGATGCGCGCGCTTGACGAGGCCGCGCGCGCGGCCGGCGTGGTGCTGGTCAACGAGGTCGGGCTGGACCCGGGGATCGACCACCTGATGGCGCATGACCTCGTCGCGGCCTACCGCGCCAGCCCGGCCTATGCGCCGGACAACGTGATCTCCTTCACCTCGTATTGCGGCGGCATCCCGAAGAACCCGAACCCGTTCCGCTACAAGTTCTCGTGGTCGCCGCTGGGCGTGCTGAAGGCGCTGCGCTCGCCCTCGCGCTCGCTCAAGGATTTCTCCGAGTTGCGGGTGACCCGGCCATGGGACGCGATCAGCGCCTATTCCGCGCCACTTCCGCAGCCCGAGACATTCGAGGTCTACCCGAACCGCGACAGCCTGCCGTTCATGGCGGACTATCGTTTCGATCCGGCCTGGAAGGTGCGGGACTTCGTGCGCGGCACGCTGCGGCTCAATGGCTGGGCCGAGGCCTGGGCCGATGTCTTCGCCGAGATCGAAACCCTCACCGGCGCGGCGGGCGAGGCGCGGCTGCGCGAGATGTCCGAGGGCTTCTGGCGCGACAACGCCTATGGCCCGGCCGAGGACGACCCCGACCGCGTCGTGCTCTTCGTCTCGCTCAAGGCCGAGCGTGACGGCAGGCCGGTCTGGCACCGGACCTGGGCGATGGATGCCTGGGGCGACATGCGCGGCACCGCGATGGCCCGGCTGGTGTCGATCCCGGTGGCGCTGGCGGTGGAAGCGGTGCTGGACCGCGAGATGCCCGTGGGCGTGCATCCCGCACCGCACGATCCGAAGCTGGTGGCGCGCTGGCTCGACGAGGTCGGGCACCTGGCGCAGCATCTGGAACGGGTCGATCACCTGAAGGGCTGAGCCGCAGGCGCTTAGGGCGCGGCCGCCGGGCCGCGCCGCCCGGGTCAGACCGATTTCAGGATCTCGTCCTCGGCATCCTCGACGGAAATGCCCAGCGCCTCCAGCCCGGCCTCGAGGTAGTCGGACAACAGCGGCACGCCCAGAAGGTAGCGCGCCGTCGGGCCGGTCTTTTCCATCCGCGCGGTGTCGATCGCCTCTGCCAGTTCGTCGGCGCCGTAGGTGTCCCGGCCGATCCACATCAGCGCCACGAGGCTGGTCTGTTCGTCGTCGTTCAGCCCGTCGATGAAGGCGCGCAACTCCGCCTCGGTCGCGTCGCCGGCCCGCGCCTCGAGGATCGACTCGGCATCGGCATCGTCGCCGGCATTGTCCCATGTGCCGACCTTGGCATCGATCTCGCGGGCGCGGATGATGACCTGGGCGACCTTGGCGGGGCTGATCTGAAGCATGGCGTTCTCCTCTTCCCCGCCAGTTTCCGCGCAACCGGGCGGCAGCGCAAGCGGAACCGGCGGGTCAGGAAAACAGCCGGAAATAGGCCCAGTCGGGCAGGAACTGGCTCAGCCGGAACACCGCGCCGAAGCCGCGCGGGAAATTCGCGGCGAAACGGCCGGTGTTCATGTGGGCGAACATCCGGTCCGCGGCCTGGCCCGGCTCCATCAGGAACGGCATGGCGAAGTCGTTCTTGTCGGTCAGCCGGGTGCGGATGAAGCCGGGGTTGGCAAGCTGCACCGCAACCCCGGTCTTGCGCAGGTCGGCATGCATCGTCTCGGCCAGCGACATCACCGCGGCCTTCGACGCGCCATAGCCCACCGCGCCGGGCAGGCCGCGAAACCCCGACAGCGAGCCGGTCAGCACGATATGGCCACGGTCGCGCGCCACCATGTCGGGCACCACATGGCCCAGCACCCGCGCCGCGCCGGTGAAGTTGATGTCGCACATCGCCGCCACCTGGTCGGCGTTCCAGTCCTGCGAGCGCATCGGCCAGTAGACCCCGGCGAGCCAGACGAGGCCGTCGACCTCCCCCGCCGCCTCCGCCGCCCGGCCGACCGAATCCGCATCGGCCACGTCCACCGCCACGGCCCGCGCCGGGCCGGGCAGGGCGGCGGCCAGGTCCGCCAGCCGCCCGGCATTGCGGGCCGACAGGATCAGTTCGGCCCCGGCGGCCGACATCCGTTCCGCCAGCGCCCGGCCCAGCCCTTCCGAGGCGCCGACCAGCCAGTAGCGTTTGCCGGCCCAGTCCCTCACGCCGGAACCCGGCGCATCGTCGCCACCAGCTCGGCCACCTTGATGCCGAACTTGCGGAACTGGCTGCGGTTCACGATCGTGCCGTTCGGGGCGAGATACATCCAGTCGGTGACCGACAGGACATGCCCGCCGGCATCCTCGGGCAGCCGGATCCGGTAGCGCAGCACGACCGATCCGCCCTCCTGCCGGCCGGCGCCGGTGCCCTCCAGATCGGGCGCCTCGGCGCGGATCGCGCCGTCGTTGCCCAGCGTCAGGTTCCATTCCCGCGCCTGCGTCGCGCCGCTGTCATAGCGGAAATCCTCGGTCATCCGGCAGGTGTTGCCTTCCCAGCGCGCATCCATGTCGGCCACGAATCGCGAGGTCACGCGCCCCGTGGGGCCGAAGATCACGCCTTCGCACAGGATCGGGCCCTGCAACTCGCGCCGGATGTCGAAGGCCGGGCCCTTGTCGGTGTAGTCGGACGGTTTCTGGCCGGCGAAGCCCAGGTAGTAGCCGCGCAGCGCCGTCAGCGCGAAGGCCAGCGCGGCGCCAAGGGCGAGGGTCAGGGCCGTTGTCATCTCAATCCTCCCGGATCGGGGTCGCCGCGAGCAGCGCCGCGGCCACCAGTTTCAAGGCACAGGGCAAAAGCGCGTAAAGCGCGCCCAGGGTGACAAGCGCGGCCTCGGGATTGGGGCCGGCGCTGGAGAAACCCGCGCGTTCCAGCACGGGCAGAAGGGTCACGGCCGCGAAGGCCAGCGTGAATTTCGAGGCGAAGGCCCACAGGCCGAAGCCCTGATCGGCCCCGGCGCCCAGCCCGGCCTCGGCCAGCCGCCGCGCGAACAGCGCGGGCAGGATCACCATGTCCGCGCCCAGCGCCGCGCCCGAGGCGAGGCAGATCACCGCGAAGGGCAGGACATCCCCGGGGCCCAGCAGCGCCGCCCAGCCGAAGGCCGCGATCGACAGCGTCATCGCCGACAGCAGCACCCGCCGCGCCCCCCAGCGGCGCGCGGCGCGCGACCACAGCGGCGCGGCAATACCGGCGGCGACGAAGAACAGCAGCAGCAGCGGGCCTTCCCAGCCCGGCGCGGCCAGCCGGCTTTCGACGAAGAACAGAAACAGCGTCGCGGTCACCGCCAGCGGCGCGGCATTGACCAGCGCCAGCAGCAAAAGCCGCCGCGCCAGCGGATCGGCCAGCACCGCGGCGAACCCCGGCCCGCCCTCGGGCCGCGCGGCCCGACCCGCCCAGTCGCCGCGCATCGCCAGCCCCGCGGCGAGGCACAGAACGGCGAAGCCCAGCGCGAAGCCGGCATAGGGCGCGGCCATCGCGGGGGCCAGCGCGGCGGGGGCCAGCGCGGCCAGGCTCACCCCGGCCAGCGCCCCGCCCTCGCGCCAGCCGGCCAGCCGCAGATGCCCGCCCGGCCCCAGCGCCGCGGCCCGGTCCACCCCGCGGGAATAGAACACGATGGTCAGGAAGCTGTAGGCGGAAAACAGGGCCACAAGCATCAGCGCGAACCAGACCAGCGGCGCCACCGGCGGGCGGACGGCGAACAGCCCCAGCATCGCCGCGGCCAGAACCGCCACCCCGGCGATCACCGCCACGCCGCGCCGGCGGTCCAGCCGCGCCGCCAGCCAGCCAAGCCCCGGATCCTGCACGAGGTCGATCAGCCGCAGCCCGAACAGCACCGCGCCCAGTGCCGCGAGGCTGACGCCGAACTCGTCGGCATAGACCTTGGGCGCGTGGATGTAGATCGGCAGCCCGGCCGAGGCCAGCATCGCAGCAAACAGCGCGTAGGCCGGCAGGGGCGCCGCCCGGCTCACCGCGAAACCTCGTCTGCCGGCGGCGCAGGCCGGGCGTGGTAGCGCGCGCCCTTGAGAAACAGCTTCAGCGCCTGCCAGTGAATCAGCGCCAGCACCCGGCGCGATCCGAACGGCCGGCGCAGACAGGCGGCAAGGATCGAACCGTTGGTCAGCGGCGCGCGGCGGCCCACCAGCGTCGCCAGCACCCCGTTCTCGCCGTCGCGAAAGTCGATCCAGATGCCGATCTTCTCACCCCCGATGTCGAACCGGAACCGGTACTCGCCCGCGATTTCCTGGAACGGCGAGACATGGAAGATCTTGCGCGCGGTCAGCGTGTCCTCGCGGGTGATCGGGGCAAGATCGTCGTGGTGGCACAGGTAGGAATGGCGGTCGCCGAAGGTGTTCGTCACCTCGGCGATCACCGCGCGCAGCGCGCCGGTACCGTCGCGGCACAGCCAGAACGACACCGGGTTGAAGACATGGCCCAGCACCCGCGGCTGGGTCAGAAGCTCGATCTTCAGCCACGGCAGGGTGACGCCATGCGCCTGCAGAACCTCGCGCACCCACGTCGCGCCGCGGCCCTGCCCGGGCGGGCCGCCGTGGTCGCGGTCGTGCAGCGACAGCAGGTTGCCGCGGTTGCGCGCGAACAGCCGCGGCCCGCGCGCCGGCGCCTCGGGATCGAGCAGGATGTAATCCACCCCGTAGCGAAACGCGTTCTTCACGCCGCCGTGGCGGCCGTGGAACGTTTCGCCCCGGATATGGTCGATATCGCTCATTGCGCGGCGACCGGCGCGGCGCGGTTCTGGATCGCCTCGGCCACGTCGACGGCGCTGGCGAAGCCGTCCTCGTGGAAGCCGTTCTTCATCCATGCGCCGCAGAACCAGGTGGCGTTGGTGCCGTTCATCGCCCGCACCTCCGCCTGGCCCTGCAGGGCGGCGAGATCGTAGACCGGGTGGGCAAAGGTCACCTCGTCATAGATCAGCTCCTCGCGAATCGGCCGGGTGGCGTTCAGCGTGACGAACAGCGGATCGTCCTTCGGGATCGGCTGGAGCGAGTTCATCCAGTACGTCAGGTCGATCCGGTCCTTCCGCTGTCCCCGCTCCTCGACATAGACCCAGGACGACCAGACCGCCCGGCGCCGCGGCATCGTGGCCGGATCGGCATGCAGCACCGCCCTGTTGGGCTGGTAGCGGACCTTCGAGAGCGCCGACCGTTCCTCGGGCGTGGGATCGGCCAAGAGCCGGAGCGCATCGTCGGAATGGGTGGCAAAGACGACCTCGTCGAACAGGTCCCACTCGCCGCCGTCCAGCCGGACCTCGGCGCCCGCCGGCCCGCGCCGCACCCCCGCGACCTGCGCGCCGGTGCGGATCTCGACCCCCGCGGCGCGCATGTGCCGTTCCAGCCGCCGGACATATTCGATCGATCCGCCCTTCACGGTATACCACTGGTGCTGGCCCGACGCGGACAGCAGCGCGTGGTTGTCGAAGAACCGCACCATCGCCTGCGCCGGGAAATCCAGGATGCCGTGGCAGGGCGTCGACCAGATCGCCCCGGACAGCGGCGTGATGTAGTAATCGCGAAACCAGTCGCCGGTGCCGATCTTGTCCAGCAGCTCCGCGATCGTCATGTCCGGCCGGTCGGCCGCCTCGCGGCAGCGCGCGTTGAAGCGCAGGATGTCGCGCAGCATCCGCAGGTAGGCCGGCCGGGCCATGTTGCGGTTCTGCGCGAAGACCGCGCGCAGGTTCTTCAGCCCGTATTCGATCCGGCCGCCGTCGATCGAGGCGCCGAAGCTCATGTCGCTTTCGGTCACCGGAACGTCCAGCCGGTCGAACAGCCGGCACAGGTGCGGATAGTTCACCCGGTTGAACACGATGAAGCCGGTATCCACCGGCTGGTCGCCCCGCTTGCCCGCGATCACAGTCCGGGCATGGCCGCCCAGCCGGCCCTCCGCCTCGAACAGCACGACGCGATGATCGTCGCTCAGAAGATGCGCGGCCGCCATGCCGGAAATGCCGCCGCCGATCACGGCGACGCGACGCGGCGGGCGGTGCAGGTGTTCGAAGGGCATGCGCAATCTCCGTGCTGGGTAGTTCGTTCGGTTACGGCTCCGGGGCCGCGTTGGATCAAAGCGCATTTCGCGGTGATCCGATCCGCCCGGGCCTGCGTAGATAGACCATGTTGACCGGTGCGGATACGCTTCTCTTTCCGGATGCAGCCACTGACGGGCGCCAGTATGGTGGGCCCCGGCAGGCGAAGGCGCGCAGGGTGAAGAAGGTGGATCGACCGGTGGGAACCGAAACGCAGGATGCCGATTGGGTCGACGCGATGATCCGCGTCAGGGCCGAGCGGGACAGGGCGGCCTTCGCCCGCCTGTTTCGCCATTTCGCGCCCCGCGTGAAGGCTTTTCTGGTGAAGTCCGGCGCCACCGAGGCGCTGGCAGAGGAATGTACGCAGGACGTGATGGCGACGATCTGGCAAAAGGCGCATCTGTTCGACCCCGAGCGCGCATCGGTCGCGACCTGGGTGTTCACGATCGCGCGCAACCGCCGGATCGACCTGATCCGCCGCTCCCGCCGCCCCGAACCCGAGGACCTGCCCTGGGGCCCGGAACACGAACCCGACCAGGCCGAGGCGCTCGCGCTTCAGCAGGACAGCGAACGCCTGGGCCGGGCCATCGCGCAATTGCCCGACAAGCAGCGCGACCTGATCGAACGCGCCTTCTACGGAGAGCGCAGCCACAGCGAGATCGCGTCCGAGACCGGCCTGCCGCTCGGCACGATCAAATCCCGTATCCGCCTCGCGCTGGACCGCCTGCGCCACGAAATGAAGCAATCGACATGACCAAGATTCAGCACCACCTCACCGACACCCTGCTGATGGGCTACGCCGCCGGCACCCTGCCAGAGGCATTCTCCCTCGTGATCGCCGCCCATGTCTCGATGTGCGACGAGTGTCGCGCGCGGCTGGCCTCGTACGAGGCGCTGGGCGGCGGACTGATCGAGTCCGGCGACGAGATGCCGGTGTCGGAGGACTGTTTCGACGCCGTCATGGCGCGGATCGACGGCACGACAGAACCGGCCGAACCGGCGGTGCGGCCGATCCGGCGACCGGGGATCTTCCCCGGCCCGCTGCAGGACTATGTCGGCGGCGATGTCGAGGCGGTGCGCTGGCGGCCGATCGGCATGGGCGTGCGCCAGGCGATCCTGGACACCGACCGCGACGCGACGGTGCGGCTATTGCACATCCCGGCGGGCAGCGCCGTGCCCGACCACGGCCACAGCGGCACCGAACTCACCCTCGTGCTGCAGGGCGCGTTCCGCGACGAGGATGGCCGCTACGGGCCCGGCGATGTCGAGGTCGCGACCGAGGAGATGCACCACACGCCGGTGGCCGAACCGGGGTTGGACTGCATCTGCCTTGCGGCCACCGACGCGCCCTTGAAGTTCCGCGCGATCCTGCCGCGGCTGGCGCAGCCGATCCTTCGGATCTGACCCGGCGCCGGCGCCCGCGATCACGGGCCGCCGGATGGCGGGCTCGTGCCCGCCGGCACCTTCCGGCGAAAGGCCCCGGCGGGCGGCGTGACGATCACGGGCTCGCGTCAAGCGCGGCGACGATCGCGTCGCCCATCGCGGCGGTGGTGACCGGGGTGCCGCCGTCGGGGCCCATCAGGTCCGGCGTGCGCAGCCCCTGCGCCAGCACCGTCTCCACCGCCTGTTCCAGCCGTGTCGCGTCGTCGCCCCTGTCGAAGGAATAGCGCAGCGCCATCGCGAAACTCAGGATGCAGGCGATCGGGTTCGCCTTGCCCTGCCCGGCAATGTCCGGGGCCGAGCCGTGGACGGGTTCGTAAAGCGCCTTGGGCCGGCCGTTCGCCATCGGCGCGCCGAGGCTGGCCGAGGGCAGCATCCCCAGCGATCCGGTCAGCATCGCGGCAAGGTCCGACAAGAGGTCGCCGAACAGGTTGTCGGTGACGATCACGTCGAACTGCTTGGGCCAGCGGGTCAGCTGCATCGCGCCGGCATCGGCATACATGTGGCTCAGCTCCACGTCGGGGTATTCCTTGTCATGCACCTCCTGCACGACCTGGCGCCACAGGACGCCCGATTCCATCACGTTGGCCTTCTCCATCGAGCAGACCTTGTTGCCGCGCCGCCGCGCCAGTTCGAAGGCCGATCGGGCGACCCGCGCGATCTCGGATTCCGTGTAGCGCTGGGTGTTGATCCCCACCCGCTCGTTGCCCTCGGTATGGATGCCGCGCGGCTCGCCGAAATAGACGCCGGAGGTGAGTTCGCGGACGATCATGATGTCGAGGCCGGCCACCACCTCGCGCTTGAGCGACGAGAAATCGGCCAGCGCGTCGAAGCACTGCGCCGGGCGCAGGTTGGCGTAAAGGTCCATCTCCTTGCGCAGGCGCAAAAGCCCGCGTTCGGGCTTCACCGAGAAATCGAGGTCGTCGTATTGCGGCCCGCCCACGGCGCCCAGCAGCACCGCGTCCACCTCCTGCGCCTTCGCCATCGTGGCATCGGTCAACGGCGTGCCATGCGCGTCATAGGCGCAGCCGCCGACAAGGTCTTCGCTGACGTCGAAGGCAAGGCCGCGGTTCGCGCCGAACCAGTCGATGACCTTGCGGACCTCGGCCATGACTTCGGGGCCGATGCCGTCGCCGGGCAGGATGAGCAGGGAAGGGTTGGCCAAGGTCGCCTCCTGGGGACATGCGGGAAAGATCACGCTCGCCTAGCCAAAGGGGGGGCCGCGGTCAAGCCGGCGGCGGCCGCGCCGCCGCCATGTCAGGGCAGCTGCAGGTCCAGCCAGACCAGCCGGTGGCGCGAGGCCGCGGCGACCGTCGCGGCAAGGGGATCGCCCGGCGGGGGCCAGAGCACGCCGGCGCCACCGACCGCGAGATCGGCAGAGGGCAGCAGATAGGTCACCCGCAGGTTGCCCGGCCCCGGATCGTCGCCCCAGTCGACGGTATCCAGCGCCGGATCGCCGCGCTGCGCGGCATTGGCCCCGCCCTGTGCGGCCGCCGCCGCCGGCCCGCCCGTGCTGGCGGGCGCCGGGTCTTGCAGCCGCGGATCGGACAGGAGCGCGGCCAGCGCCCCGCGCCGGCCCTCGCCGTCCAGTGGATCGAGATTGGCGTTGCCGAGGATCACGAAGGGCGCATCGGGCGCGGCGCCCAGCGCGCCGTCCAGCAGTCGCAGCCAAAGCGCCGTCTCGTCATGGTTGCGCCGGCCGTTGCGATCCTCCGGCCCGTCGAAGACCGGCGGCGTGGCCTGCCAGGTCATCAGGGTGATCCGGGCGCCGCCGGGCAGCCGCAGCGGCACCAGCCAGTGCCCGTGCGAGGACAGCCGCTGCACCGCCGCCGCCTCGGCCGAAAGGCCGGCGCCATCGATCAGGCCGCCCGGCAGATCGGCCCAGGGCAGGCCGGAAAGATCGCGCAGCCCGTCACCGTCCACCGGCAGCCGCGACAGGATCGCCAGCGCGCCCGACCCGGCGAACCGGCCCCAGCCCTGCGCATCGCCCGGCCCGCCCGTTCGGCCGTCGCCGTCCAGGTCGATCCCGGTCCGGAGGCCGGCGTTCGGCGGCAGGGCGATACGGTGCGGATAGGGGCCGCCCCCCGCCGCCGCGATCCTCTCGGCCAGCGCCGACAGCGCCAGCAGGTCATGATCGTAGTCGATGCCCGACAGCACCAGCACATCCGGCGCCGCCGCGGCGATCACCGCCGCCACCGCCTCGGCCTGCGGATCGTCGCCGCGCGCGATGTCGCGATACAGCAGGCCGGGCCCCTTGCGCCCCAGCTCGGTGGCGTAGAAGGCCAGCCGCAGCACCTCTGCCTGCGCCGGCGGGGCGGCAAGGGCGAACAGGATCGAAACGGCAAGGATCAGGCGGTGTATCGTCGTCCCCGGCATACCGCCATGCTGCGCCGGGGGGTGGGCCGGGCAAGGCGAACTCACGCCCTGCCCGGCCGTTTCACGTCAGACCCAGGGGCGCGCCTGCGCCGCGCCGGCCTCGTAGCTGTCGATCGCCGCGGCCTTTTCCAGCGTCAGGCCGATGTCGTCGAGCCCGTTCAGCAGGCAGTGCTTCTTGAACGGATCGACATCGAAGGAAAACGCCGTGCCGTCCGCGGCGGTGACCGTCTGCGCGTCGAGATCGACGGTGATCCGGGCGTTCGCGCCCTTGCGCGCATCGTCCATCAGGTGATCGACGGCGTCCTGCGGCAGCACCACCGGCAGGATGCCGTTCTTGAAGCAGTTGTTGTAGAAGATGTCGGCGAAGCTGGTGGAGATCACGCAGCGGATGCCGAAATCCAGAAGCGCCCAGGGCGCGTGTTCGCGCGACGATCCGCAGCCGAAATTGTCCCCGGCGACAAGGATCTCGGCATCGCGCCAGGCCGGCTGGTTGAGCACGAAATCGGCGATCTCGTTGCCCTCGCGGTCATAGCGCATCTCGTCGAAGAGGTTCACGCCCAGCCCCGTCCTCTTGATCGTCTTGAGGAACTGCTTGGGGATGATCATGTCGGTGTCGATGTTGACCAGCGGCATGGGCGCCGCGATGCCGGTCAGGGTGGTGAACTTGTCCATCTTCCTCGTCTCCCCTCAGACCGTCTCGGCCACAAGATCGCGCACGTCCGTCAGATGCCCGGTCACCGCCGCCGCCGCGGCCATCGCCGGGCTCATCAGGTGGGTGCGGCCCTTGTAGCCCTGCCGCCCCTCGAAGTTGCGGTTCGAGGTGGAGGCGCAGCGCTCTTCCGGCGCCAGCTGGTCGGGGTTCATGCCCAGGCACATCGAGCAGCCCGCCAGCCGCCATTCGAAGCCCGCGTCGGTGAACACCTGCGCCAGCCCCTCTTCCTCGGCCTGCGCGCGCACAAGGCCGGATCCCGGCACCACGATGCCGCGCACCCCCGGCGCCAGCCTGCGGCCCTTCAGAACCTCTGCCGCGGCGCGCAGATCCTCGATCCGGCCGTTGGTGCACGACCCGATGAACACCGCGTCGATCCGGATGTCGGTCAGCTTCATGCCCGGCGTCAGCCCCATGTAGTCGAGCGAGCGCTGCGCCGCGCCGACCTTGCCGCCGGAAAACGACTCCGCCGCCGGCACGGTGCCGGTGATCGGCAGCACGTCCTCGGGGCTGGTGCCCCAGGTGACGACCGGGGCGATCTCCTCGGCCTTCAGCGTCACTACCTTGTCCCACTGCGCGTCACCGTCGGAGGTCAGCGTCTTCCACCAGGCCAGCGCCGCCTCCCAGGCCGCGCCCTTGGGGGCGTGCGGCCGGCCCCTGACATAGGCGAAGGTCTTTTCGTCGGGCGCGATCAGCCCGGCGCGGGCGCCGCCCTCGATCGCCATGTTGCACACCGTCATCCGGCCTTCCATCGACAGCTCGCGGATCGCCTCGCCGCAATATTCGATGACATGGCCGGTGCCGCCCGCCGTGCCGGTCGCACCGATCACGGAAAGCGTGATGTCCTTGGCGGTCACGCCCGGCGGCAGCTTGCCGGTGATCTCGACCTTCATGTTCTTCGATTTCTTCTGGATCAGCGTCTGGGTGGCCAGCACATGCTCCACCTCCGACGTGCCGATGCCGTGCGCCAGCGCGCCGAAGGCGCCGTGGGTGGCGGTATGGCTGTCGCCGCAGACCACCGTCATGCCCGGCAGGGTCCAGCCCTGTTCCGGCCCGACGATGTGGACGATGCCCTGCCGCACGTCGCTGACCGGGTAGTAGTGGATGCCGAAGTCGCGCGCGTTGGTGTCCAGCGCCGCCATCTGGATGCGGCTGTCCTCGGTCATGTTCTCGGGGTTCTCGCGGCCCGCGGTCGTGGGCACGTTGTGGTCGGGCACCGCGATCGTCTTGTCGGGCGCGCGCACGGTGCGGCCCGCCATGCGCAGGCCCTCGAAGGCCTGCGGCGAGGTCACCTCGTGCACCAGGTGACGGTCGATATAAAGCAGGCAGGTGCCGTCCTCGGCCTCGTGGACGACATGCGCGTCCCAGATCTTGTCGTAGAGCGTCTTTCCGCCGGTCATGGCTGATCTCGTCTTTCGCAATGGGGAAAAGGGGCGGGGCCGCGCCGACCCCGGATCGCTTGGACGGGCGTCAAAGTCGCGCCAGGACGGACCGTGCCTGCCCGTAGAAGCGCCAGGGCAGGCGCGCGCGGTCATCCATGTCGAAGAAGCGGATCATGCCCGTCAGATACGCCCTGCGGCGGGATTTGGCAATGCTCGGGCACCGCTGCGGCGCGGCCCGGCGGGGCGACATTGAGATTTCATGGTCGCGATGCTATCTTTGTGCTGCCCGGCGCCGGGGCTTTTGGAGCGGCGCGCGACATCGGAGGACAATGTCCTGTCTCATGACGCAATTGCAGCGGCCGCGTCCGCTGCCCCGGCGGTGCCCATGACGGGACCGGCCGACGACGTGCAAGGCGATGCCCTGCTGGCACGCATTCTCGAATCCCTCGACGACGACAAGGCCGAAGACGTGGTCGCCATCGACCTGCGCGGCCGGTCCGACGTGGCCGATCACATGGTGATCTGCTCGGGCCGGTCCTCGCGCCAGGTCGGCGCGATCGCGGAGAAGCTGATGGACCGCCTGAAGCAGGAATTCGGGATCCTCAGCAAGGTCGAGGGCAAGGACCAGGGCGACTGGGTGCTGATCGACACGGGCGACGTGATCGTCCATGTCTTCCGCCCCGAGGTGCGCGAGTTCTACCAGCTCGAGAAGATGTGGCAGCCTTCGGGCCTGCGCCAGGCCGCCGCGCCCGTCTGACCGCGCGTGCGCCTGCATCTTTGCGCGGTGGGCCGGCTGCGGGCCGGCCCGGAACGCGCGCTTGTCGATGATTACCTCGGGCGGTTCGACCGCACGGGCCGGTCCCTCGGTCTTGGCCCGGCGGTCGAGCACGAGGTCGAGGACCGCAAGGGCGGCGGCCCCGCGGCCGAGGCCGCGCTGCTGACCCGCGCGATCCCGTCCGGCGCGGCGCTGGCGGTGCTGGACGAACGCGGGCGGCAGATGTCCTCGCCCGATCTGGCCGGGCTGCTGGCGCGCTGGCGCGATACCGGCCGGCAGGAGGCCGCCTTCGCGATCGGCGGCGCCGACGGGCTGGACCCGGCGCTGCGCGACCGCGCCGATCTCGTGCTGTCCTTCGGCGCGATGGTCTGGCCGCACATGCTGGTGCGGGCGATGCTGGCCGAACAGCTCTATCGCGCCGCGACGATCCTGTCGGGCAGCCCCTACCACCGGGCCTGACCGGCGCGGGCCGTCGCGCTGCCGCCCGCCGGTCTCGGCTCGGGGCGGGCGGAGTGGATGCTGCCCGGTCAGACCCGTTCGATCGCGATCGCCGTGCCCTCGCCGCCGCCGATGCAGATCGCGGCGACGCCGCGCTTCAGCCCGCGGGTTTCCAGCGCGTTCAGAAGCGTCACGAGAATCCGCGCGCCGGAGGCGCCGATCGGGTGGCCCAGCGCACAGGCCCCGCCGTTGACATTGACCCGGTCGTGCGGCGCGCCGGTCATCGCCATGAAGGCCATCGGCACCACCGCGAAGGCCTCGTTCACCTCCCAAAGGTCGACATCGCCGACCGACCAGCCGAGCCGGTCGAGCAGTTTCCGCGCCGCCGGCACCGGCGCGGTCGGGAAATCGGCCGGGGCCTGGGCATGCGCGGCATGGCCGAGGATCCGGGCCCGTACCGTCAGCCCCCGCGCCGCCGCCGCCTCGGCCGAGGCCAGCACCAGCGCCGCGGCGCCGTCGGAGATCGACGAGGAATTGGCCGGCGTCACCGTGCCATCCTTGCGGAAGGCGGGTTTCAGGGTGGGGATCTTCTCGGGCCGGGCTGTGGCGGGCTGTTCGTCGGCCGCCACCACCGTCTCGCCCTTGCGGGTGGCGACGGTGACCGGCGCGATCTCGGCCGCGAAGGCGCCATCGGCCTGCGCCTGCAGCGCGCGCGACAGCGAGGCGAGCGCGTAGTCGTCCTGCTGGACGCGGGTGAACTGGAAGGCCCCGGCGCAATCCTCGGCGAAGGTGCCCATCAGCCGGCCCCGGTCATAGGCGTCCTCCAGCCCGTCGAGGAACATGTGATCGATCACCCGGGCATGGCCCAGCCGCGCGCCACCGCGCATCTTCGGCAGCAGGTAGGGGGCGTTGGTCATGCTTTCCATGCCGCCGGCCACCACCAGCCCGGCGCGGCCCAGCGCAATCGCGTCGGCGGCGAGCATCACCGCCTGCATGCCCGATCCGCACATCTTGTTCAGCGTCGTCGCCGGCACCGATTGCGGCAGCCCGGCGGCAAATCCCGCCTGCCGCGCCGGGGCCTGGCCCTGGCCGGCCGGCAGGACACAGCCCATCAGCACCTCCTCGACGCCGTCGGGCGCGGCGCCGGCCGCCGCCAGCGCCGCCCGGATCGCCGCGCCGCCAAGCTCGGGCGCGGCGAGGGGCGCGAACACGCCCTGAA
>CAYUXM010000032.1:0-18000 GCA_964448765.1 uncultured Rhodobacterales bacterium
ACCTGCTCAAGCCCGAGAACAAGGATCAGCTCGTCGCCGTGCTGACCTATCACGTGGTTCCTGGCAAGGTCATGTCGACCGACCTGTCCGAAGGCCTGATGGCCACCACCGTTCAGGGCCAGGACGTGACGATCACGCTCGAAGGCGGCCCGAAGGTCGACGGCGCGATGATCTCGGCCGCCGATATCGAGGCCACCAACGGCGTCATCCATGTCATCGACGCGGTGATCCTGCCGCAGTGACCGGCCATCCGGCCAGCGGGCGGGGCCGATCCCCGCCCGCACCATTCTTGACCTGAAGGAAAAGGGGGACACCCATGTTCAAACGCACGTTTCTGAAAGGCGCGGCCGCGGCCGGCCTGCTCGCCGCCGTCGCCGCCTGCGCGCCGATGGGCGAACCGGACATCGTCGATATCGCCGCCAGCAACGACAGCTTCTCGACCCTCGTCGCCGCCGTGCAGGCCGCCGACCTCGTCGACACGCTCAAGAGCGACGGCCCGTTCACCGTCTTCGCGCCGACGAACGAGGCCTTCGCCGCGCTGCCCGCGGGCACCGTCGAGAACCTGCTCAAGCCCGAGAACAAGGATCAGCTTGTCGCCGTGCTGACCTATCACGTGGTTCCGGGCGCCGTGACCTCGGACCAGCTCGTCGGCCAGCGCCTGAACGTCGCCACCGTGCAGGGCAAGACCGTGCATGTCGACGGCCGCGACGGGGTGCATGTGAATTCCTCGCGCGTGACGACGGCCGACATCATGGCCTCGAACGGCGTGATCCACGTCATCGACAAGGTACTGCTGCCCTGATCGACCAGCGCCGCCCCCGCAATACGGCTTGACTTCGCGGGGGCGGCGCGCCGAGGTTTCCCCGGACCTGAAAACCGGGGGGAACGATGAAAACGGCACTCGTGACCGGCGCCGCGCGCGGCATCGGCCTTGCCACGGTAAGGCGGTTTTTGGAAGGCGGCTGGCATGTCCACATGCTCGACCGTGACGGTGCGGAACTGGACCGCGCGGGCGCCGATCTCGCGAACACCACGCTGCATCACCGCGACATCTCGATCGGCCAGGATGTCGAGGCGGTCGCGGCCGCGATCCCGGCGCTGGACGCGCTGGTGAACAACGCCGGCGTGGCCGATTTCGGCCCGATCGAGGATACCGGCTTCGACCGCTGGCGCACGGTGATGGATACCAATCTCGACGGCACGTTCCGGATCAGCCAGGCGCTCACCCCGGCGCTGAAAGCCCGGCGGGGCGCGATCGTCAACATCGCCTCGATCTCGGGCCTGCGCGCCTCCACCCTGCGGGTGGCCTACGGCACCTCCAAGGCGGCGGTGATCGGGCTGACGCTGCAACAGGCGGTGGAACTGGGCGAACACGGCATCCGGGTGAACGCGGTCTGCCCCGGCCCGGTGCGCACCAAGCTGGCGATGGCCGTCCACAGCCAGGAGATCATCGATGCCTATCATGACGCGATCCCGCTGAACCGCTACGGCACCGAACGGGAACTGGCGAACGTGATCTGCTTCCTGTGTTCGGACGAGGCGTCCTACGTCACCGGCCAGTGCATCGCCGTCGACGGCGGCTTCGAGGCGACGGGGATCGGCCTGCCGGCCCTGCGCAGCGACATCCGGTGATCCCCGCGCCGCGGCATGTCACGGCGCGGGACGGCGCGCGGATCGGCTATCGCACGGCCGGGGCCGGCCCGCCGGTCGTGCTGCTGCACGGGCTCGCGCAGACCTCGGCGATCTGGTGGGAAAACGGGGTCGCCCCGGCGCTGTCGCCCGATTTCCGTGTCATCGCGCCCGACACGCGCGGCCACGGCGCTTCCGACCGACCGCACGACCCCGAAAGCTACGGCGCCCGGCTGATCGGCGACATTCTCGACGTGATCGGTGCGGAATCGGCGTCGCCGGCCCGCCTCGTCGGCTTCTCGATGGGCGCCGATCTCGCGCTCCGGCTGGCCGCCGACCATCCCGGCCAGGCCGCCGGCGCGCTGCTGATCGGCTCGGGCTGGTCCAGTGCCGATCTGCGCGACGTCTACCTTGCCATCGCGCTCGGCCTCGCCACCCGCCCGCAAGAACCCAAGCTTCACGACGCGGCGGCGCTGCTGGCGCTGGCGGAGGCGATGGACGCGATTCTCGGCCTGCCGGAACCGGCCGTCGCCGGCATCGCCGGCCCGATCGCCGGGATCATCGGCGCGGCCGACCCGGAACGCCCCTTCGCCGAGAAACTCGCCGCGCTGCGCCCGGATTTCGCCCTCACCGTGCTGCCCGGCCTCGCGCATGAGGACAGTTGCCGCGCGCCGGCCCTGCCGGCCCTGGCGCGCGCCTTCGCCGCCCGACCCTGAGGGGGAAGGAAAATGGCCCGGCGCCGGGCCCCCTGTCAGTGCACGACCGCGTCGTCGGGTTTCGGCCGGTTCGTGGCCGCCACCCTTTCGCCCACGATCAGCCCGTCGGCCCCGGCGGTGACGGCCAGCACCTCGCCGTCCTTCACGTCGCCGGCAAGGATCATCTCGGCCAGCGGATCCTGCAGGCTGCGCTGGATCACCCGCTTCAGCGGCCGGGCGCCGAACACCGGGTCATAGCCCTCGTCGGCCAGCCACTTGCGCGCGCCCTCGTCCAGCTCCAGCGTGATGTTGCGCGACGCCAGCCGCCGTTCCAGCCGGCGCATCTGGATCGTCACGATCCCGTCCATGTCGGCCCGCGTCAGCCGGTCGAAGATGATCGTCTCGTCCAGCCGGTTCAGGAACTCGGGCCGGAAATGCGCCCGCACCGCGTCCATCACGTCGCGCCGCGCCGCCGAACTGTCGGACCCTTCCGGCAACTGGCTCAGCGCCTGGCTGCCAAGGTTCGAGGTCAGCACGATCAGCGTCTGCTTGAAGTCGACCGTGCGGCCGTGCCCGTCGGTCAGCACCCCGTCGTCCAGCACCTGCAACAGAACGTTGAAGACATCCGGATGCGCCTTCTCGACCTCGTCGAACAGCACCACCTGGTAGGGCCGGCGCCGCACCGCCTCGGTCAGCACCCCGCCCTCGTCATAGCCGACATAGCCGGGCGGCGCGCCGATCAGCCGGGCGACCGAATGCTTTTCCATGAACTCCGACATGTCGATGCGGACCATCGCGCTGTCGTCGTCGAAGAGATACTCGGCCAGGGCCTTCGTCAGCTCGGTCTTGCCCACCCCGGTCGGGCCGAGGAACAGGAACGAGCCCAAGGGCCGGTTCTCGTCGTTCAGCCCGGCGCGCGCCCGCCGCACCGCGTTCGACACCGCGACAACGGCCTGCCGCTGGCCGATCACGCGCTTGCCCAGCTCCTCTTCCATCTTCAGAAGCTTCTCGCGCTCGCCCTCCAGCATCTTCGAGGTCGGGATGCCGGTCCAGCGTTCCACCACCTCGGCGATCTGCTCGGGCCGCACGGTTTCCTCGACCATCATGGAATCCTCGCGGGTCTCGGCCTCCGACAACTGCCGCTCAAGCTGCGGGATCACGCCGTAGGACAGCTCGCCCGCCCGCGCCAGGTTGCCCTCGCGCTTGACCTGCTCAAGCTCGGCCCGCGCCCGGTCAAGCTGTTCCTTCAGCCCGCGCGCGCTTTCCAGCGTGTCGCGTTCGGCCTGCCAGCGCGCGGTCATCTCCGCCGACTGCTGGGTCAGGTCCGACAATTCCCGTTCCAGCTTCTCCAGCCGGTCGCGGGACGCCGCGTCATCCTCCTTCTTCAGCGCCTCGGCCTCGATCTGCTTTTGCAGGATCTCGCGGTCCAGCGCGTCAAGCTCCTCGGGCTTGCTGTCCACTTCCATCCGCAGCCGGCTCGCGGCCTCGTCGACAAGGTCGATCGCCTTGTCGGGCAGGAACCGGTCGGTGATGTAGCGATGGCTGAGCGTCGAGGCCGCCACCAGCGCCGAGTCGGAGATCCGCACGCCGTGGTGCAGCTCGTATTTCTCCTTGATCCCGCGCAGGATCGAGACGGTATCCTCGACCGTCGGTTCCTCCACCAGCACCGGCTGGAACCGGCGGGCCAGCGCCGCGTCCTTTTCCACGTACTTGCGGTATTCATCCAGCGTGGTCGCGCCCACGCAGTGCAACTCGCCCCGCGCCAGCGCCGGCTTGATCAGGTTGGCGGCATCCATCGCGCCGTCGGTCTTGCCGGCGCCGACAAGCACGTGCATCTCGTCGATGAACAGGATGATCTCGCCCGCCGCGGTCTCGATCTCCTTCAGGACCGCCTTCAGCCGTTCCTCGAACTCGCCGCGGTATTTCGCGCCGGCAATCAGCGCGCCCATGTCCAGCGCCAGAAGCCGCTTGTTGCGCAGGCTTTCGGGCACGTCGCCCGAGATGATCCGCAGCGCCAGGCCCTCGGCGATCGCGGTCTTGCCGACGCCGGGTTCGCCGATCAGCACCGGGTTGTTCTTGGTCCGCCGGCTCAGCACCTGCATCGTGCGCCGGATTTCCTCGTCGCGGCCGATGATCGGGTCGATCTTGCCCTGTTCGGCGGCCTCGGTCAGGTCGCGCGCGTATTTCTTCAACGCGTCGTAGCCTTCCTCGGCGCTCGCCGTGTCGGCGGTGCGACCCTTGCGGATATCGGTGATCGCGGCGTTCAGTTTCTGCGCCGTCACCGCGCCGGCATCCAGCGCCTCCTTCGCCTTCGAAGGCACCATCGCCAGCGCCATCAGCATCCGTTCCACCGGAACGAAGCTGTCGCCGGCCTTCTTGGCGATCTTCTCGGCCTCGTCCAGCACCCGCACGGTCGCCCCGTCGGCATAGACCTGGCCCGCGTCGCCCGACACTTTCGGCAGCTTGCCCACGGCAAGCTCCACCGCCTCGGTAACCCGCTCCGGCGCGCCGCCCGCGCGGCGGATCAGGTTGGCGGACAGGCCCTGGTCGTCATCCATGAGAGCCTTCAGAAGATGTTCGGGCATCAGCCGCTGGTTGCCGTCCCGCATCGCGATCGTCTGCGCGGCCTGAAGGAACCCGCGCGACCGTTCCGTGAACTTCTCGACGTTCATCGGTCTTCTCCTCTTTTCAAGCCCCCGGCCGTCGCGGCGCCCGCCTCGCGGCACGCCCCTCCCCGGGTCTCGATAGATCAGGTGGCGAGTCTCCGCCGGCATTTCAAGCGTCGGGCAGCGGAATCGCCGCGGGCAACGGTTTGGTAACCCTGGCCGTGGCTTGATGCGCGTATCGCCACCGTTCGGGACAGACCGATGCTTCGCACCCTGCTTGACCGCGCCGCGCGCCTCCCGGCCCTGCCGGGCCCGGCCCCGCAGCCGGTTGCCGTGCGCGCCGGCCCGGCCCGACCCTCGCAGAAGTGAGATCGACCATGCGAATCCTCTCCGCCCGGATCACCCGCGCCCGCCGCGACCGCGCCTTCGGCGAGGTCGAGGCGCTGGTGACGCTGATCGTGCTGCCCTCGGAAACCGCCGGCATCGAACGCGTCGATGTCACCGTGTCGTCGCCGGCCCGCGCGCCGGGCGCCGCGGCACTGCGCGACCGGCTGCTGGCGCAGGCGAAACTCGGCTACGCCACCGGCCGGATCGGCCGCCGCGCCCGCTACGCCGCCTGATCCCCCGGGCTTGACCCCGCCGGCGCTTGCGCCGATGACGGCGGGACGGCAGCAGGGGGAAGGCCATGACACCAACCGACGACCGCCTGATCGTCGCCATCGACACCGGGGACGCCGTGTCGGGGCTTTCGCTCGTCGACCGGATCGGCCCGGCGGTCGGGTTCTACAAGATCGGGCTGGGGATGCTGACCACCGGCGGCCTCGCGCTGGCCCGCGAACTCAAGGACGACCGCGGCAAGCGCGTCTTCCTCGACATGAAGCTTTTCGACATCGGCGCGACGGTGGAGGCGGCGGTGCGCGGCCTCGCCCGGTTCGATCTCGATTTCCTCACCGTGCACGGCGATCCGCAGGTGGTGCGCGCCGCCGCCGAGGGCGCCGCCGGATCGGGCATGAAAATCCTCGCGGTCACGGTGCTGACCTCGCTCGACCGGGCCGATCTCGACGCCAACATGATCGTGCCGGGCGACGTGGCCGAAATCACCCGCGAACGCGCCGCCCGCGCCCTTGCCGCCGGGGCCGACGGGGTCATCGCCTCGCCGCGCGAGGCCGCCGCGATCCGCGCCCTGCCCGAGGCGGCGGGCCGGCTGATCGTCACCCCCGGCGTCCGCCCCGCCGGCGCGGCGGCGGCTGATCAGAAACGCATCGCCACCCCGGCGGCGGCGATCCGGGCCGGGGCCGATCACATCGTCGTCGGCCGCCCGGTCTGGGCCGCGCCGGACCCGGCGGCGGCGGCTCGGGCGATCCTGGACGACCTCGCCGCGGCCTGACGGCGCCGGACACGGCAGGCGGAATTTTGGCCTTCAAATATCCCGCGGGGGTGCGGGGGCGCGAAGCCCCCGCCGCACCGGCCGCCGCGCGCCCACCGGCCTCAGTTCTCGTTGATGTCCCGGTCCCAGACCTTCACCTGGCCCTTGCGGATCCCGGCCCAGCGCCGCAACCCGATCCAGGCGCCGAGAGAGCCCAGCGCGAAGACAAGGATCATCACCGCGAGGTTGTCCCCCAGCACACCGAAGCCGACAAGCACGCCGACGAGCGCCGCGCCGAGACCGAAGCCCAGCGCCATGAAACTCGGCAGGATCAGTTCAAGGATCGCCAGCGCGGCCGCGGCGACCAGCCAGACCCACCAGATCGCCCAGACCTCCATCATCCCTGCCCCTTGAGCATCTTGAACGCGTCGCCGAAGGCGTCGAGCGCCTGCGCCGGCACAACGACGACCTGCTTGCCCTGGCCCTGGCCCACCGCGGTCAGCGCCTCGACCTGTTTCAGCGCGACCTGGTATTGCGCGGCCTCCAGCCCGTTGTCGCGGATCGCCTCGGCGATCACGCCGGTCGCATAGGCCTCGGCATCAGCCAGCACGCGCCGCGCCTTGGCCTCCTGCTCGGCCGCGTAGAGCTCGGCATCGGCATTGAGTTCCACCGCCCGCTTCTGGCCCTCCGCCTCGGTCACCTGGGCGCGGCGGGCGCGTTCGGCATTGAGCTGCTGCAACATCGCCGCCCGCGTCGCCTCGTCGAGATTGACATCGAGGATCTCGGCCCGCGTCACCTCCACGCCCCAGTCGTCGACCATCAGCGCCACCGCCTCGCGCACCAGCTGGATCAGCTCGGCCCGGTTCGATTGCACCTGGTCAAGCTCCAGCTTGCCGATCTCGGAGCGCACGATGCCGGCCACCGTCGTGGCTATCGCGCCGTCGATGTCGCGGATCCGGTAGACCGTGCGTTCGGGCTCGGTCACGCGGTAGAAGACGCTGGTTTCCACCTTCACCAGAACGTTGTCCGAGGTGATCGCGTCCTGCTCGGCATTCGGCAACTGGCGTTCCAGAACGCTGACCTTGTGCGCCACGCGATCCAGGAACGGCACGATCAGGTTGATCCCCGGCCCCAGCACCGCGCGCAGCCGCCCGAACCGTTCGACCACGTGCTTTTCGGATTGCGGAACGATCCTGACACCCAGAAGGATGCACAGGATGACGAAGATGGCGAGCGCCAGCAGAACGGCATTGCCGCCCGTCAGAAACGATGGATCCAAGACCCGACCTCCGGAAAACCAAGACCGCGGGCACAGTGCCAGCCCCCGGCACGGCTGAAAAGCCCTGTTGACACGGCAGGGAAAACGAATGGTGACCGTCGCCGCCGCCGCGCGCCGGTGCTAGCATTCCCGCGCCATGCCCGCCCTGTGCCGCGACTGCCTGACCCGATTCGACACCGGCCCGCGCTGCCCGGCCTGCCGGTCGCCCCGGGTGCTGGCGCATCCCGAGCTTGACGGGCTGTCGATCGCCCATGTCGATTGCGACGCCTTCTATGCCGCGGTGGAAAAGCGCGACGATCCCGCGCTGCGCGACCGCGCGGTGATCGTCGGCGGCGGGCATCGCGGCGTGGTATCGACCTGTTGCTACATCGCGCGGATTCGCGGGGTACGCTCGGCGATGCCGATGTTCACGGCGCTGAAGCTGTGCCCCGACGCGGTGGTGATCCGGCCGCGCGGGGACCGCTACGCCGAGGTCTCGCGCCTGATCCGCGCGAAGATGGAGGCGCTGACCCCGGCGGTGGAGCCGCTGTCGCTCGACGAGGCGTTCCTCGATCTCACCGGCACCGAGCGGCTGCACGGCGCGCCGCCGGCCGTGCTGCTGGCCGCGCTGATCCGCGAGATCGAGGCCAAGATCGGCGTCACCGCCTCGGTCGGGCTGTCGCACAACAAGTTCCTCGCCAAGATCGCCTCCGACCTCGACAAGCCGCGCGGCTTCTCGGTGATCGGTCGGGCGGAAACCGCGGCGTTTCTCGCCGGCAAGCCGGTGGGGCTGATCTGGGGTGTCGGCGCGGCCATGCAGGCAGAGCTGGAGGCCGCGGGGATCGCCCGGATCGACGACCTTTTGCGCTGGGGCCGCAAGGATCTTGGCGCCCGGTTCGGCGCGATGGGCGACCGGCTGTGGCATCTGGCCCGCGGCGAGGACAATCGCCGCGTCAGCGCGCATGATCCCGTGAAGTCGATCAGCAACGAAACCACCTTCGACACCGACATCGCCGCGCGCGACCGGCTGGAGGGGCACCTGTGGCGGCTGGCCGAGAAGGTGGCGGACCGGGCCAAGGCGCGCGAGATGGCCGGCCGGACGGTGACGCTGAAACTCAGGCGGCAAGATTTCAGCCTGCTGACCCGCCGCCAGTCGCTGCGCGAGCCGACGCAGATGGCCGACCGGCTGTGGCGGGCGGGCCAGGCACTGCTGGCGCAGGTGACCGAACCGGGGCCGTTCCGGCTGATCGGGATCGGCCTGTCGGATCTGGCGCCGGCGGCGGCGGCCGATCGCACCGCCGACCTGCTCGATCCGGGCGCCGCGCTCAGGGCCGAGGCCGAGCGCGCGACCGACCGGATCCGCGCAAGGTTCGGCCCCGATGCGATCGTCAAGGGCCGGTCGCTGCGCTGACGACGGGCTATTCCGCCGCGAGGCCGATCTCGGGCCGCCCGATCTCCGGCCGGCCGATCTCGGCGATCCGCCCGATCACCCGGTCCATCAGCCGGCAGAACGGCGCGAAACCGGCATGGGGGCGGATTTCGGCCTCGTTCATGTAGAGCGACCGGTCGATCTCCACCTGGATCGCGTGGCGGCTGGCCGCCGGGCGGCCGTAGGTCTGGGCGACATAGGCCCCCGCGAAGGGCGTGTTGCGCACGACGCTCAGGCCCTCGTCGGCAAAGGCGGCCTCGATCCGGTCCATGATCCCCGGCGCGGCGGTGACGCCGAACCGGTCGCCCAGCACGATCTCGGGCCGCCGCCGCCCGCGCCCGCCCATCGAGTCGATCGCCTCGCGCGGCATCGAATGCACGTCGATCAGGATCGCCTCGCCGAACAGCGCCTGGCTTTCGCCAAGCAGCGCCGCCAGCCGCTCGTGATAGGGCCGCCAGACCGCGTCGATCCGTTCCATCGCCTCGGCCAGCGTCAGCTTGCCGCGGTAGATCGCGCGGCCGCCGGCGACCACGCGCGGGATCACCCCGAGGCCCGAGTTGATCCGCGGATTGTGGGCGGCCAGCCGCACGTTCTCGATCAGCGCCGGATCGAGTTCATCGGCGGCCCGGTTGAGATCGAGATAGGCGCGCGGCGCGGTCGCCGCCAGCAGCGGCGCGCCGGCCAGCGGCGCGGCGCGCAGCAACTCGTCGACGAAGGCATCCTCGGAGGTGCGGATCGTGCGCTTGTCCAGCACCGACCGCGCGAGAAAGCTCGCGGGATAGGCCCGGCCGCTGTGCGGCGAGGCGAAAACGACGCTGGTCAACCGCGTCGCCGGCCGGATCAGGCGATAGGGCGCGTCGGACATTCATTACCCCCGTGGGCCGGACTATAGCGACATTTCCGGCGCCGCCGAAACCCCTTGAAAGGGCGGCCGACTCCTTTTATAGACCGCCGGGCCGACGCGGTTCCGCCCGCGGCCGCGGCTGTTGGCAAGGCGGAACGAGGACGGTTCGGGGCGCGTAGCTCAGCGGTAGAGCACTACGTTGACATCGTAGTGGTCACTGGTTCGATCCCAGTCGCGCCCACCATCACCGCCCCCGTTCGCGGGGGCATCGTTTTTGCACCAGGCGCACGCGCGCCGCGACCAGGGGAAGACCGATGAAGGTCCGCAACTCGCTCCGCTCGCTCAAGCAGCGTCACCGCGATTGCCAGATCGTGCGCCGCAAGGGCCGCGTTTACGTGATCAACAAGACGCAGCGGCGGTTCAAGGCCCGGCAGGGCTGAACCCACCGCGAGACGATGAAAAGGACCGCGCCGGGGCATCCGGCGCGGCCCTTTCCGTTCGGCCGCGTCAATCTCCTGTTGACCGGTTTCCGCCAGACTTGCCGCAGTCTTTCCGGCCGGGCATTTCAGGGAGCGGGCAATGGTGGCCAAATGCGGTATCTGCGGCGCGACCGGCACGAAGATGATCGTGCTGGAACCCTACGGCGCCCCCCGCAGGCTGGGCGCGGTGGCCTGCAGCAAGTGCGGGGCCGTGCTGGGCGTGACCGACCTGCATGACGCAGGCGCGATGCTGCACCACCAGGCCGAGCGGATCGAGGGGCTGCGCCACCATGTCGAGGTGCTGGAACGCCAGGTCGGCGCGCTGTCGCGCGAGATCGAGCGGATCGAGACGCATCTGACCCGCCACCACGGCGCGCCCTAGCCGTAGCTGCGGGTATCCTCGATCACCTTGCCGTCGTTGGGCAGGCTGCCCGGCGCCACGATCTCGACCGTGCCCTTGAGCTTCAGAACCGACTGGACGGAGGCCTCCAGCGCGGCCATGTCGCCGCCCTCGGCCTCGACCTTGACGGTCATCACGTCCATCTCGCCCTCGCGGCCGGCGACGACGCGGGCGCGGCTGACCTCGGGGTGGCGGGCGACCAGGTCGGCCACCTGCTCGGGGCGCACGAACATGCCCTTGATCTTCGTGGTCTGATCGGCGCGCCCCATCCAGCCCTTGATCCGCAGGTTCGTGCGTCCGCAGGGGCTGTGCCCCGGCATCACCGCCGACAGGTCTCCGGTCGCGAAGCGGATCAGCGGGTAGTCGGGGTTCAGCGTGGTGACCACGACCTCGCCCACCTCGCCGTCGGGCACCGGATCGCCGGTTCCGGGGCGCACGATCTCCACGATCACGCCCTCGTCGACGATCATCCCCTCCATCGCCGGGCTTTCATAGGCGATGTTGCCCAGATCGGCGGTCGCGTAGCACTGCAGGCACAGGATGCCGCGGTCGCGGTATTCGGCGCGCAGCGACGGGAAAAGCGCCCCGCCGCCCACCGCCGCGCGGGTGATCTTCAGCGTCATGCCCAGTTCTTCGGCCTTGTCGAGGATCACCTTGAGATAGTCGGGCGTGCCGGCATAGGCGGTGGTGCCGATATCCGCCGCGGCGCGGACCTGAAGTTCGGTCTGCCCGGTCCCGGCGGGCAGCACCGCCGCGCCGACGGCCCGGCAGCCGGATTCGAAGATCATCCCCGCCGGCGTCAGATGGTAGCCGAAGCAGTTGTGCACGATGTCGCCGCGGCCGATCCCCGCCGCGTGCAGGAACCGCCCGGTGCGCCACCAGTCGCCCGACACGCGGCCGGGTTCGTAGATCGGCCCGGGGCTTTGGAACACATGCTCGAACTCGGCCGGCGCGACGGTCGTGAACCCGCCGAAGGGCGGCAGGTCGGCCTGCGCGCGGCCCAGTTCCGACTTGCGGATCACCGGCAGCTTGGCCAGCGCCGCCGCATCGGTCACCCGCGCGGCATCCACGTCGCGCAGGTGTCCGGCGATCGCCGGCGCGCGATCGATGGCGCGCGCGACCTGGCGCGGCAGCGCCTCGGCCAGGTCGGCGGCGCGGCGGTCGGCGCTGCGGGTTTCGAGATCGTCGAAGTAGCTCACCGGAATATCCCTCATCACGAAAGCCAGCGCTTGCGGCGGCGGTAGGAACGCACGTCGCGGAAGCTCTTGCGCCCCTCTTCCGACATGCCGAGGTAGAATTCCTTCACGTCGGGGTTCTCGCGAAGATCCTTCGCGGGCCCGTCCATCACCACGCGGCCCGACTCCAGGATGTAGCCGTAATGCGCGAAGCGCAGCGCGACGTTGGTGTTCTGCTCGGCCAGAAGGAACGTGACCCCCTGTTCCTCGTTCAGCCGGCGCACGATGTCGAAGATCTGTTCGACAAGCTGCGGGGCCAGTCCCATCGACGGCTCGTCCAGCAGGATCGTCTCGGGCCGGCTCATCAGCGCCCGGCCGATCGCCGTCATCTGCTGTTCGCCGCCCGACGTGTAGCCCGCCTGGCTCTTGCGGCGGTCCTTCAGCCGCGGGAAATATTCGTAGACCATGTCGAGATCGCGGGCGACCGCGGCGCTGCCGTCGCCGCGGGTATAGGCGCCGGTCAGCAGGTTTTCCTCGACGGTCAGGTGTTCGAAACAGTGCCGCCCCTCCATCACCTGGATCACGCCGGTCTTGACCAGATCGTTCGGCGTGAGCTCCTCGATATGGCGGCCGCGATAGGTGATCGTGCCCTTGGTGACCTCGCCGCGTTCCGAATGCAGGAGGTTCGAGATCGCCTTGAGCGTGGTGGTCTTGCCCGCGCCGTTGCCGCCCAGCAGCGCGATGATCCCGCCCTTGGGCACCTTCAGGCTCACGCCCTTCAGCACGAGGATCACGTGGTTGTAGATCACCTCGATGTTGTTGACCTCAAGAAGCGTCTCGGTCTGGGTCTCGGGCGTCTGTGCGGCGTCCAGCATGGCGGGCCTCGAAATTCGGATGCTGCGGGGGCCGGGCGGCCCGGCCCCCGCGGGTTTCGATCAGTTGCAGCGCATGTCCACGCCGGCCTCGGCGGCGAAGGCCATCGAGTCTTCCTCGACCAGCGGGGCGATCACCGACGCATCGCTTTCGATGTAGTCGGTCAGCGCGACCCACTTGCCGTCCGCGGCGTTCCACTGCTGCACGATGCCCATGCCCGAACCGCCGTGGTTCTCGCAGGAGACGGAAAACTCCGGCCCGATGCCCGGCGCGCCCAGTTCGGCCATCCGCGCCTCGGTCATCGCCAGCGCTTCCATGCCGTCGCGCATCATCGCCGGGGTGATGTCGGCCTCGCCGTGCATCTCCTGCGCGATGCGGATCGCCTCGGCGGCCAGGATCGCGGCATACATGCCGCGAGTGTAGAGCACCGAACCGACGTTGGAGCCGTCGCCGGCGGCGTTGCCGGCCTCGTGCACATGGGTGCGGATCTCGTCGAAGACCGGCATGTCCGGGTTGATCCGGTTCATGTTCAGCGCCTTGTAACCGTCGGCGGCCATGCCCGCCGGGGTCACGTCATGCTCGGCGCCCGCCCACCAGTTGCCGATGAAGTTCTCCATCGGGAACCGGATGTTGGCGGCTTCCTGAACCGCGACCTGGTTCATCACGCCCCAGCCCCACATCACGACATAGTCGGGCCGCTCGCGGCGGATCTGCAGCCACTGGCTCTTCTGTTCCTGGCCGGGGTGGTCGACGGCGATGGTCGTGAGTTCGAACCCGTGCTTGCCCGAAAGCTCCTCGAGCGTGCGGATCGGCTCCTTGCCGTAGGCGGAGTTGTGGTAGACCAGCGCGAGCTTCTTGCCCGACAGGTCGCCGCCGTTCTCGTCCAGCAGGTAGTTCACGGCGACGGAGGCGGCGTTCCAGTAATTCGCCGGGTAGTTGAACACCCATTCGAACACCTTGCCGTTCGCCGCCGAGGTCCGGCCATAGCCCATGGTGTGCAGCGGGATGCCATCGGCCATCGCCTTGGGGATCAGCTGATAGGTGATCCCGGTCGACAGCGGCTGGTAGACCAGCGCGCCCTCGCCCTTGGTCGATTCGTAGCATTCCACACCCTTTTCGGTGTTGTAGCCCGTCTCGCATTCGATCAGCCGGATCGGCACGCCGCCGATGCCGCCGTCCCGCGCGTTGAGCAGCGCGAAATAGTCCTGGTAGCCGTCCGAGAACGGGATCCCGCCCGCGGCATAGGGGCCGGTGCGGTAGCTCAGGTCCGGGATCACCAGTTCGGCGACCGCCGGGCCGGAGGCCACGGCGCCGGCCAGCGCCAGTGCAGCCAGTTTCATCATCTTCATCGGTAATCCTCCCTTGGTTCGTCCGATGTCCGGTTCCTGTCGCCGCGTGCCGCCGGGGCCGGCCGGCGCGCGGGCTCGGCCCGCCCTAGTAGGGGAAGGGCCAGAGTCTCAGTTTCTCTTTCGCGACGCGCCACAATTGCGCCAGCCCGTGCGGTTCCAGGATCAGGAACAACACGATCAGCGCGCCGATGATGACAAGCTGGATATGCGCCACGATGTCCGTGGGCCAGCCCAGCAGGTCGACGCCGATCACCTTCAGCACCACCGGCAGCAGCACCAGGAACGCCGCCCCGGCGAAACTGCCGAAGATCGATCCGAGCCCGCCGATGATGATCATGAACAGCACCAGGAACGATTTCTGGATGCCGAAGGCCTCGCCGACCTCGACCGCGCCAAGGTAGACCGCGAAGAACAGCGCGCCGGAGACGCCCACGAAGAACGACGACACCGCGAAGGCCGACAGCTTGGCGGTCAGCGGGTTCACCCCGATGATCTCGGCGGCGATGTCCATGTCGCGGATCGCCATCCATTTCCGCCCGATCGACCCCCGGGTCAGGTTCCGCGCCAGCCAGGCCAGCACCACGAGGATCACGAGGCAGAACAGGTATTTCGCCGCCGCCGTGGTTTCCGGCCCCGTCACCGCATGGCCAAGGAAGGTGCGTTCCGGCGCGCTGATCTGGCCGGAGGCGGAGTAGTTGTAGAACCACGGCACCTTGTTGAAGAGCCAGACGAGGAAGAACTGCGCCGCCAGCGTCGCGACGGCGAGGTAGAAGCCCTTGATCCTGAGCGACGGCAGGCCGAACAGCACGCCGACCAGCGCCGTCACCCCGCCCGCGAGCAGCACGTGGATCAGGATCGACACATCGGGAAAGGCGGTCATGAGCTTGTAGCAGGCATAGGCCCCCACCGCCATGAATCCGCCGGTGCCAAGGCTGACCTGGCCGCAGTAGCCGGTCAGGATGTTCAGCCCGATCGCCGCGATCGCGTAGATCAGGAACGGCACCAGCAGCGCGTTGGCCCAGTAGTCGTTGATCAGGAACGGGATCACGCCGAAGGCGACGATCAGCACCACGTAATAGCGCCAGCGGTCGAAGCTGATCGGGAAGGTCTGGCTGTCGTCCCGGTAGGACGTCTTGAAATCGCCGGCCTCGCGGTAGAACATCAGACCGCCTCCTCGTTGTCTTCGGCAATCACGGCCCGGTTCGCGGGCTTGGCGTAGCCCGTCGCCTCGGAATGGCGGACCAGCCAGAACCAGCACAGAAGCCCCGCCCCGGCGCCCAGCGCCGCAAGGACCAGCGCGACGACGGTGTTGCCGCCCTCCTCGCCGCCCGAGGCGAGCGCGAGATAGCCGAAGGCCCAGAAGCCCGACCAGGCGATGACGTTCAGGATCGCGATCAGCTTGGCCATCCCGTCAGACCCTCTCGATGATCTTCTCGCCGAACAGGCCCTGCGGCCGGAACACGAGGAAGATCAGCGCCAGCACATAGGCGAACCAGTTCTCGGTCGCGCCGCCGACCATCGGCCCGATCAGGAATTCGAAAAGCTTCTCGCCGACGCCGATGATCAGCCCGCCGACGATCGCGCCGGGGATCGAGGTGAACCCGCCCAGCATCAGGACCGGCAGCGCCTTGAGCGCGATCAGCGACAGCGAGAACTGCACCCCCGATTTCGCGCCCCACATGATCCCGGCGACCAGCGCCACGAAGCCGGCCAGCGACCAGACCAGAACCCAGATGAAGTTGAGCGAGATGCCCACCGACAGCGCCGCCTGGTGATCGTCGGCCACCGCGCGCATCGCCCGGCCCTGCTTGGTGTATTGCGAGAAGATCACCAGCCCGGCCACCAGCACCGCCGCGACCACCGCCGCGACCACGTCGAGCCGGTCGATGAAGAAGCCGTAGAAATCCTCGCCGCCCAGCACGGCCGTCTGCTCCTCGATCCAGAACGAGGCGCCCTGCGGCAGCCCGACGTCCAGCGTCTTGATGTCGGACCCCCACATCAGGTCGCCCACGCCTTCGAGGAAGTAGGCCAGCCCGATCGTGGCCATGAACAGGATGATCGGTTCCTGTCCGACGAGGTGGCGGAAGATGAACTGCTGCACCAGCCAGGCGAAGCCGACCATCACCACCGTCGTCAGCGCGATGGCAAGCAGCGCCGGCACCTCCCAGCCGAAATGGTGGATCTCGGTTCCGAAGGTGGCGTTGATCAGATGCGCGAAGGGCACCTGGCCTTCCATGATCCCGACCAGCGTCAGCGCCGCGAACAGGGCCATCACGCCCTGGCTGTAGTTGAAGATGCCGCTGGCCTTGAAGATCAGCACGAAGCCCAGCGCGACGAGCGCGTACAGCACCCCGGCCATCAGCCCGTTCAGCGCCACCTCGATACCGTAGAGGATTTCGGTCGGCATCTCAGCTGTCCCCCCTTGTCGCCCGGTCAGTCATGGGCCACGCCCAGATAGGCGTCGATCACGTCCTGGTTGCTCCGCACCTCGTCGGGCGTGCCGTCGCCGATCTTCTTGCCGTAATCCATCACCACGACCCGGTCCGACAGGTCCATGACCACGCCCATGTCGTGTTCGATCAGCGCGATGGTGGTGCCGAATTCGTCGTTCACGTCGAGGATGAAGCGGCTCATGTCCTCCTTCTCCTCCACGTTCATGCCCGCCATCGGTTCGTCGAGAAGCAAAAGCCGCGGCTCTGCCGCCAGCGCGCGGGCCAGTTCGACACGCTTCTTCAGCCCGTAGGGCAGGCGGCCCACCGGCGTCTTGCGGATGTTCTGGATCTCGAGGAAGTCGATGATCTTCTCGACCTGCTCGCGGTTCTCGCTTTCCTCGCGTTCGGCCTTGCCCCACCACAGCGCCTGCGCCAGCATTCCCGATTTCATGTGGTTCAGCCGCCCGGTCATGATGTTGTCGAGAACGCTCATGCCCTCGAACAGCGCGATGTTCTGGAAGGTCCGCGCGATGCCCAGCCGGGCGACCTGGTAGGGCCGCATCGGGCCGCGCCGGTAGCCGCGGAACCAGACCTCGCCCTCCTGCGGGACGTAAAAGCCCGAGATCACGTTCAGCATCGAGGATTTGCCGGCGCCGTTCGGGCCGATGATCGCGCGGATCTCGCCCTCGCGGATGTCGAAGCTGATGTCCTTGATCGCCACCACGCCGCCGAAGCGCAGGGTGATGTTCTTCATCTCCATCAGCACGCCGCCGATCTTGCGGCCGTCGGCGGTGGTGTAGCCTTCGGTGGTCATCTCGTTCATTCCGCCGCCATCCTCTGCCCGGCCGGCTCGACGACCGCCGCGTCCTCGATCCTGAGCGTCGCCCTGATCTTGCCCTTGCGGCCGTCCTCGTAGGTCACCTCGGTCTCGGTATAGATGCTGTCGGACCCGTCGTAGAGCGCGCCGATCAGGTCGGCGAACTTCTCGCCGATCACGTTGCGGCGCACCTTGCGGGTCCGCGTCATCTCGCCGTCGTCGGCGTCCAGCTCCTTGTGCAGGATCAGGAAGCGGTGGACCTGGCAGCCCGACAGCATCGGGTCATCGGCGACCGAGCGATTCACCTCTTCCACGTGGCCCCGGATCATGTCGTAGACCTTCGGATGCCCGGCCAGTTCCTGGTAGCTGGAATAGGCGATGTTGTTGCGTTCCGCCCAGTTGCCCACCGCCGTCAGGTCGATGTTGACGAAGGCGGTGCAGCGGTCGCGGTTCGCACCGAAGACGACGGCCTCGAGGATGTTGGGGAAGAACTTGAGCTTGTTTTCCACGTATTTCGGCGCGAACAGCCGGCCGTCGGCCATCTTGCCGACGTCCTTGGCCCGGTCGATGATCCGCAGATGCCCGGTGTCGGGCTCGAAGAAGCCCGCGTCGCCGGTCGCCACCCAGCCCTCGGCATCCTTGGTCGAG
>CAYUXM010000033.1:0-17945 GCA_964448765.1 uncultured Rhodobacterales bacterium
GGGTAGGGCAAAGAGAGACTGGTTCGAATTAGTCTGACACCACCCCTCTTCTTCTTGGTGAAAATGCCCCGGGGGTCCGGGGGCTGGCCCCCGGTCACGCCCTTGCATCCCGCGCCGAGCCCTCAATAGCTGCGCGGCAGGCCCAGCACGTGCTGGCCGAGATAGGCGTAGATCATGTTCTTGGAGATCGGCGCGGTCTGGTAGAGCCGCGCCTCGCGCCATTTCCGCTCGATCCCGTATTCGCGGGCGAAGGCGAAGCCGCCATAGACCTGCATGCAGACCTCCGCTGCCTCCCACGAGGCGTCGGCGGCCAGCAGCTTGGCCATGTTGGCGGCCTCCCCGGCCGGGGCGCCGGCATCGAACAGGGCGGCGGCCTTCGCCACCATCAGCTCGGCGGCCTGGGCGGCGGCATAGGCCTTGGCGATCGGGAACTGGATGCCCTGGTTGGCGCCGATCGGGCGGCCGAACACCTCTCGCTCGTTGGCGTATTCGGTGGCCTTGCGCAGGAAGAACTTGGCGTCGCCGATACATTCGGCGGCGATCAGGATTCGCTCGGCGTTCATGCTGTCGACGATGTAGCGAAAGCCGCGGCCCTCCTCGCCCACCAGCGCGTCGGCGGGGATCTGAAGGTTGTCGAAGAACACCTCGCAGGTGTTGTGGTTGATCATCGCGTCGATCTTGCGCAGCGTGAGCCCGTTCCCCAGCGCCTCGCGCATGTCGATCAGGAAGACCGACATCCCGTCGGAGCGCTTCTTGCACTCCGCCGCCGGAGTGGTGCGGGCCAGCAGCAGCATGAGGTCGGATTCGAACGCGCGGGAGGTCCAGACCTTCTGCCCGTTGACGACATAGCCGTCGCCGTTGCGCTCCGCCCGGGTCTTCAGCTGGGTGGTGTCCGAGCCGGTGGTGGGCTCGGTCACGCCGAAGGCCTGCAGCCGCAAATCGCCCGTGGCGATGCCCGGCAGGTAGCGTTCCTTCTGCGCCTCGGAGCCGTGCTTCAGGACCGTGCCCATGGTGTACATCTGCGCGTGGCAGGCGGCGGCGTTGCAGCCGCGGTCATGGATCGTCTCCAGCACCGCGGCGGCGGCCGACAGCGGCAGGCCGGAGCCGCCGTACTGCTCGGGGATCAGCGCGGCGAGGAAGCCGGACTCGGTCAGCGTCTCGACGAAGTCCTTCGGGTAGGCGTCCTCCCTGTCGAGCCGGCGCCAGTATTCGTCGGGGAAGTCGTCGCACAGGCGGGCGACGGCCTCGCGGATCTCGGCCCATTGCGGGGCGGTGGGCATGGTGATGGCGGCGGTGTCGATATGGCTCATCGCGGATCCTTTCGGTCAGATCGCCCCGGCGGCGCGGAGCGCGGCGATCTCCGCCTCCGTCAGGCCGGCCTCGGCGAGGATGGCGTCGGTGTGCTGGCCCTGGTATGGCGCGGGCTGGCGCATCTCGGGCGGGGTGCGGGAGAGGGTGACGGGCTGCGCCACGAGCCGCGTCTCGCCGCCCGCGGGGTGCGGGCAGGGGGCGGCCATGCCCAGATGCTGCACCTGCGGGTCGGCGAACATCTCGTCGATGCGGTAGATCGGCCCGGCGGGGACGCCGTGGGCGTCGAGCAGCTCCACCCATTCCGTGGTGGTCCGTTCGGCGAAGATCGGCGCCAGCTCGGCCCACAGCTCGGCCCGACGGGCGGTACGGGCGGCCATGGTGGCGTAGGCGGGGTCGTCGGCCCAGTCCTCCCGCCCGATCACGCCGCAGAAGGCGCGCCATTGCCCGTCGCCGCCGACCCCGAGGTTGAGGTGCCCATCCTTCGTGGCGACGACGCCCATCGGGGTGACGGTGGGGTGGTCGTTGCCGGCCTGCTGCGGCACCTCGCCGTCGACGAGGTAGCGGGCGGCCTGGAAATCCAGCAGGGCGATCTGCGCCTGGAGGAGCGAGGTGTGGACCCACTGGCCCTGCCCCGACCGCTCCCGTTCGGCCAGGGCGACGAGGATGCCAGTGGCGGCGTAGAGCCCGGCGGAGCTGTCGGCGACGGCGCAGCCGGCGCGCATCGGCCCCTGCCCCGGATGCCCGGTGATCGACATCAGCCCGCCCATGCCCTGCGCGATCTGGTCGAAGCCGGCCCGGCGCGCGTAGGGCCCGTCCTGCCCGAAGCCGGAGATGGAGGCAAGGATGATGCGGGGGTTCACCGCGCGCAGGTCGTCATAGGCGATGCCGAGGCGCTCCTTCACGTCGGGGCGGAAGTTCTCGACCACGACGTCGGCGCCCTCGACGAGGCGCAGGAAGGTGGCGCGGCCCTGCTCCGTCTTGAGGTTGAGCGTCAGCGAGCGCTTGTTGCGGTGCAGGTTCAGCATGTCGTAGCCATGCCGCGCGCCGCTGATCCCGGCATTGGGGTCGACGCCCTCCGGCGCCTCGATCTTGATGACGTCGGCGCCGAAATCGGCCAGCACGCGGCAGCAGGTGGGGCCGGCGCGCACGCGGGTGAGGTCGAGCACTTTCAGGTGGGAGAGTGCGGTCATTGCGGCGCCTCCGTTGGCGGGTCGGCGGGCAGCTCGTCGGCCCCTTTCGGGTCCGCCTCGCAGTACCATTCGCCCATCCGGGAGGAGGTGACGAAGACGGTGTCGTCGCGCGCCATCAACAGGTCCAGCGCCTGTTCGAAATGCCAGGCGATGTGGGGCACGCCGATGATGTGGGGATGCAGGGCGAGGGTGAGGATGCGCGGCTCGCGCGCCAGTTCCCTCTCGTAGATCGCGAGCGTCGCCTTGACCCGGCGCAGGAATTCGTCGGAGGCGCCGTTCTGGATGGCGTAGACCGGCACGTCGTTCAGTTCGAACGTGTAGGGCAGGCCGATCAGGGGGCCGTGCGTCGTGCGCAGCCAGACCGGCAGGTCGTCCAGCGTCCAGTCGTGGAGGAATTCTATCCCCGCCTGTTTCAGCAGGTCGGGGGTCTGCGCCGTCTCGCCCAGGCCGGGGCCGAGCCATGCGCGGGGGCGGGTCCCGGAGGCGGCCTCCAGCCGAGCGAGGCTGCGTTCGATCACCTCGGCCTCGTCCTCGGCCTGTTTCAGCGATTGCTGGAACCAGCCGTGGCCGACCAGTTCCCAGCCGGCGGTCAGGATGGCATCCATCAGGGAGGGGTAGACGTCAGCCACCTGGGCGTTGAGGAAGGCGGAGCAGGGTAGCCCGCGCTCGGCCAGCATCGCCATGATCCGGGGCATGCCGCAGCGTAGCCCGTATTCCACCCAGGCGAAGTTGGGCACGTCGGGCGGGGCGGGTGTGGCCCCGTGGGGCGCGGGGATGATCCCGCGCGGCATCGGCCGGTCGAACGGCCAGTATTCCACGTTCATCGCCAGGTGGACGATCAGCGGCTTGCCGTCCAGCGGCGGGAGCGGCGGGCGGTCGGTGGCCAGCCGGAAGGGGACGCGCGGGTTCGACCACATGGCGGGGCTCCTCAGCTTGCGGACCGGCGGACGGGCGACCGGCGAGGGGCGCCCCAGCCCTGTGCGGGGAGGCGCGGGCAGGCCGGCGCGGCGGTGTACATGGCGGGTCCCTCCTATCGGGTGGCGACGCGGCCGCTGGCTGGGGATGTAGCTTTTGTATGCCAAAAAGGGAAGCGGATTCTTGATCTCTGCGCACCGGGCCGGGTGGACGGCCGGGGGAGCAGGGTTCAATGCATGTTTGGCAATGGTTTGCCCGCTGCCCCCGGGACCGGCCGGGTTGGAGGCATCGGAGCCTGCGGAGACGGCTTGTCAGGCGGTGCAGGAATGTATACCAATTTCGGGCTGATCAAGGAGGGGCAGCGCATGGATCTGGAGCTGGAGGGGCGGCACGCCGTCGTCACCGGCGGATCGAAAGGAATCGGGCTGGCCATCGCCCGCGCGCTGGCCGCCGAGGGCGTGCGCCTGACCCTCGTCGCCCGCGACCCGGCCGCGCTGGAGCATGCGGCGCAGCAGATCGGCGGCGAGGTCGCGGTTCGGGCGGCCGACCTGGCGACCGATGCGGGCCGGCGCGCCCTGGCCGAGGCGGTACCGGCCCCCGACATCCTGGTGAACAACGCCGGGGCGATCCCGGCCGGCCGGCTGTCCGACGTGAGCCTCGACGCCTGGCGCGCGGGCTGGGAGCTGAAGGTGATGGGGTACGTTCACCTCTGCCAGCTTTACCTGCCCGCGATGACGGCGCGAGGCTCGGGGACGATCCTCAACGTGATCGGCATGGGGGGCCGGGCGGTGCGCCCCGGCTATATCTGCGGGGCGGCCGGCAACGCGGCGCTGATCGGCTTTACCAATGCGCTGGGGGCGGAGGCGCAGGCCCACGGGGTGCGGGTGCTGGGGATCAACCCCTCCCCGACCCTGACCGACCGGATGGAGCGGCACATGCGCGACCGCGCCGCCTCCGAGCTGGGGGACGAGGCGCGGTGGCGGGAGTTCGTGCAGCCGGACGCCTTTCCCTTCGGCCGGCCCAAGACGCCGGAGGAGGTGGGAGCGCTGGCGGCGATGCTGTGCTCGCCGAAGGTGACTTACCTCAACGGCACGGTGGTGGACATGGACGGCGGCGGCCAGTGGACGGGACGATGACGGGACAGGTGATCTGCGCGCAGGACGGGCCGGTGGCGCGCCTGACCTTCGACAATCCGGGCAAGCTGAACGCCGTGTCGCTGGCGATGTGGGAGCAGCTGGCGCAGCATTGCGCGACGCTGGCCAGGGACGGCGCGGTGCGGGTCGTGGTGCTGCAGGGCGCGGGGGAGCGGGCCTTCGTCTCGGGCGCCGACATTTCCGAATTCGGCGAGGCGCGCACGGGCGAGGATGCGGTCGCACGCTACAACGCCGCGGTGGCGACCGCGGAACAGGCGCTGGCCGCGCTGCCGATGCCGACCGTCGCGGCGATCCGCGGCTATTGCATCGGCGGGGGGCTGTCGATCGCGCTGCGCTGCGACCTGCGGATCGCGGCGGCGGACGCCCGCTTCGCAATTCCGGCCGCCCGGCTGGGGCTCGGTTACGGCGCGGAGGGGATCGCGGTGCTGGCACGGCTTGTCGGCCCGTCGGTCGCTGCCGAGATGCTTTTCACCGCAAGGCGGTTCGCGGCGGAGGAGGCGCTGCGCGTCGGTCTGGCCAGCCGCGTGGTCCCGACGGAGGACTGGGCCGGCGCGGTGGAGGAAACCGCCGCGACCATCGCCGGCAACGCGCCGCTGACCTTGCGGGCGGCCAAGGCGGCGCTGCAGGACCTTGCCCGGCCGGAGGCGGAGCGCGACACGGAGAGGCTCGCCGCGCTGGTGCGCGCCTGCTACGACAGCGCCGATTACCGCGAGGGGAAGGCCGCCTTCGCGGAGAAACGGCCGCCGATGTTCCGGGGGCACTGAGCCATGCCCGACAGCAGCCGGCACCCCGCGCTCGGCCGGACCGAGCAGGCCGAGGACGTCCTGGACCCGCGCCCGGCCCGCCATTTCCAGCTGGCGCTGGACCGGCAGCCGAACATGGGCGAAGGCGACCCGCTGCCGCCGCTGTGGCACTACTTCTACTTCAACCCGCAGATCCGCAGTTGCGATCTGGCGCCCGACGGGCACGAACGGCTGGGCGGCTTCCTGCCCGATCTGGGCCTGCCGCGGCGGATGTGGGGCGGCAGCCGGATCACGGTGCACGCGCCCCTGCGGATCGGGGAGCGGGCGGTCAAGACCTCCACCATCGAGGATGTCACGGAAAAGACGGGGCGCAGCGGCCGGCTCGGCTTCGTCACCGTGCGGCACGATTTCACCGTGGACGGCGCGCCGCGGATGACCGACGTGCAGACCATCGTCTACCGCGAACCCACCGGCGCCGCCGTCCCGCCGCCCGCCGAGCCGGAGCCGGCCGACTGGCAGGAAAGCGTGACGCCGGACGAGATCCTTCTGTTCCGCTATTCCGCACTGATCTTCTATGCCCACCGCATCCATTATGACGCGGACTATACCCGCGAGGTGGAGGGGTACCCCGCCCTCCTCGCCCACGGCCCCTTGACCGCGACGCTTCTGGCCGGGGCCGGGCAGGCGCGGCATCCCGGCCGGCGCCTGACGGGGCTGGAGATCCGGGCACAGGCGCCCTGCTTCGTCGGCCGGCCGTTGCAACTGGAAGGGCGGGGCACCGACCTGCGCGCGGTTAACGGCGAGGGCGCGGTGGCGATGCGGGTGCGCCTCAGCTTCGACGACGGAGAGCCAGCATGACCAACACGCTGCACGACGCCCTGTTCGCCGCCCGGGCCGGCGCCGACGCGCCGTTCCTCTACCTGCCCGGTCGCGACGACCTGAGCCGCGCCGACTTTGCCCGGCTGTCCGCGCGCTACGCGACCACGCTGGGCGCGCTGGGCCTGAAACCCGGCGACCGGCTGGCGCTGCAGGTGGAAAAGTCGGCCGAGGCGCTGGCGCTCTATGCCGCCTGCATCGCCGCGGGCGTGGTGTTCCTGCCGCTGAACACCGCCTACACCCCGGCCGAGATCGGCTATTTCCTGACCGATGCCGAGCCTGCGCTCGCGATCTGCGATCCCGCCGCCGAGCCCGCGCTGCGCCCGCTGGCAGACGCCGCCGGCGCCCGGCTGATGACGCTGGACAGCGCCGGGGGCGGCAGCTTCCCCGCCGCCGCCGAAGGCGCGGCGGAGCGGTTCGCGCCGGTGCCGCGGGGCGCGGACGACCTTGCCGCGCTGCTCTACACCTCCGGGACCACGGGGCGGTCCAAGGGGGCGATGCTGACCCACGGCAACCTTCTGTCGAACGCCCGCGCGCTGGCGGCGGAGTGGCGGTTCACCGACGCCGACGTGCTGCTGCACGCGCTGCCGATCTTTCACGCGCACGGGCTGTTCGTGGCCTGCAACGTGGTGGCGCTGACCGGCGGGGCGATGATCTTTTTGCCGAAATTCGCGCCTGGGCCGGTGCTGCAGGCGCTGCCCCACGCGACGGCGATGATGGGTGTGCCCACCTTCTATACCCGCCTGCTGGCCGAGCCGCGGTTCGATCGGGCGGCGGCGGCCCATATGCGCCTTTTCGTTTCCGGCAGCGCGCCGCTCTTGGCTGAGACCCATGTGGCGTTCGAGGCGCGCACCGGCCACCGCATCCTCGAACGCTACGGCATGACCGAGACGGGGATGAACAGCTCCAACCCCTACGAGGGCGAGCGGCGGGCCGGCACCGTTGGCTTTCCCCTGCCCGGCGTCGAACTGCGGGTCGTGAACCCTGACACGGGCACGCCTCTGCCGGACGGCGAGATCGGGATGATCGAGGTGAAGGGCCCCAACGTCTTTGCCGGATACTGGCGGATGCCGGAGAAGACGGCGGAGGAGTTCCGCGCCGACGGCTTCTTCGTCACCGGCGATCTGGGGCGCGTCGACGGGGACGGGTATGTCCACGTCGTCGGGCGGCAGAAGGACCTGGTGATCTCCGGCGGCTTCAACGTCTATCCCAAGGAGGTGGAGCTGGTGCTGGATGGCCTGCCCGGCGTGCTGGAGTCGGCGGTGGTGGGCGTGCCCCATCCCGATTTCGGCGAGGCGGTGCTGGGCCTCGTCGTGCCCGAGCCAGGGCAGGCGCCGGCGCCGGAGACGCTGCAACAGGAGGCGGCGCGGCAGCTGGCCAACTACAAGCGGCCCAAACGGCTGATCCTGCTGGAGGAGTTGCCGCGCAACACGATGGGCAAGGTGCAGAAGGCCGCCCTGCGGGAGCGGTTCGCGGGCCTGTTCACCGGCTAGCGTGCAGCGCCGCGCCCAGCGCGATCAACGCGCCCTCCGCCCCCGCGGCGCCGACCAGCTGGATCGAGGCGGGGGGCTTGCCCCCCATCGGCACGGCCAGCGCGGGCAGGCCGGCGATGTTGGCCAGCGCGGTGAAATCGGCGATTCTGCCCGGCACCTTGTCCTGCCGCGGCACCGGGCAGGGCAACGTCGGCAGCAGCAGCGCGGCGCCGTCCGCGACCAGGCCGCGCGTCGCCTCGGCCAGGCCGGCCAGCCGCTGGCGGATCGCGGTGCGCCGCGCCGCCAGAACCGCGGCGCCATAGGCGATCAGCGCCTCCAGCGCGGGGCTGAGCCCGGGATGGCCGGACAGGATCGGCGCCGCCTCCGTCTCGGCCTGGATGAAGGCGGCGCGCCGGTCCTGGCCGGGCTCCCACTGCTGCAGCGTGACCGGCATCACCTCCACCCCGGCCCGGGCCAGCGCCTGTGCCGCGCGGTCGCGGGCCGCGAGCGGCTCCGGCGCCGCCGTCACCTCCGGCACCAGGACGCGGCCGGTGGCCGGCGCGTCCATCCCGAGGCCGAGGGCGGTCGCGACGGCGCGCAGGGTGGCAGGGTCCGCGGCCAGCACACCCAGAGTGTCGAGCGATGGGGCCAGCGGCACCACCCCGTCCACGGGCAGCGCGCCATGGGCCGGCTTCAGCCCCCAAAGCCCGCAGCAGGCCGCCGGGATGCGCACCGAGCCGAGCGTGTCCGTCCCCAGCGCCGCGTCTGCCAGCCCGCCGGCCACCGCCGCGGCCGAGCCGCAGGACGAACCGCCGGGGCTGTGCCCGGGGGCGGCCGGGTTCAGCGTCGTGCCGAAATGGGGGTTGTCCCCCGTGGCGCCCAGCGCCGCCTCGTCCATCGCCAGCCGCGACAGAATCGTCGCCCCCGCCGCCCGCAGGCGGGCCACCACCGGCGCGTCCCGCTCGGCCAGCATCCCCGCGCGCGCGCCGATGCCGGCGGTCCAGCCCTGGCCTTCGACGGCGATGTTGGCCTTGACCCCGACGACGAGCCCCGCCAGCGGCCCGGCGCCGTGGATTTGCCGCGCGTCCACCCGCAGCGACGCCTCGGCATCCTCCAGCGCGTGCCAGACGTCGCGCGCGGCGATCCCGTCAAGGCTCATTGCGATTCGGCCTGCTGCCGTGCCACGCGCGCCTCGCCCGACAGCAGGTGCGCGGACATCAGGCTTTCGGCCCAGTCGGGGGCGCGCGCCTCGATCGCGTCGATCAGTTCGGCATGGTGATGCAGGCTGCGCACGAGGTCGGCGGGGGTGTAGATGCGGTAGGTGCGCACCACCATCCCGACATCGAAGGCCAGCGTCATCAGCGCGGTCAGCCGGGGCGCCCGCGCCGCGGCGACGATCACCCGGTGAAAGCGCTCGTTCGCCTCGGTCAGGGTATTGTAGTCGGCCTCGGTCTGCGGCGGGGTGTGGGCGCGCATCGTCTCCAGGATCTCGCGCAGGGCGGCGATGTCCTCGGCGGTGGCGTATTTCGCGGCGCGGCGGGCGGAGTAGCATTCCAGGAGCCGCCGCAGCTGAAAGATCTGCTCGATCTCGTCCTCGGGAAAGCGGGCGACGCGGGTGTCGTAGCCCGAATGCCGCTCCACGAACCCTTCGAGGATCAGCCGGCTGATCGCCTCGCGCACCGGGGTGCGGCTCAGCCCCAGGTCGCGCGACAGCCGCTGTTCCGTCAGCCGCTCCCCCTCGGCCAGTTCCCCGGTGACGATCTGGGCGCGGATCGTGCGATAGGCATGCTCCGTCGCGGTGAGGGCTTGCGGCTCCTGGCCCATGCAGGGGTTCCTTCGCTCTGGCGTGAAATCTGCATACATATTCCCACGCGACATGGAAAGGGCGCGCCGCGCCCATCCGCCCGGGTGTATGCATTTCAGGCCCCCGCGGCGGCTGAAATCGCCGAAGTGCGGTGGTTTGGGCGATCGGCGGGGCGCCACACCGAAGAAAGCGGCAAATTCTGCATGCAAACTCTTGCGCCCGAACGGGAATGGCGGCACGGTGATCGTGGCGGAACCGCGCGGAGAGCGGCAGGACCGGTATCCGAAATGCGCCGCCGTCCCAGCCCGGCACCAGACCGGACGACTGACCAAGACCGCAAGTTCCAGACAGGGAGACGCGCCCAATGACCCACAGACTTTCCCGCGCCGCGCTGATCGCGCTGGCCGCCATGGCCCCGCTGCCGCTGGCCGCACAGGAGGCGACGCTTACCGCCATCCATTCGATCCCGCCGACCAACGACCTGATGCAGAGCTTCTTTGCGTTCGTGGAGGACGTGAATGCCAACGGTGAAGGGGTTCTGCAGATCGAGGTGCGCGGCGGGGTGGAGGTGATCCCCCGCAACGAACAGATGAACGCCGTCTCCCGCGGCATCGTCGACATGTATTTCGGCCCGGGCGGCTACTACCAGCGGCAGCTGCCGGAGCTGATCCCGCTCGACGCCGCCTCCGTGCCGGCGGACAAGATGCGTGCCGCCGGCCTGCACGACGCCATCGACGAGGCCATTCGGGAGCGCGCCGGCGTTGCCTTTCTGGCGGCCATGGGCACCGGCTACGCCTTTCAGTTCTACCTGACCGAAGAGCCGACCATCAACGATGACGGCACCATCGACCTGTCGGGGATGAAGATCCGCGGCGGCACCAGCTATGACGCGATGTACAAGGCGCTCGACATCGACCGCGTCGATGTTCCGGCGGGCGACATCTACACCGCGCTGGAGCGCGGCGTGGTGGAGGGCATCGGCTTCACCACCATCGGCGTCAGCTCCGGCGGCTGGCAGGACTTCCTCAACTACCGCATCTTCCCCACCTGGCGGCAGGGCAACACCATCCTCGCCGCCAACGCCGAGGCGATCGACGCGCTGACGGAAGAGCAGCGCAGCTATTTGATGGAGATGGTGCTGAAGCACGAGATGCTCGCCTACGACCTGACGCAGGGGCTTGAGGAGCGGGAGGACGAGATTCTCGGCGAGGCCGGGGTGGAGGACATCGTGCTGAACGAGGCCGGCAGCGCCCAGATCACCGCCGCCTTCCAGGACACGTTCTGGGTCAGCGCCGCGGAGGTGCTGGGCGAGGAGGTGGCCGCCCGCTTCCGCGCCATCGTGGACGCCGCTAACGAGAGCTGAGCGGATGCCGCAGGGCCTGCGCGAACCGGCCTCGCCGATCTGGCGCGGCTTCGACAGGGCGCTCGACGCGCTGGCCCTCGTCGCGGCGGCGATCATCCCGTTCATGTTCGCCGCCATCGTCTACGACGTGACGACCCGCAACCTTGGCGGCTGGCGCATCTCCTGGGCGCTGGCCGTCACCGAATACGCCCTGCTTTATGTAACTGCGCTGGGCGCGCCGTGGCTGCTGCGCGAACGCGGCCACGTGTCGATGGAAGCGTTCCGCGTACTGCTGCCGCGGCGCGTGGCCCGGGCGATGGAACGGCTTGTGGCCGCGCTGGGCCTTGTCGCCTGCGCCATCGTGACCGCGGCGCTGGTGCCGGTAACGATCCAGAATTTCGGGGTGGGGGACATGCGGGCGGACTTCCTGCAACGCTGGATGCTCTACGCGCCGGTGACGGTCGGGTTCGGGCTGTGCGCGGTGCAGTTCCTGCGATTCCTTCTCACCGGGCAATCCCTGTACAAGGGCCTCGCGGCCGAACAGGACGGGCTTTGAGCCATGATTGAATGGTGGGCCGCCGCAATCCTGATGCTCGGCATGGTGATAGGGCTGATGGCGCTCTGCGTCCCCGTCGCCTTTGCCTTTCTGATCGCCAACCTGATCGGCGCCTGGATCTTCATGGGCGGCATGATCGGGATCGAACAGCTGGCCGCCAATGCGGGGGAGGCCGTGTCCTCCTTCGTGCTGGTGACGGTGCCGATGTTCGTGCTGATGGGGAACCTCTTTTTCCATTCCGGCATCGCCGAAAAGATCATCGAGACGCTCGACCGCTCCATGGGCAAGGCGCCGGGACGGCTGAGCTATATCTCCGTGCTGTGCGGCACCATCTTCGCTGCGCTGTCGGGCTCCAACATGGCGAACACCGCGATGATGGGGGGCCTGCTGCTGCCGCAGATGGAGGCGCGGCGCTACGCCCGGCACATGTCCATCGGGCCGATCATCGGCTCGGGGGGGCTGGCGCTTCTGATCCCGCCCTCCACGCTGGCGGTGCTGCTGGGCTCGATCGCGCAGATCGACATCGCGGACCTGTTGCTGGCCGGTCTGGTGCCCGGACTGGTGCTGGCGCTTCTCTATACCGCGACGATCTGGCTGCAGGTGCGCCGGTCGCCGCAGGCCGCGCCCGCCTACGACGTTGAGGTTGCAAGCTTCTGGCAGAAGATCGGCATGATCTGCCTCTACATCCTGCCGATGTCGCTGGTGGTGTTCGCCGTGGTCGGCTTCATCCTGCTCGGCCTCTCCACCCCGACCGAGGCGGCGGCGTTCGGCGTGCTGGCCGTCCTGATCCTCGCCACGCTTTACGGCAAGCTGTCCTGGGGCATGATCTCCCGCTCGGTGGAGGGGACGCTGCGGGTGACGGTGATGGTGTTCTTCATCATCCTCGCCTCCAAGACGTTCTCGCAGGTGCTCGCCTTCTCCGGCGCGACCTCGGGCCTCATCCGCTGGGCGACGGACTTCGAGGCGGCGCCCCTGGTCATGCTGCTGGTGATGTTTGCGGTGCTGCTGGTGCTGGGGATGTTCGTCGACGCGATCTCGATGATGCTGCTGACCATCCCGATCTTCTTTCCCATCGCCACGGCGCTAGGCTACGATCCGATCTGGTTCGGGCTGGTGATGCTGCTGGCGATCGAGATGAGCGGGACGACGCCACCCTTCGGGCTGTTACTGTTCGTGATGCAAGGGGTGGCGCCACGGGGCACGACCTACTGGCAGATCGTGCGCGCCGCGGTGCCCTACCTGATCTGCGACGCGATCCTGCTGGCGCTCCTGATCGCGGTGCCGGCGCTGGCCCTGTGGCTGCCGGAATTGAGGCTCTAGAGATGTTCGGAAAGGCGCAGACGCGGGACGAGGACGGCGCCCTTGTGCGCGGCGAAGGGCTCTATGCCGGCGACTTGGCGCCAGAGGGGGCGCTGCACATGGCCATCGTGCGCTCGCCCTACGCGGCGGGGCGGATCGCCACGCTGGGGGTGGAGGACGCGCGCGCGATGCCCGGCGTCGTGCTCGTGCTGACGGCGGCGGAGCAGGCGGCTGCCGGCCTCTCTCCCTTCTCCGTCCGGTTCCGGCCGCCAGGGGCGGAGGTCGCGCCCACCCCTTTCCTGCCGCTCGCGACGGAGGCGGTGCACTGGGCCGGCGAGCCCGTCGCCGCCGTTCTCGCCGAGAGCGAGGCGCAGGCCATCGCCGCCGCCGAGGCGGTCCTGCTGGAGGTGGACGACGCGCCGGTTGTCACCGAGGCTGCCGCGGCCGCGGCAGACGAGGCGCCCCCGGTCTGGGCCGACCGAAACGGGAACCAGATCTTTGACCACCGCGTCGGCGACATGGCGGCGGTCGAGGCCGCCATCGCCGGCGCCGCCCATGTCGTTCGCCAGCGGCTGCAGATCACCCGCGTCACCGGCCTGACGCTGGAGCCGCGCACCTGCCTCGCCGTGCCCCAGGGCGACCGCCTGACGCTCCACACCGGCACCCAGGCCACCCGCCGGGTCCTGACGGAGCTGGCCACCGTGCTGAACCTGCCCGAAAGCGCGTTGCGCGTCGTCGCCCGCCAGGTCGGCGGCTCCTTCGGCACCCGCAACGGCGCCTATCCAGAGGACGCGCTCGCCCTCTGGGCCGCGCGGGAAACCGGCCGCCCGGTGCGCTGGCGCGCCACCAGGTCGGAGGCGTTCCTCTCCGACACCCAGTCCCGCGCGCAGGATGTCGAGGCGACGCTGGCGCTGGGCGAGGACGGCGAGATGCTCGCACTGAAGGTCGAGGGGGTCGCCCCCGTCGGCGCTCAGGTCGGCCCGATGGCCTGCCACCCGATGGTGGCCAACCTGCCCGGCCTTGCCGGGGTCTACCGCCTGCCGGCCATCGCCGCGCGGATGCGGGGGATGCATGTCAACACCATCCACATGGCGCCCTATCGCGGCGCCGGCCGACCGGAGGCGATCTACGTCATCGAGCGGATGGTCGACATCGCCGCCGCCCGGCTGGGGATGGACCGGATCGCCCTGCGCCGGCGCAACATGATCGCGCCCGACCAGATGCCGTATGCCACCCCGCTCGGCTTCACCTACGACAGCGGCGATTTTCCCCGCGCGCTCGATGTCGCGCTTCAGGCCGCCGATGCGAGCGGCTTCCCCGCACGGCAGGCGGAGGCGGCGGCGCGGGGCCGGCTGCGCGGGCTCGGCATCGCCTGCGCCATCGAGCCGGCGGGCGGCGGGCCGACCGGCGCGCAGATGCCCGAATTCGCTGCGCTGGAGGCGGGGGGCGAGGGGCTGCAAATGGCCATCGGCTCCGGCGATGCCGGGCAGGGGCACGCCACCACCTTTCGCCAGATCGCCGAGCACCTGCTGGGCTGGAAGGGGAAGGTGGAGATCGTCACCGGCGACACCGACGCGGTGAAGCAGGGCACCGGCACCTTCGGCTCCCGCACCATGGGCTCGGCCGGCGCCGCGATGGCCGAGAGCGCGCGGCAGATCCTTGCCGCCGCCCTGCCCGACGCTGCCGACCACCTGGAGGCAGCCGAGGCCGACATCGCGTTCGAGGACGGCGCCTTTCGCATTGCCGGCACCGACCGCGCCGTGACGCTGCAGACGCTCGCCGCCGCCACGGGGCGCAGCTATGCCGCCGAGGCCTGGGTGCCGACCGCCGCCGGCACCTTCCCCAACGGCGCCCATGTCGCCGAGGTGGAGATCGACCCGGAGACCGGCGCGCTCGACCTGATCGCCTACACCGTCGCCGACGACATCGGCACCGTCATCAACCCGCTGCTGGCCGAGGGGCAGATCCATGGCGGGGTCGCGCAGGGCCTGTCGCAGGCCTGGATGGAGCGCATCGTCTACGACGCGGAGACGGGCGCGCTGCTGACCGGCTCGCTGATGGACTATGCGGTGCCGCGGGCCGACAGCCTCGGCCCCATCGCCATCCACCACAGCCCCACGCCCACCAATGCGAACCCGCTGGGCGTGAAGGGGGTGGGCGAATCGGGCACCGTCGGCGGGCTGTCTGCCGGCATCTCGGCGGTCTGCGACGCGCTGGGGATCGACCATATCGACATGCCCGCGACGCCCGCCCGCATCTGGGCGGCGCTGCAGGCCAAGGGAGGGGCGCGATGAAATGCGCGGTGATCGGCGCCGGCCCGGTGGGCACGGCGATGGGGCTGGCGCTCGCCCGCGCCGGGATCGAGGTGACGGTCTTCGAGAAGGAGCCGTCGCTCCCCGACGACCCGCGCGCCGCGACGCTGCAGCCCCCGACGCTGGCCATGCTCGACACGCTCGGCAGCGGGGCCGAGGTGCTGGAGAAGGGGCTGCGCGCGCCCGTGTTCCAGTTCCGCGACCGCGCCAGCGACGAGATCGTGGCAGAATACGATTACGGCCTGCTGGAGGACGAGACGCCCCATCCCTATGCCGTCCAGTGCGAACAGTACAAGGTGGCCACCGCCAATGCCCGCGCGCTGGAGGCGGTCGCCCCCGGCGCCCTGCGGCTCGGCACCCCGGTGGAGGGCTTCAGCCAGGACGAAAGCGGCGTGACGCTGCAGGTGGCGGGCGAGGCGCCTTCCCGTGTCGATTACCTGATCGGCTGCGACGGCGGGCGCAGCCTGACGCGCAAGACGCTCGGCATCGCGTTCGAGGGATTCACCTATGAGGAACGGTTCCTCGTCCTGACCACGCCGCACGATTTCGCCGCCCGACGGTTCGCCGTGCGCAACTACGTGCTCGACCCGGTGCAATGGTGCGCCCTGTTCAAGGTCCCGCACGAAGGGCCGCCGGGCCTGTGGCGCACGGTCTTTCCCGCACCTGGCGCGAACGAGGGGCCGGACCCGCTCTCCGACGACTACGTCGCGGCACAGATCGCGGGCGTCGAGCCGGCGCTGACGCTGGGCGATCTGCAGCACCGCAACCTCTACGTGGTGAACCAGCGCGTCGCGGCCAGCTTCCGCAAGGGGCGCGTGTTCCTGGCCGGCGATTCGGCGCATGTGAACAACCCGCTCGGCGGGCTGGGGATGAACTCCGGCATCCATGACGCGGTGAACCTGGCCGAGAAGCTGGTGCGCCTGCGCGACGCGCCCGCGGAGGCAGAGCGGCTGTCGGACGCCTATGACCGCGAACGGCGACAGATCGCCAGGGACTATGTGCAGGCCCAGACGATCCAGAACAAGAAACGGCTGGAAGCCAAGACGCCCGAGGCCCGCGCCGCGGCCCTGCAGGAGTTGCGGGACAGCGCGGCCGATCCGGCGCGACACAAGGCCTGGGTGATGCGCGCCTCGCTGATCGCGGGGCTGCGGGAACTGGAAGCGGAGGCAGAGGCATGAGCGAGGGCACGGACGCGCTGGGCTACCGGCTGAAGGTGGGGGTTGTCGTACCGTCCACCAACACCACGGTCCAGCCGGAGACGGACGCGGTGCGCGTCCACGGCGTCAGCTTCCATATCGGGCGCATCCCGATCCAGGAGCGCAAGATCTCCACCGACTCTTTCCTCGACCACGTCGCGGCGATGCGCGCGGGGATCGAGACGGCGACGGACCAGGTGATGACCGCCGGCGTGGACAGCCTGATCATGGGCGTCGCGCTGGAGGCGTTCTGGGGCGGGCTGAAGGGCTCGGAGGAACTGCGCACCCGGCTGGAGGCGCATGCCGGCGTGCCGGTGATCCTCGGCTCGGAGGCGGTGGCGGATGCCCTGCGCGCCTTCGGCGCCCGCCGCATCGCCGTGCTGACCCCGCACATGTCCAAGGGCGACGCCGAGGTGCGCGCCTGGCTGGAGGAAGCTGGCTTCGAGGTGGCGGGCCTGACGGGCCTCGAGTGCGCCAGTCCCCGCGCCATCGCGCAGGTGCCCGAGGCGCGCATCCGCGAGGCGCTGCAGGCGCTGGACGCCCCCGAGGTGGAAGCGCTGGTGCAGGTCGGCACGAACCTCGCCGGCGCCGCGGTCTGCGCCGAGGGCGAGCGCTGGCTGGGCAAGCCGTGCATCTCGATCAACACCGTCAGCGCCTGGTCCGCCCTGCGCCGCGCCGGGATCGAGGACAGGGTGCGCGGCCGCGGCCGCATCTTCGAGGAGCACTGAGCTACTTGCCGTAATACTCCCGGAACCACGCGACGAAGCGCGCGATCCCCTCGCGCGTGTCGGTCTTCGGCCGATAGCCGGTGAGGCTCATCAGCAGCGAGCAGTTGGCCCAGGTGGCGGGCACGTCGCCGGCCTGCATCTCCATAGGGTTGCGCTGCGCCGCGACGCCCAGCTCCGCCTCGATCGTGTCGATGAAGTCGAGCAGGCGCACCTTCTCCGAATTGCCGATATTTACGATCCGTTAGGGCGCCACGGGCGACAGGCTGTCGCCCGGCGCGATGGGTCTTGTCAGAATAAGTCGGCTTGAGGCGGGGCAGGGCGCCGGATGCCTGATCCGGCGCAAGAGGCAGGCCGAAGCGTGTCACGTCAGAGGCCAGCGTTCGGGAAAACTGGCGGCAGCCCAGCCCGATCGCCGCCCATGTACGCCTCATCGCGCACTGTCACATGCGGCTGATGTAGATCGGACTTGTCCAAGCCATATGGCCATCCTCAAAGACAACTCGGGCATAGATCCGCGCCTCGCCCGTCGCTGGTAAGGCGATGGGAAGCTCCAGCGTCTCGGAAAGTGGCAGCGGCTGATCCGGCAGGCGCTGGAGGCGCACGCCCTTGCCGAGCCCGCTACAATCGACATGGTGCTCACCGGTTTCGATTGACGACAGGTCGATCTCGAAACAGTTCTGCGCGCTCTGGAATTGCAGCTGCGCCTTGTCGAGATCCTCCAGCCACAGGTCCACCGCATGGGTTCCTCCCGTGGTCACGTTCGACCAGCGCACCGTCTGGTCATCAAGGACCGGGCGACGATCGGGGTTCCAGAAGTTGATCGTCGGCGGCATTGTCAGAGCAACCCGGCTTGCCGCGGGGCAGGGCGGCGTCCTAGCCTCGTGGCATGACCAAGCGCAGCCCTTTCAAGTACTTCAAGACCTCGCCCGAGATCATTCGGCTGGCAGTGATGCTCTACGTCCGGTTCCCTTTGTCGCTGCGGAACGTCGAGGACCTGTTGCACGAGCGTGGGATCGACGTCAGCCACGAAACGGTCCGCTTCTGGTG
>CAYUXM010000034.1:0-17463 GCA_964448765.1 uncultured Rhodobacterales bacterium
CGACCATCGCCAGGTTTTCCAGCGTCCGGTCGAACCCGCCCGGCACCGGGCGGCCGTCGTCGATCCACAGGCTGCCGCCATTGGCGAGCATCATGTTGAAATTGTGCGACCCGCCGAAGACATGGTTCCACGGCAGCCAGTCGAGGATCGCGGGCGGCCGGCGCGACAGGAACGGCAGGGCGGCGCCGATCTGGGCCTGGTTGACGCAGATCATCCGCTGCGTCGTCACCACCGCCTTGGGGGTGGAGGTAGAGCCCGAGGTCAGCAGATACTTCGCCACCGTGTCGGGGCCGATCGCCGGCAGCACGGCGCCCGGATCGCCGCGCAGCAGAGCGGCGAAATCCGTCACCGCCCGCTCCGCGCCGCCGACCCGGCTTGCCACCACCTCGATCCCGGCCAGGCCCGGCAACGCCAGCGCATCGGCGAAGCGCCCGGCATCGGCGACATAGGCCATTCCCGGCCGCACCAGCTCCAGCGCATGGACAAGCCGGGGATGCGCCTCGCCGATCAGCGCGTATTGCTCGGCCAGCGGCACCACCGGCACACCGGCCAGTTGCGCGCCCAGCGCGATCAGCCCGTGGTCGACCGAATTGCCCGACAGCACCGCCAGCGGCCGGTCGGGGCCCAGCCCGCGCCCGGCCAGCGCCGTGGCGATCGCGCGCGCAGCGCCGGCCACCGCGGCGTAGCTTTCCGTTCGCCAGCCCGCGCCCGAGCGTTCGGCCAGGAACACCCGGTCCGGCGCCGCGTCCGCCCAGTGATCGAGCCATTCGCCGACATGCGCCGCGACCGGCGGCAGCGGCTCGGGACAGGTCAGCAGCACCGTCCCGTCCGGCCGGTCCGCGCGCTGCATTGCCTGCGGGCGCACCCCCGTGTCATCCCGGCTCATGTCTCGGCCCCGGCCTGCGCCGCCGCCTCGATCGCCGCGCAGGCCCGCATCAGCGCCGTGACATCGGCCCCCGCGACCCCGGCCATCAGCCGCGCCTCGTGCGCCCGCACCGCCGCCAGCGCGTCCTCGGCCAGCGCCATGCCCGCCCGCGTTGGCCGCAGCGCCAGCGCCCGGCGATCGCCCGGCACCGGCTCGCGCCGGATCAGGCCGCGCTTCTCCAGCCCGTCGAGCGGCGCGACGAGGTTCGAGCGTTCCACCGCCAGCGCCGCCGCCAGTTGCCCCTGGCCGATCCCCGGCTGCCGCACGATCACCATCAGCGCCGAAAACGGGATCATCCTCAGCCCGAAGGGGTCCAGCACCCGCGCGAGATCGGCCTGGATCACCGCGAAGGCGCGTTTCATCCGGTAACCGACCAGGTCTCTCAGCACCGCGTCCGCCTGCATCGCCCCGCCCCCGTCAGCCGAACCGCGGCGCGCGCTTTTCAAGAAAGGCGCGCAGCCCCTCCACCGCGTCCGGGCTGGTCTGGGTCAGCGCCGCACACAGGCTTTCGGTGAACAGCCCCTCGGCGCGGCCCATGTCCGCGATCCGCGCCAGCGCCTGGATCATGATGTAGTTCGACAGCGGCGCGTTGCCGGCGATCTGCAAGGCCAGCGCGCGCGCCCGCGCCAGGCCCTGCCCTTCGGCGACGACCTCGTGCGCGAACCCCAGCCGCAGCCCCTCCTCCGCGCCGTAGCTGCGGCCGGTGAGCATCATCTCGGTCATCCGGTCCGGGCCGATCAGCCGCCCGACCCGCACGCTGGCGCCGCCGCCCACGAAGATCCCGCGCCGCCCCTCGGGCAACTGGAACCGGGCCGAGGGTTCGGCCACCCGCACATGCGCCGCGGCCGCCAGTTCCAGCCCGCCGCCGATCACCGCGCCGGTCAGGCAGGCCACCACCGGCAGGCCGCCGAACTGCACCCGGTCCATCACCCGGTGCCAGCCGCGCGAATGCCGCATCGTGCCCTCGGCGTCGCGCAACTCCTGCTCGGCCAGGTCGAGACCGGAACAGAAATGCCCGCCCGCCCCGGCGAGCACCGCCACTTTCACGCCCTCGGGGGGCGCGTCGAAGAACGCCGCGATGCGGTCGAGCAGCGCGTCGCACATCGCGTTGCGCTTCTCCGGCCGGTTCATCGTCAGAACCGCCAGCGGGCCGTCCGTCTCGATCTCCAGCATCGCGCCCTCCCTGCGATTTGCACACGAATAGTTATACTCAATAACCAGTTTCGCGCAATCGTTTTGGTCGAGAAATATCCTCGGGGGGCGCCGCCGAAGGCGGCCGGGGGGCAGACAGCCCCCCGCGCCTCGGCCCGCCGCGGACCCGTCAGATCAGGAACAGCGTGATCGCCGGGAACATCACCAGGATCGCGACCCGGATCAGGTCCGAGCCGACGAACCACAGGACCGCCGCATAGGTCGCCGACATCGGCGTCTCGCGATCCATCGAGTTGATCACGAACAGGTTCATCCCCACCGGCGGCGTGATCAGCCCGACCTCGACGACGATCAGCACGAGGATCCCGAACCAGATCGCCACCTGTTCGGGCGTCAGCCCGAAATCAAGCTGGCTGACCACCGGAAAGAAGATCGGGATCGTCAGCAGGATCATCGACAGGCTGTCCATCAGGCAGCCCAGCACCAGGTAGAACATCAGGATCAGCACCAGCACCAGCCACGGGCTGAAGCCCTGCCCGATCACGAATTCCGACAGGTTCTGCGGCACCTGGGTAAGCGCGAGGAAGGAATTGTAAAGCCCCGCGCCGAGCACGATGAAGAAGATCATCGCGGTCGATTGCGCGGTCGACAGGATGCTGTCGCGCAGCGTGCGCCAGGTCAGCCCGCCATTGGCCAGCGCGATCAGCCCGGTGCCCGCGGCGCCGACGCTGGCGCCCTCGGTCGGGGTGAACCAGCCCAGGTAGATACCGCCCACGACCAGCACGAAGACCAAGAGCACCGGCCAGACATCCCACAGCGCGCGCAGCCGTTGCAGGTAGGGCTGGCGCGGCAGCGTGCCGCCGGCCTCGGGGTGGCGGCGCACGTAAAGCGACACCGCGATCATGTAGCCCAGCGCCGCCAGCAGGCCGGGAATGAAGGCGGCAAGGAACAGCTTGGCGATGTTCTGCTCGGTCAGGATCGCGTAGATCACCAGCACCACCGAGGGCGGGATCAGGATCCCCAGGGTGCCGCCCGCGGCCAGCGTGGCGGTGGAAAACCCGCCGGGATAGCCGTTGCGCTTGAGTTCCGGCAGCGCCACCTGGCTCATCGTCGCCGCGGTTGCGAGCGAGGAGCCGCAGATCGCCCCGAAGCCCGCGCAGGCCCCGATCGAGGCCATCGCGACCCCGCCGCGCCGGTGCCCGAGCCAGCTTTCCGCGGCCCGGAACAGCGCCTGGCTCATCCCGCCCAGCGTCGCGAACTGGCCCATCAGAAGGAAGATCGGGATGATCGAGAGCGAGTAGCTCGAAAAGGTCGAGAAGCTTTCCGATTTCAGCTTGGCAAGCACCATGTTCGGCCCGCCGGTCACCAGGTGCAGCCCGCCGATGCCGCAGATCAGCATCGCCAGCCCGATCGGCGCGCGCAGGAAGATCATCAGCAGAAGGACGGGGAAGGACAGCAGCCCCAGTTCGAGATTGCTCAATGCGCGCCCCCCCCGGACACGGGCAGAAGGTGGCGCCCGGTCACCAGCCCGGCCAGCCGCAGGACGGCCACATAGACCCCGGTGAGCGCGGCGACGACGGACCCGGCGAAGCTCGCCGCATAGGCCCACCAGATCGGGAACTGCAGCAGGAAGGTCGTCTGGCCGTTGCCCAGCTTGCCGACCATCCCCTCGTAAAGCCGCCAGGAGATCAGGATCAGCACCGCGGCGAACAGCACGTCCCAGAAGGTGATCAGGACCCGGCTCACCCCGCCCGGCATCATCGCCGCGAAGATGTCGACCGTCGCGTGACCCTGGCGCAGCTGGCACCAGGGCAGGAAGGCGAAGATCGAAAACGCGATCCCCGCCTCGACGATCTCGAAATCGCCCAGAAGCGGGCCGATACCGGTGCCGATGATCGCCTCGGACAGCGCCGGGAACGCGGCTTCCAGCCAGTCGGCATGGCCGAGGCTGTTGGCGCCGCGGCCCGTGACGCTGACACAGGTCAGAACGATCAGCCCGACAAGCACGATGCCGCCAAGAAGCGCCATCAGCCGGGCCAGCCCGTAGATCAATCGCTGCATGTCGCCCCCGGGTGCGAAGACGGCGGGCCGCGGCGCGGCCCGCCCGCGCGCGTCAGTTCGCGTATTTCTCCATCAGCGCCTTGGCCCGGGCGATCAGGTCGGCGCCGTCGATGCCCTGCGATTCGACCTCGGCCATCCACTGGTCGTAGACCGGCGCCGCCGCGGCCTGCCATTCGGCCACCTGCTCGGGCGAAAGCTCGACGATGTTGTTGCCGCGGTCGACGGCGGCCTGCCGGGTCGGCACGTCGTAGGCGGCCATCGTCTTGCCGGCGAAGGCCGAGAACTCGGCGCCGGAATTGGCGTCGATCACCGCCTTCAGGTCATCGGGCAGGCTGTCGTACTTGGCCTTGTTCATCGCGAAGACGAAGGAGGTGGTGTAAAGCGCGGCATCGCCGAACTCGGTGTGGTTGGACACCAGTTCCGGCACCTTGAGCGCGCCGGTCACCTCCCACGGGATCACGGTCGCGTCGATCACGCCCTTGGACAGCGATTCCGGGATCGCCGGCACCGGCATGCCCACCGGGGTCGCGCCCAGTTCCTTGAACAGCATGTTGGTGGTGCGCGTCGGCGCCCGCAGCTTCACGCCATTGAGGTCGGCCACCGAGGTGATCGGTTCCTTGGAATGGATCATCCCCGGCCCGTGCACCCAGACGCCGATCATGTGAACGTCCTTGTAGTCGGCGTCCTTCATGTCGCTTTCGTAGAGATCCCAGTAGGCGCGCGAGGCGGCCTCGGCATCGGTCATGATGAACGGCAGTTCGAAGACCTCGGCGCGCGGGAACCGGCCCGGCGTGTAGCCGGCCACCGTCCAGACGATATCGGCCACGCCGTCGACGACCTGGTCGTAAAGCTCCGGCGGGGTGCCGCCCAGCTGCATCGAGGGGAACCGGTCGATCTTGATCCGCCCGTCCGAATCGGCCTCGACCTTGTCGGCCCAGACGTCGAGAACGTATTTCGGCACGTTCGCCTGCGCGGGCAGGAACTGGTGCAGGGTCAGCGTCACCTCCTGCGCGGCGGCCGGGGCGGCGCCGAGGCCGGTGGCCAGCGCCGCGGCGGCGGCGAGGCCCATAAGCGATCTGCGGGTCGTGGTCATGTGTCTCTCTCCTCCCAGAGTGTCTTGTTGCGGGCGATATGCCCCTGTCGATCATAAGACCGCCTCGCGGCGGGCAAGTCCATCATCTCCTTGGCCTCAGGCCTCGTGGTCCGGCTGGCGCGCGGGATGCGCCGAGGCGAAGGCGGGCAATTCGTTGCAGATGCGATGAATTTCCCTGACCCGCGGCATCGGGTCAAGATCGACACCGAAACGATCTGCCGAAAAAACCTGCGGGACGAGGCAGATATCGGCCAGGGTCGGGCTTTCGCCGAAACAGAAGGGCCCCGGCCCGCCGCGCGCGGCGAGGATCGATTCGCAGGCCATCAGCCCCTCGCCGATCCAGCGCTGGCACCAGCGGTTCAGCCCGTCCTGGTCCTGGCCGAACTCGGCGCGCAGGTAGTCGAGCACCCGGAGGTTCTGCAGCGGGTGGATGTCGCAGGCGATGATCTGCGCGAAGGCCCGGATCGCGGCCCGGTGGCCGGCATCGCCGGGCAGGAAGGCCGGTTCGGGATGGGTTTCGTCCAGCCATTCGAGGATCGCCAGCGACTGGGTGATCACCCCCTCGCCGGTTTCCAGCGCCGGCACCAGACCTTGCGGATTGAGCGCGCGGAACGCCGGCTCACGCTGTTCGCCCCGACGCAGGTGGACAAAGCCGGCCTCGGCCGCCACGCCCTTCAGGCCCAGCCCGATCCGGCAGCGATAGGCCGCCGACGACCGGAAATATCCCCAGATGCGCATCGCGCCCTCCAATGCCGGGTCCGGCCCTCCCGCCGGATACACGAAGCATTCTAATCGTTATGCCGTATGTCAATCCCCCGTGTCGTGCTTGAACGCCGCCGCGGCTCGTGCAGAGTGCGGAGCGAACCCTGGGGAACGCTGCCCATGCGCGTCGCGCTCGTCGAGAATACCGCGATCACCCATCACGGTCAGGTCGGCGTCGCGCTGGCCGAGGCCGGCGCGATGATCGACATCTTCCGCCCCTTCGCCGATGGCCGCCTGCCCGGGCCGGGCAGCCATGACGCGCTCGTGGTGTTCGGCGGCGAGCAATCGGCGCAGGATGATGCGCGCCATCCCTACCTGCCCGCGCTGGCCGCGCTGATGGCCGAAACGGCCGAGACCGGCCGCGCGGTGCTGGGCCTGTGCCTGGGCGCGCAACTCCTGGCCCGCGGCCTGGGCGCCGAGAACCGGATCGGCGCCGCAACGGAATTCGGCTGGTGCCCGGTGGAGCGCTGCGCCGGCGCCGCCGACGACCCGGTGATGGGCCCGGCACCGGCGCGGTTTCGCGCGACCCAGTGGCACAGCGACACCTTCGACCTGCCGCAGGGCACCCTGCATCTTGCCCGCTCCGGCATCGCCGAGGCGCAGGGATTTCGCCACGGCCGGGCGGGCTATGGCTTCCAGTTCCATCTCGAGGCGCATCGCGCCGTGGTCGCGGACTGGCTGCGCCGGTTCCCCGACCAGGTCGCCGCGATGGACCCGGGGTTCGCGGCCAGCCATCCCCGTCGCGCAGAAACCGAGGGCGCCGAGGCCGACGCCACCGGCCTCGCACTGGCGCGGCGCTGGGTTTCGCTGATCTGACCCGGCCCGGCGCGGCCGGTCAGACCGCGACGATCAGCTTGCCGGTGTTCTCGCCGCGGTAAAGCATCGCGATCGCGCCCGGCGCGGCCTCGGGCCCCTCCAGAACGTGTTCGCGCACCGCGATCCGGCCGGCACGCAGCCAGTCCGCCAGCGCCGCCCGCGCCTCGCCCAGCCGGTCCTTGTAGTCGAAGATCAGGAACCCCTGCATCCGGGCGCGGGCGACCAGCAACTGGCGATGCACCCGCGGGCCCAGCGGGACCGGATCCCACTCGGTGATCGCGGCGGTGCCGCAGATGGTGATTCGCGCACCCTGCGCCAGCCGGGTCATCACCGCGTCGGAAATCGGCCCGCAGGTATTGTCGAAATAGCAATCGACCCCGTCGGGACAGTGCCGCGCCAGCGCCGCCGCCACGTCCTCGCCGCGATAGTCGATGGCCGCGTCGTAGCCGAATTCCTCGCGGCACTGGCGCACCTTCTCCGCCCCGCCGGCGATCCCGACCGTCCGGCAGCCGAGGATCCTGGCGATCTGCCCCACCGCCGAGCCCACCGCGCCCGCGGCGGTGGAGACCACGACGGTATCGCCCGCCCGCGCCGCGCAGCTTTCGGTCAGGCCGAAATAGGCGGTGGTGCCGTTCAGCCCGAGCACGCCCAGCGCGTAGCTGCGCGGCAGATCGGTCTCGGTCACCTTGCGGGCGATCGCCGCACCATCCACCAGCGCATGGGTCTGCCAGCCCAGCAGCCCCTCCACCACGTCGCCCTCGGCATAGTCGGGGTGGCGCGAGGCGATCACGTCGCCGACCGCGAAGGCCCGCATCGGGTCGCCGATGGCCACCGGGGGCGAGTAGTTCGGCACGTCGTTGGCCCAGCCGCGCATCGCCGGATCGACCGACCAATGCGTGAGACGCACCAGAACCTGCCCCGCGCCCGGTGTGCCCGCCGGCACCTCGCGCAGGCTGAAATGCTCCGGCCCCGGCACCCCGACGGGGCGGCTGGAAAGAATGACCTGGGTGTTCTGCATGGCTCCGCTCCCTCTTTGCCGGCCACGCAACCCGCGCCGCCGTGGCGGGTCAAGCCGAAACCGGCGCGTCAGCCGATCCGGTAGTGCCGGATCACGTCGCGGTCGGGCTCGACCCCAAGGCCCGGCCCGGCGGGAATGCCGCACCGCCCGCCGGTCTTCGCGACCTGGGCCTGGATCGCCAGCGGTTCGCACAGAAGATCGTCGCGGAAGGCGTTGTGGGTCGTGTCGAACTCCAGCATCGGCTCCCACGGATGCAGCCCGCCCGGCAGCGCCGGCATCGCGGCCAGAAGGTGCAGGTTCGTCGCCACCGCCACGGCCGATCCCCAGACATGGTTGACGACCGGCGTGTGATGGGCATGGCACAGCGCCAGCACCCGCAGGTATTCGCTGACCCCGCCCAGAGCGCAGACCTCGGGCTGCGCGATGTCCAGCCCGCGCGAGTCCAGCAGCGCGCGCCAGCCCCAGCGCCCGAATTCCGCCTCGCCGCCCGAAATGTTGACGCCAAGCCCCGCGCGCAACTCGCGATAGCCGTCGTGATCCTCGGGCGCGACGGGTTCCTCGAACCAGTAGGCGCCCAGCTCCTCCAGCGCGCGGCCGACGTAGAAGGCGTCGCTCGTGGTGTAGCAATGGTTGGCATCGACCATGAAGCGGAACTCCGGCCCGACGCCCCGGCGCACCGCCTCGGCCAGCTTCACGTCGTCCCTCGGGCCAAGGCCCACCTTCATCTTGGTGGCGACGAAGCCCGCGTCGCGGATCGCCGCCGCCTCGTCCGTGAACCGCGCGGCGAGGTCCGCCACCGGCTCGTGGCGCAGCATCATGCCATAACCGTAAACCGGCACGTCGACACGATGCGCCCCGCCGATCAGCTTGTGCAGCGGCAGGCCCGCGACCTTGCCGGCAATGTCCCACAGCGCGATGTCGACACCCGACAAGGCCTGCATCGGCATGCCCTTCTGGCCGTGGTCGCGCAGAAGGTTGTAGACCCGGTGCCAGATCACGTCGCGGTCCAGCGGGTCCAGACCCAGCACCAGCGGCTGGATCACCTGTTCCACGATCGCCCGGTTCGCCAGCGCGACATTGCCGGGGCCGAAACACTCGCCCCAGCCGGTCACGCCCGCGTCGGTCTCGACCTCGACCAGATGCGCGCTGCGCCGGGTGTAGAACTGCTGCGAATACCCCAGCGTCTCGGGCAGGTCGTATTGCAGCACATGGCTGGTGATCCGGGTGATCTTCATCATGCGCTCGCGCTTCCAGACCGCGGCAAGGTTGCGGCCGCCCCGGAACGTTCCGGGGCCGCCGGTCGGGCCGCGAGGGCTCAGGTCAGGTCTTCGAGCTTCGCCTCGGGCGCGTTCTTCATCACCGACTCGATGCCGTTGTCGCGGGCCGAGGCGCTTTCGTAGGTCTCTGAGGTGCCGATCACCTGGCCGTTGGTGGCGCGCAGGTTGAAGCGCCACTTGCCGTTCTTGGTTTCGGCCTTCTCGAACCGCTTCGGATCGGCGGCGTTGCGGCGGACCGAGTCGACGCCGTTCAGCGCGCTCGCCTTGCGCTTGTAGCCCTCGCTGGCGAGGATGATCTCGCCGTTGCCCGCCTTCAGGCGGAAGCGCGTTTCACCGGCCTTGTCGGTGAAGAGTTCGAATTTCCCGGCCATGATACCTCCCGTTCAATGACGTCGCCGCTGGACGGACCATCCGACGGATCGCACGGCTTGCCAAGGCAAAGCTGGCCCGCCCCGCCGCAAGGGCGGGCGACTGTGGCCCCGGCAGCGCGCCGCAACCGGCGATCTCTTGCCACCCGACGGACCGCGCAGGGCCCTGCTATTGCATGACGGGCCGTTTCCGGCACAGGCTGACGGCCATTTCAGCCCGGTTCGGGACCGGGATTTTCAGGCCGGGAGGTCAGGGCAATGCTTTTCGACAAGACGGCGCGGGCGCTGGCCTGCGCGGCGCTGGCCGGGATGACCGGCACGGTGACGGCCACGGCGGAAGACCTGGCCATCCTGCTGGCCAATACCGGTTACGCCACCCAGCCGGCCCTGCCCGACAGCCGCGCGATCGCGGCGGCGCTGCGCGGCGCTGGCTTCGCGCCCGTGCTGCTCGACGATCTGCCGCTTGACCGGGCGCTCTTGCGGCTGGAGGCGCTGCGCCCCCGGATCGCGGCGGCCGACAGCCTCGTGATCGTGCTGGACGGCCATGTCGTGCGCGCGCGGACCGATCACTGGCTGCTGGCGCCGGAGGCCGGCCGCGTCTCGGCGCTTGGCGTCGGCACCGCCGGGCTGCCGCTCGGGCCGCTTCTCGACCTCGCCGCCGCGCATCCCGGTTCGGCGCTGATCGCGGTGGTCGACCCGGCGCGCCGCGCCGTCACCGGCCCCGGCCTCGCCCCCGGCTTCGAGCCACGGGACATCCCGCAGGGCGTGACCGTGCTGGCCGGGCCAGCCGCGGCGCTGGCCGACCTGTTCGACGGCGCGCTGTTCGATCCCGGCATCCCCGTGGCAACCGCGGTGGCGGATGCCGGGCGGTTGCGGGCCGAGGGCTACCTGCCTGCCAACCGCGCGTTCCTGCCGCCGGACAGCGATGCGGCCGGGGCCGCCGGCGCCGAACCGGCCCTCGGCCCCGAAGACCGGCTGCGGCAGGCCGAAGAGGCGCTGCGGCTCAGCCGCGACGAGCGCCGCAAGACCCAGCAGAGCCTCGCGATCCTGGGGTTCGATCCGCGCGGGATCGACGGCGTCTTCGGCCCCGCCACCCGCGCCGCGATCCGCGCCTGGCAGGGGGCCAATGCCCATGCCGCGACCGGCTATCTGGATGCGCGGCTTCTGGAGGCGCTGTTCCAGCAGGCCGAAACCCGCGCGGCGGAGCTGGAGGCCGAGGCCGCGCGCCGACAGGCCGAGGAAGAGGCCCGCGATTCCGCCTATTGGCGCGATACCGGCCGCGCCGAGACCGAGGCCGGGGCGCGCGCCTATCTCGACCGCTATCCCGACGGGCTGTTCGCCGATATCGCCAGCGCCCGGCTGGAGGAATTCGGCCGCGAACGGCTGGAACGGATACCGGTGCAGGAACGCGAGGCCTGGACGACGGCGACCAAGCGAGACACCGCAGAGGCCTATCGCGCCTATCTTGACAGCTATCCCGACGGCGCCTTCGCCGAGACCGCCGAACAGCGGCTGGCGAAACGGCAGGCGGCGGAGGCCGAGGCCGGCCAGCGCCGCGACCTGGCCGCGGTCGAGGATGCGCTGGCCGGCAACGCGGTGATGCGCCGGCTGGTCGAGGCGCGGCTGGCCGATCTGGGGCTGAAACCCGGCGCCGTCGATGGCCGGTTCGACGCCACGGCGCGCAAGGCGATCCGCCGGTTCCAGCAGGCCCGCGGGCTCACGCCCACCGGCTATCTCGACCAGGCGACGATGGTGCGGCTGCTGATCGGCGGTTGAGCGGCACCGGGGGTAATGAAGCCGGCCTAAACAAGTTGTTTATGCAAGTTTCTTGACCTGCGATCCGGCCCGTGGGACGCCACATGGGCCACCGCCCTTGCCTGCGCCGGATCATCATGACCGACCGGATCGAATGCGACTACCTGATCGAAACGCCCGTCGACCCGGCCCGCGCGGCCGAGGTCATGGCGGGCGAACAATCCTCGGGCACCTTCATCGCCCTGCCCGGCGAGACGACGGCGCTGCGCGACCGCGCCGCGGCGCGGGTCGAACGGCTGGAGGAACTGGCGCCGGCGCCGCGGCCCGCGCTGCCCTGCGTCATGGCCGACCGTGGCCAGGGCTACCGCCGGGCGCGGCTGACGCTGTCCTGGCCCATCGACAACATCGGCCCGGACCTGCCGAACCTGATGGTGACGCTGGCCGGCAACCTGTTCGAGCTGCGCGAGTTTTCCGGCCTGCGGCTCGAGGATCTCCGGCTGCCGCCCGGCTTCGCCGCCGCCGGCCCCGGCCCGCGCTTCGGCGCCGAGGGCACGAAGCGGCTCTGCGGGATCGGCGCCGGGCCGGTGATCGGCACGATCGTCAAGCCCAGCGTCGGCCTCACGCCCGACGAGACCGCGGCCCTGGCCGACGAACTCGCGGCGGCGGGGATCGACTTCATCAAGGATGACGAATTGCAGGCCAACGGCCCGGCCTGCCCGTTCGAGGATCGCGTGCGCGCCGTGCTGTCGGTGCTTGACGCCCATGCCCATCGCACCGGCAAGCGGGTGATGTACGCCGCCAACCTGACCGGCGAGATCGACGACATGCGCCGCCGGCACGACATGGTGCGCGATCTGGGCGGCACCTGCGTGATGGTCAGCCTGAACTCGGTGGGGCTGTCGGGGTTCCTCGCCCTCGCGCGGCACAGCGAACTGCCGATCCATGCCCATCGCAACGGCTGGGGCGCGCTGAGCCGCGCGCCGCTCCTGGGCTGGTCCTACCCGGCCTGGTCGAAACTCTGGCGGCTGGCGGGGGCCGACCACATGCATGTCAACGGGCTGGCCAACAAGTTCAGCGAAAGCGACGACAGCGTGATCGCCTCGGCGCGGTCGCTGGGCGATCCGCTGTTTGCCGACAAGCCGTGCCGCGCGATGCCGGTGTTCTCCTCGGGCCAGACCGCCGTGCAGGCGGCCGAAACCTACCGGCGGCTGGGCAGCGCCGATTGCCTGCATGCCGCGGGCGGCGGGATCATGGGCCACCCCGACGGCCCGGCTGCCGGGGTCCGCAGCCTGCGCGAGGCCTGGGAGGCCGCGATCGCCGGCATCCCCGCCGAAGACTATGCCCGCGACCATCCGGCGCTGGCCGCCGCGCTGAGGCGGTTCCGGTGACCGCCGGCCAGGCAGGCGGGCTGCCCGACGGCCCGCTCGTCGCCTGGCTCGGCGACGATTTCACCGGATCGGCGGCGGTGATGGAGGCGCTGGCCTTCGCCGGCCTGCCCGCGGCGCTGTTCCTCGACGCGCCGACACCGGAGCGCCTGGCGCGGTTTCCCGGCCTGCGCGGCATCGGCGTCGCCACCACCGCGCGGGCGCAGACGCCCGAGTGGATGGCGGCGGAACTGCCCCGGCTGTTCGCCTGCCTGGCCGAAACCGGCGCGCCGGTGGTGCATTACAAGACCTGCTCCACCCTCGATTCCGCGCCGCACCTCGGCTCGATCGGCACCGCGATCGACATCGGGCAGGGCGTCATCGGCAGCCCCTGGGTGCCCTGCCTTGTCGCCGCGCCCGTGATGCGGCGTTACCAGGCCTTCGGCAATCTCTTCGCCTCGGCCCCCGGCGGGGTGTTCCGGCTGGACCGGCATCCGGTGATGGCCCACCATCCCGCGACGCCGATGGACGAGGCCGAGGTCACGCGCCACCTGGCCCGGCAGACCGCGCGCCGCTTCGGCCTGATCGACATCGAGGCGCTGGAGGCCGACGCGGAGGCGACGCTGGACCGGTTGCGCGCGGAGGGTTGCGGGGTGATCGCGCTCGACGCGATGACCGGGGCGCATATGGAAACCAACGGCCGGCTGATCTGGCAGGCGCCTTCGCCGCTGTTCGCGGTCGGGTCGCAAGGCGTGGAATACGCGCTGATCGCGCATTGGCGCGCCGCCGGGCTGATCCCGCCCGCGGCCGCCGCGCCAGGTGCCGGGCCGGTGGCGCGGATGCTGGCGGTCTCGGGCTCCGTCTCGCCGGTGACGGCGGCGCAGATCGACCGGGCGGCGGAGGAGGGGTTCGAGGTCATCGGCCTCGACGCCGTCGCGGTGGTGCGGGGCGAGGCGGCGGCGGAAGCGGCGGCCGAGGCCGCGGCGCTCGCCACGCTGGGGCGCGGCCGCGACGCGCTGATCTGCACCGCGCGCGGCCCCGAAGATCCGGCCGTCGCGGCGCTACGCTCGGCGCTGGATGCGACCGGAACAGCGCCGGAGGTGGCGGGCGAACGGATCGGCGCGGCGCTGGGCCGGATCGTGGCGCGGCTGGTGCGCCGCGCCGGGCTCACCCGCGTGGTGATCTCGGGCGGCGACACTTCGGGCCACGCGGCGCGGGAACTGGGGCTTTACGCCTTCACCGCACTGGCACCGACGAAGCCGGGCGCGGCCCTGCTGCAGGCGTGGTCGGACGATCCGGCGATGGACGGGCTGCAGATCGCGCTCAAGGGCGGCCAGATGGGCAGCCCGGACTATTTCGGTTGGATCAAGAAGGGCGGCGGGGCCGCCGGGGAGGACTAGGATGGAAAAGATCGCGCTTCTGGGGGCGGGTGGCAAGATGGGCGTGCGGCTGGCGCGCAACCTGATGGGCTCGCGCTTCGAGATCGACCATGTCGAGGTGTCGCCGGCCGGGCAGGACCGGCTGAAGGCGGAACTGGGCCTTGACACCGTGCCCGCCGACAACGCGCTGGCCGATGCCGACGCGATCGTGATGGCGGTGCCCGACCGGCTGATCGGCCAGATCGCCGCGGGCTTCATCGACCGGGTGAAGCCCGGCGCGGCGGTGATCGTGCTGGATGCGGCCGCGCCCTTCGCCGGGCGGATGCCGGATCGGCCGGACGTGACCTATTTCTGCACCCATCCCTGCCACCCCAACATCTTCGAGATAACGGCCGACATCGCCGCGCAGCGCGACTATTTCGGCGGCATCGCCGGCCCGCAGGGCATCGTCTGCGCCCTGATCCAGGGGCCGGAGGAACATTACGCGGCCTGCGAGGAGATCGCGCGGCTGATCTACGCGCCGGCCGCCCGCGCGCATCGCTGCACCTTGCAGGACATCGCGATTCTCGAACCGGCGCTGTCGGAGACGGTGGGCGCGACCTTCTCGCTGGCGCTGCGCGAGGCGACCGACCGGGCGGTGGCGATGGGCGTACCGGAAGCCGCCGCGCATGATTTCATCCTCGGCCACCTGAAGATCGAACTGGCCATCGCCTTCGGCATCTTCCCCGAGGGCAAGTTTTCCGACGGCGCGCTGCTGGCGATCGAGAACGCCAAGTCGGTGATCTTCCGCGACGGCTGGCTCGACGCGGTGTTCGACATCGAGGCGGTGAAGAAATCGGTGGCCGACATCTGCGACTGAGCCGGGGCCGGCCGCGCCGGGGCCATGCGGGCCCGCGTGGCTTCGGTCACATGGGGGAATTGGTGGAGTCGAGGTCCACCATCGTCAATTCCACCATGTTCCAGAGAATTCCAGGAATTCTTTCTGTGTCAGATTATTAATCTTCTGTCCCGTCCAGTATGTTCTGGTAAAATCCAAGAAGTTCTCACTACAGGTGGGGGATACAATGGGGGATAAGCTGGATGACGATGCATGGGGTCCGCAAGCCAAAGACGTCGCTCACAGCTCAGTTTGCGAGGAACGTGACGGCGCCCGGAGAGTACTGCGACGGGAATGGGCTCTACCTGCGCGTGAACCCTTCCGGCTCGAAGCAGTGGGTGCAGCGGATCGTGATCCGGGGGAAGCGCTCGGAGATGGGGCTCGGTGGTTTTCCGCTGGTCGGTCTGGCTGAGGCCCGCAGCGCTGCCCTCGACAATCGCAGACTTGCCCGAGCAGGCGGCGACCCGCTGGCCGAAAAACGCCGCGCCCGCGAGGTCCCCAGCTTCGAGGCGGCAGCCCGGAAGGTGCACGAGATGCACGGCCCGACGTGGCGCAACGAGAAGCACCGAAAGGACTTCATCACGTCCCTTGAACTCTACGCCTTCCCGAAGATCGGCTTGAAGCGGGTTAGCGAGGTTTCCACGGCGGATCTGCTCGTCGTGTTGAGCCCGATCTGGACCAGCAAGGCGGAGACAGCCCGACGGGTGCGCCAGCGGATCGGAACGGTGCTGAAGTGGGCCATTGCCCAGGGCTGGCGCGAAGACAACCCCGCGGAAAGCGTGACGGCGGCCTTGCCCAAGGTTGCGAAGGCGCCCCGGCATCGCAAATCTCTGCCGTACCGGCGCGTCGTGGAATGCCTTGCCACTGTCTGGGCCTCGAATGCCAGCCGGTCGACAAAACTCGCCCTGGAGTTCCTGATCCTGACGGCGGCGCGGTCGGGAGAGGTTCGCCACGCAACCTGGAGCGAGATCGACCTCCATGGCGCTGACAGCCTGGATGTCGCGACGCGGGTGACTTGGGTCGTCTCCGCCGAGCGCATGAAGATGAAGCGCGAGCATCGTGTGCCGCTGTCGACCCGCGCGATCGAGATCCTGCGCGAAGCCGAAGATCTGCGGGCGGCATCCGGTCTCATCTTCCCGAGCCTTCGCGACAAGGCCCTGTCGGACATGACCCTGTCGAAGCTGGTCAAGGAGCTTGGCTTCGAAGCCGACGTGCACGGGTTTCGGACGTCGTTCCGTACCTGGGCGCAAGAGCAGACCGACTTTCCGGCAGAGGTCGCAGAGGCGGCCCTGGCGCATGCAACCGGCGATGCCGTGGTGAAGGCCTATGCTCGGTCCGACGTGTTCGAGCGCCGCCGCGCGATGATGCAAGAATGGTGCGACTACCTCGCCAGCGGAACGGATGCTCAGCCCTCAGGAAAGGAATAGCGCCATGACGATGGAACGTCCTCCGCGTGGCCTTCTCGACATCGAGATCGCCGACGATGAACCCGAACCGCTCGATTTCGAAGACTGGCTACAACGGGAGTTGGGGAAAGTCCCGGATCATCTTCGGCCCTTGTTGGAACTCGGGCTTCAAGCGGACATCGCGCTCAGGATGCACGCCCTTCAGAAGAAAGGCCGCGGACGCCCGCAGGCCCGGGAGGGCTACAGCACGGACGAGTTGCGCGCTGTCATCTGTTGGTGGGTCGTCCAAATGATGCGCCAACGCGGTGAACCGATCACCAAGCGCACGACTTCGAGGCGCGAACTGATTAGGCGCGCCCGTGAAGTGCCAGGATGCGATGAGCTTTTCCCGCAGACTGTCTCAGAAAAGCGGCTGTCGCGGTCCATCGGCGACGGGATGAAGAAGCTTCAGATCGATCCAAGGACCTGGCGCTCGGAAAGGTGCGAAGAAATGCTCCCAGTTTTCCGCGTCTAGCGCGGCACGCCGCCTGCTCCCATGATTTCCAGCTAAGGCCAGAGAAGGCCTGGGCAGCACAGGGGCGAGCAGATGGCGAAGAGGATCCTGAGGCGCAGCGAGGTTGAGGCGCGGTTCGGCGTGTCTCGATCGACGATCTACGCATGGATGGCGAGGGGCGACTTTCCGCGGCCCGTCCGGTTGGGGCCGCGCGCGGTGGGCTGGCTGGAAACCGACATCGAACGGTGGCTGCACACGCGCAACGGCACGGGCTGGGCGGCGAAGTAGCCCCCCCAGGGGCTGAGGGGTTTCTCCTCGGGGGGGCCAGTTCAGCAAAGGCGCACGCACGGGGCGACCTGTTTCCGAAAGCGCCGAGCCACAATCCAGACGACGAGGCTTCGAGATGACGAGAATGGGTGTCCCATTCCCGCTGAGCAAACGCGCGCGTCCTTGCGCCGGCGGCTGGGTCGATCGCTGCCCGGCGCATGACGACCGTGAGCCGTCGCTCAGCATCCGGGTGGCCAGTGACGGCCGGCTTCTCCTCTACTGCCATGCCGGCTGCCGCTTCGAGAACATCCTCTCGGCCGCGGGTATTTCGGGCCGGCAACCGCCGCGCGTCTCTCCAGCCATCCAGCGCGAGATCGCCGCACGGGACGATGCAGACCGTCAGGCACGCGTGCTGCGGGCGCAGGCGATCTGGCAACAGGGACGGCCGAT